>DASSBE010000135.1:0-24200 GCA_035699065.1 Nocardioidaceae bacterium
CCCGACTACCGGCGGGTCTCCGACGTGCTGCAGAAGCTGAACCCGGCGACCCCGGTGCTCGCGACGACCGCGACCGCGAACGAACGGGTCACCGACGACGTGGCCTCGCAGCTGGGCGATGCGACGCTGGTGCTGCGCGGCGCGCTCGCGCGGGCCAGCCTGGAGCTGTCGGTGGTGGACCGGCTGACCCCGCTGGAGCGGTACGCCTGGGTGGTCGACCACCTGCCGTCGCTGTCCGGGTCCGGGATCGTCTACGCGTTGACCGTCGCCGACGCGGAGCGGCTGACCGCGGCGGTGCGGGCCGTGCACGGCGACACGGTGCGGGTGGCTGCCTACACCGGGCAGCTCGAGGCGTCCACGCGGGAGGCGTTGGAGGACGCGCTGCGCCGCAACGAGCTGAAGGCGCTGATCGCGACGTCGGCGCTCGGGATGGGCTACGACAAGCCGGACCTCGGGTTCGTGATCCACGTCGGCGCGCCACCGTCTCCGGTCTCCTACTACCAGCAGGTCGGCCGCGCCGGACGCGCCATCGAGCACGCGCACGCCGTGCTGCTGCCCTCCGACGCCGACACCGGGGTGTGGGACTACTTCGCGACCGCCACCATCCCGGTGCCCGAGCAGGTGCGACGGGTGCTCGACGTGCTCGGTGCCGCGGCGGGGGAGCCGATGAGCGTGGCGGCGGTCGAGGCCCAGTCCGGGCTGCGCCGCGGCCGGGTCGAGCTGATGCTCAAGCAGCTCGCCGTCGACGCGGTGGTGGACCGGGTCGAGGGCGGCTGGGTCGCGACCGGCAAGCCGTGGGAGTACGACGCCGGCCACTACGACGGGGTGGTCGCGGTGCGCCGGCGCGAGGCGGACATCATGCGCGCCTACACCCGTGGCGAGCGGTGCCTGATGCAGCTGCTGCAGGAGTCCCTGGACGACCCGACCGCCGAGCCGTGCGGACGGTGCTCGGTGTGCCGGGGCGAGCTGCCGCCGGATCTCGCCGCCGCGCCCTTGTCGGCGACGGTCGACGCGGTCACCATGGTGCTGCGCGGCCAGGTGCACCAGCTCGAGCCGCGAAAGATGTGGCCCGGCGGGGCGTTCGGCTCCCGGGGCCGGATCGCGGCCGACGAGATGCCCGAGGTCGGCCGCACGCTGGTGTTCGCCGACGCCCCGGAGTGGCGGGAGACGATCGGGGCGGTGTTCTCGCGTGATGCGGCCGCGCCCGCCGACGTGACGGAGGCGTGTGTGCGGATGCTCTCCTCGTGGCGCTCGTCGTGGGCGGCCCGGCCGGAGGTGGTGGTGGATCTTGCCGCGTCCGGTTTCGTCGCGTTCACGGCCTCGGTGGCCGACCACCTCGCGTCCGTGGGGAAGCTGGAGCGTGCGTCGTTCGAGGTCGGCGCCGGTGAAGCGGGTGGCGCGGGTGGCGCGGGTGGCGCGGGTGGCGTGGTGGGCGGGGCGGCACCGTCGGCGGACCGGCTGCGTGAGATGAGCTCCGCGGAGGAGGCCGCCTACTGGCGCGACACCCTCGACGCGGACGGTCTCGCCGGGTCGGTGCAGGGCCGGTCGGTCCTCCTCGTGGTCGATGCCAGCTCCTCGCTGTGGCCGGTCACTGTCGCGGCGGCCCTCCTGCGACGGGCCGGCGCGTCCGTCGTACTCCCACTGCTGGTGCATCGACGTCCTTGACCCGGGTTGCTACTGTTCGGGTTTGCCCGCTTGGCCGGGCAGGGGGACGGCCGCCTGATCTCGGAAGAAGACCATGCGTCATCGCTCACGTCGACCGCTGCTGGACCTGCTGCGGTGGCGACCCCACCTTCCCGTCCTCGTCCCTCGCCTCAAGCGGGCCACCGCGACCGGACTGACGCACGGCCGCGCCGCTGTGCTGGCCGCGGTCGCCGTGGCCTGCGTGCTGGGGGTCGTGTTCGTCGCTACGCAGCTCGGAGGTAGCCACGGCGGTGGTGTCGCAGGCGACCCGGTCTCCGCCCGGACAGGGGTGTCGGTGACCCGCGGGGACCTGAGGACACCGCTGCCCTCCGCGAGTGGCCCGTCGACGAGGGACCCGGAGTCGCATGCGGCGGACTCGCGCTCCGACTCTCCCGGGACGGAGCCGCCTGCGACACCACCGACCGGGTCGCCCGCCGACCCGCAGCCGGTGCCGACCGAGCCGACCGAGACCGGGCCGGCCGGGTCAGTCGGGCCGAGTGCTCTGCTCGAGACCCCGCCGTCGACTCTGCCGACTCCGTCCTCCCCGTCGGGGTCCGGGACGACCGGTCCCACGTCGACCGCACCGTCGCCCGGGACACAGGCGCCGTCCGGCACCGCCCCCGCCGACACCACCGCCCCCGACACCACCGCCCCCGAGACCACCGCGACGACCGCCACCCCGAGTGGTCCGGTCTGGGCGGTGGCGATCAGCGCGAACGAGCCCGCGTCGTTCGGCTGCAGCCTGGACGGTGCACCCTTCTCGTCGTGCGGGTCGACGACGCAGTACTCCGACCTCGCGGCCGGCTGGCACTCCCTGTCCGTGCGGGCCACCGACACCGCCGGCAACGTCGACCGGTCACCGGCCGTGCTCGAGTGGCACCCGACCGGAGCGACCTCCGGCAACTGAGGTCGCCCGCCGAACCTGAAACCCGTGCCAGGCCAGGCGGATGAAGATTTTGCCGGGGCTTTCACCCACCAATCGGACATACGGAATCGGGCTCCGGTAAAGGTTCGTTCCGGGTCTGTGTGACGGCGGGCAATGGGGGTAGCACAGTGACATGGACCCCGTTTATCTCCGTCGCCTCGGAGCCTCACTTCGGCAGATCGCCCTGCCGCTGGTGGTCTTCGTGGTCAGCATGCAGGTCTTCCAGATCCTCCTGATGCGCATCGTCTGAGTCGCTCCTTGTGCTGCCGACCCGTCGCGTAGGCAGCCCGCTGTGCTGCCGACCCGTCGGGCGAGGCGGCTCGTCAGCTGATCCGGACCTGCGGCTCGAGCAGCGCCCGCGCGGCTGCCGCCAGCATCCCGTCCCGGCACAGGGTCGGTGCGACGACGTGGAAGACCTCCCGGTCCTCCCAGACGACCCGCTCGACGCCGGGCCGGGCCGCAAGCGAGTCATCGAGCTCCAGCGGTGCGTCGTCGTCGTAGCTGGCCCGGGCCTCGTCGCCGAGCCACAGCTGCCAGTGGATCGGGCCGATCTTCTTCCCGGTCGTGTGGTCGGTCATCCACCTGTCGTCGGGTTCGGTCGGCTCGACACCGAGCGCCTCGCACTCGATCAGCATCTCCACCGTCATCGGGTCGTCGCCCAGCTCCTGCTGCATCTCGCGGGTGTAGGGAACGACCAGCTCCAGGATCTCGTCGACGTGCTCCCAGCAGCTGCACTGCCCTCGGACCGGGGGAGCGCACTCATGGTGAGCTGTCGTCGGCCGCTGTGTCGCTGGCTCGCCGCGGAAGCTGTCGAAGAGTCCCATGGCAGGACGATAGGGCGCCGTGCCGAGCGTCGTCAGCCGAACCGCTCCGATCACAACGGCGCGGGCTCTTGGCGGGTGGCTGGCCGGCGTCACGTGCCGGATAACCACCCGCGTGGGCTCGCTTGGCCGGCAGGTGGCGCGATTCGGGCGGGCCGCGGCGCCGGACGTAGTCTTGGACGGTGACAGTGCCTGACCTGAAGACCCTGCATGCGCTCGGTGCCGCCCAGCAGCCGCACTGGCCCGACTCCGTCGCCCTCGACAAGGCGGTCGGCAAGCTGCGCAGCGTCCCGCCGCTGGTCTTCGCCGGAGAGTGCGACGAGCTGAAGCAGAAGCTGGGGGCCGTCGCGCGCGGCGAGGCGTTCCTGCTGCAGGGCGGCGACTGCGCCGAGACCTTCGACGGGGTCACCGCCGACAACGTCCGCAACAAGCTCCGGGTGCTGCTGCAGATGGCGGTCGTGCTGACCTACGCAGCCTCGGTGCCCGTGGTGAAGCTGGGCCGGCTGGCCGGTCAGTACGCCAAGCCGCGGTCCTCCGACGTCGAGACACGGGACGGTGTGACGCTTCCGGCGTACCGCGGTGATGCCGTGAACGGCTTCGAGTTCACCGAGGAGTCGCGGATCCCGGACCCGCAGCGGCTCGTCGAGGTGTACCACTCCTCGGCCTCCACGCTGAACCTCGTGCGCGCGTTCGTCACCGGCGGCTACGCCGACCTGCGCCAGGTGCACACCTGGAACACCGACTTCGTCCGCTCCTCACAGGTGGGCCGCCGCTACGAGCAGGTCGGGGCCGAGATCGACCGGGCGCTGACGTTCATGAAGGCGATCGGCGCCGACCCCGACGAGTTCCACCGGGTCGACTTCCACTCCAGTCACGAGGCGCTGGTCCTCGAGTACGAGCACGCGCTGACCCGGATCGACTCGCGGACGCAGGAGCCGTACGACGTGTCGAGCCACTTCGTCTGGATCGGCGAGCGGACCCGTCAGCTCGACGGCGCCCATGTCGAGCTGCTGTCCCACATCAAGAACCCGATCGGCGTGAAGCTCGGCCCGACCACGTCGCCCGACGACGCGATCGCGCTCGCCGGCAGGCTGAACCCCGAGAACGAGGCCGGCCGGCTCACCTTCATCACGCGAATGGGTGCCGGCAAGATCCGCGACCGGCTGCCGAACCTGGTGGAGAAGGTGACCGCCGCCGGCGTCCAGGTGGCGTGGGTGTGCGACCCGATGCACGGCAACACGTTCGAGGCGTCGTCGGGCTACAAGACCCGCCGCTTCGACGACGTGATCCACGAGGTGCAGGGCTTCTTCGACGTGCACCGGGCGCTGGGCACCTGGCCCGGTGGAGTGCACGTCGAGCTCACCGGCGACGACGTCACCGAGTGCGTGGGCGGTGGGGAGGCGCTCGCCGAGATGGACCTGGGCAACAGGTACGAGTCGGTGTGCGACCCGCGGCTGAACCGGGTGCAGTCGCTCGAGCTGGCGTTCCTGGTCGCCGAGATGCTGCGCAACGTGCAGGCACCCGAGGTCGAACCGACCGCATGATCGACCTCCGCAGCGACACGGTCACCAAGCCGACCGAGGACATGCGTGCCGCGATGGCCCGCGCCGAGGTGGGCGACGACGTGTACGGCGAGGACCCGACCGTGCGCGCGCTCGAGGAGAAGGTCGCCGGCCTGTTCGGCCACGAGGCCGCCCTGTTCACGCCCACCGGCTCGATGGCCAACGTGCTGGCCGTCCGCTCACTCGTCGGCGTGGGACAAGAGGTGCTCTGCGAGTCCTCCGCGCACATCGCCCGGGCCGAGCTCGGCGCGCACGGTGCGTTCACCGGGCTGACCATGCGCACCTGGACCGGTGTCCGCGGCGGTATCGACCTGCCCGCGATCCAGGCGATGTTCGCGCCGGACCTCGGACCGTTCTTCGTGCCGACCGCGGCGATCTCGATCGAGAACACCCACAACTTCGGCGGCGGGGCGGTGATCCCGGCCGAGACGATCCGCGAGCTGGGGAAGTTCATCGACGAGCACGACATCGGCCTGCACGTCGACGGCGCCCGGATCTGGAACGCCCACGTGGCGACCGGTGTGCCGCTCGAGGAGTACGGCCGGATGAGTGGTGTGATGGCGGTCTGCCTGAGCAAGGGCCTCGGAGCCCCGGTCGGGTCCCTGATGGTGGGCGACCGCGACGCCGTCGCCGAGGCCCGGATCTGGCGCAAGCGGATGGGCGGTGGCATGCGTCAGGTCGGCATCCTGGCCGCGGCCGGCCTCTACGCCCTCGAGCACCACATCGACCGGCTGGCCGAGGACCATCAGCACGCGAAGCTCCTCGCCGAGGCGTGCGAGGTGGACCCTGCGACCGTCGACACGAACATCGTGGTCGTCGAGGTGCCCGATGCTCTTGCCGTCGTGGCCGCGGCCCGCGAGTCCGACGTACTCGTCTCCGCGGTCGGGCCCCGCACCGTCCGGTTCGTCACCCACCTCGACGTTTCCCGTAAGCAGGCCGAGACCGCAGCCGCCGTCCTGGCCAAGGTGCTCGCGGCCTGACGCAGCGGCCTACGCGACGGGTCGGCGGGTGGCGTCGTCGGTCCGCAGCCGGGTGCTCGCGTCGACCCGTCCCACTGCCGGGGGCAGCTGACGCACCGCCTGCGCGAGCGCACGCAGGTCCGCGCCGAGCAGGGCCTGCGGGCCGTCGCAGAGCGCGGTCTCCGGGTCCGGGTGTACGTCGACGATCACCCCGTCCGCGCCGACGGCGATCGCTGCACGTGACAGCGGCACCACGAGGTCCTTGCGGCCGGCCGCGTGCGACGGGTCCACGATGATCGGCAGGTGGCTGGTCGCCTGGACCACCGGCACCGCGGAGATGTCGAGGGTGTTGCGGGTGGACGGCTCGAAGGTGCGGATCCCGCGCTCGCAGAGCACGACGTCGAGGTTGCCACGCTGGGCGATGTACTCCGCGGCCATCAGCCACTCCTCGATGGTGGCGGTCATCCCTCGCTTGAGCAGCACCGGCTTGCCCGCGTCGCCGACCGCCTGCAGCAGGCCGAAGTTCGCCATGTTCCGGGTGCCGATCTGCAGCATGTCGGCGTGGTCGGCGACCGTCGGCACGTCCCGGGCGTCGACAACCTCGGTGACGATCGGCAGTCCGATGGTGTCCCGGACGCCGGCGAGGATCTCGAGGCCCTCGACGCCGAGGCCCTGGAACGCGTAGGGCGACGTGCGCGGCTTGAAGGCGCCGCCGCGGAGCAGGGTCGCGCCGGCGGCCTTGGCCATCTCCGCGGCCTCGAGCGTCTGCTGCCGCGACTCGACCGCGCAGGGGCCGGCGATGAACGTGAACGTGTCCGGGCCGATCGGCACCCGGGTGTCGCTGCCGACCCAGACCGTGGACCGGTGCGGGTGGTGCTGACGGCTGACCAGCTTGTAGGGGTCGGAGATCCGGTGCACGTCACCCACGCCCTGCAGGCTGCGCAGGTTCAGGTGGTGGAAGGAGTCGATGTCGCCGACGAGGCCGATGATCGTGCGGACCACGCCCTTGCTGACGAACGCCTCACCGCCGACGCTCTCGACTCGCTCCACGACGCGCGCGACGTCGGTGTCGGTTGCCTCCGGTGTCATCACGACGACCATGGTGTTCCTCTTTCGGGTGTTCGGTTGGGGTCGGCCACGGCACCGGTTCGGGATGCAAAAACGCCCCGGATGCGTGACCTGGGGCGTTGTTGCTGGTTCTGCGGACGCGACTACGTCGCTGCCTGCCTCGGAGCCCCGGGCACGTAGCGAAACTGATAGGTCGGCGTCTGCACGTGTTCGACATTACCCTGTGCGTCCACCCCATGGACCGGCCGTCCGGGATCCGAGCGCACGAGGCCGCGTCCGTCGTACGCCGTGTGGGGTCTCCGGGACGCAGAAAGGCTTCTGATGCAGGAGGGGCGAACGTGGTTAGTTGGTGGGGGCAACCGCTAAGTCCCGCTTCCCCGGGTTGATGGCCTGTATGGGCCATTGACCCGATTGTCGGCGCGCACGGACACTGGAAAAGACCACCGGGGAGAATGGGTGGTGGTCACCGACAAAGTGAGGGAGGTCGCACATGAACACGCGACCCGTGGAGACAGAAGCACTACTGACACCGGCCGAAGTCGCGGCCATGTTCCGCGTGGACCCGAAGACGGTCACCCGCTGGGCGAAGGCGGGGAAGGTCACCTCGATCCGCACGCTCGGGGGACACCGACGTTACCGCGAGTCCGAGGTACGGGGACTGATGAACGGCACCATCCCGGAGCAGCGCAAGCCGGAGTGATCCGCCGCCGGCGTGCCGGTCGAACTCGCGGCGACGGCCGCGCCGGCACGTCCGCTACACGGCGATGTGCGGGACCTCGGTCTCGATCCTTCGTCGGGGGACCAGCTCGACGACCAGCATCGCGGTCAGCACGAGCGCGCCGCCGACGAGCATGCGCCCGGTGAACAGCTCACCGCCGAGCAGCACGGCGAAGAACGCCGCGAACACCGGCTCCATGCTCATGATGATCGCCGACCTCGTGGGCGCCAGGTGCGCCTGCGCCCAGGTCTGCCCGGCCAGCGCCAGGGCCCCGGCGAACACCGCCATGTAGACGACCGAGAGCCAGTCACCGGCGTTGTCCGGGAGCACGATCCCGTCCGGGACGGTCGCGACGAAGCAGACCACGGTGATCACGAGCAGCTGCACGATCGTCATGCCCATCGCCGCACGCGCGTCCGTCCAGGCGCCGAGGCCGACGATGTGCAGCGCGTAGAGGATCGCCGCCACCAGCGTGATCGCCTCGCCGTACCCGACGCTGAACCCTTCGAGCGTCAGCACCCCGAGTCCGACGGTCGCCAGTGCCACCGCGCCCCAGGTCATCGCGGTGATCCTGGTGTGCAGCAGCAGCGCAGCGAGCAGTGGCGTGCACACGACGTACATCCCGGTGATGAAGCCGGACACGCTGGCCGGGGTGTGCGCGAGTCCCGCGGTCTGCAGGATCTGGGCGAGCCCGTACAGCAGACCGAGCACGACGGCGGACCGGCGATGTGGCCGGGACAGCCGGCCCAGGGCACGCGGGAAGAGCAGGAACAACGCGAGCGACGCGACGGCGAACCGGACGGCGAGGAAGTCCAGCACCGGCATCCGGTCCAGGAGGTCCTTGATCAAGAAGAACGTGCTGCCCCAGCACGCTGTCATCGCGAGCAGTGCCAGGGTGGCGAGCAGCCTGGTCCGGCGCCCGCTGGTGAGTGCGGCGCTCACGCGTCGCGCAGCTTCTTGAGCAGCGGGATGTCCGGGTCGTCCTCGTCGCGGGAGCCGGGAGTCTCCAGGATGAACGGGACTCCGTCGGTGGCGTCGTGGGCGAACAGCTCCTCGAACGCCGTGGTGCCGATGTAGCCCTGCCCGATCTTCTGGTGCCGGTCCTTGAACGCTCCGCGGACGTCCATCGAGTCGTTGGCGTGCACCAGGCGCAGTCGCCCAGGACCGCCGATCTCCACGATCCGGTCCACCACGTCCGTCGTACCTCCGGGCTCGTCGAGGGCCGCGCCGGCGGCGAACACGTGGCAGGTGTCGAGACAGATGCCGGCCCGGGGATGCAGGTCGAGCGCGTCGAGATACGCCTCGAGATCGTCGACCCCCGCGCACAGGCTCTGCCCCTGGCCCGCCGTCGGCTCGAGCAGCAGCCACGGACCGCGGTCACCGGTCGAGCCGCCGATCGCGTCGAGGATGGGCAGAAGTCCGTCCCGGACCTGGCGCATGGCCTGCGCGGTGCTTCCGTCGGTGACGCACGAGCCGGTGTGTACGACGACACCCTCCGCCCCGATCTCGACGGCACGCTTCAGGTTGTGCGCCACGGAGGCGACGGACCGGTCGTAGGTCGCGGCCGTGGGAGAGCCGAGGTTCACCAGGTAGGGCGCATGGATGAACACCCGGATCCCGGCCTCGTGGCAGGCGTCGCGGAACGCACGGTCCTGCTCGGGCTTGCCGGCGGAGTTCGCCCAGCCGCGGGGGTTGCCGGCGAAGATCTGCATGGCCTCCGCCCCGATCCGCTGGGCGTCGCTGAGCGCGCCGGCGACCAGCCCCTTGCCGACCTTGAGATGGGTGCCGATCGGGTTGCGGAGGGCGCGCTCGGCTGAGGTCGGGACCGGGGACATGAGACAAGCCTAGAGCCGGCCGGACGGCTCGCGGTCGGGGAGGTGGGGGGTCTCGTCCGCTGCTGTGGGATCAGACCAGGGACAGCGTGATGGTGCTGCCCTTGCGGGCCATCGACCCTTGCTTCGGGTCGCTGGCGACGACGTACTCCAGCCCGACGTAGAACTGGCTGTGCTTGGTGCGGACCTCGAAGCCGGCCGCCTCGAGCCGGTTGCGGGCGTCGTCCACGCCGGCCCCCTTCACGTCGGGCACCTGGACCATCTCGGGGCCCTCGGAGACCAGCAGCCGGACGGTGTCGCCCCGGTAGAGCGTGCCGCCGCTCGGTGTCTGGGCGATCACGTCACCCTCGGGGATCTCGTCGTCGTGCTGGCTGGAGGTCTGCACCTCGAGGCCGCGCTTGTCCAACGCCGCCTCGGCCTTCTCGGCATCCTTGCCGGTGAAGTCGGGGACCTTGATCGGCCGGGGGCCCTTGCTGACCACGAGATCCACCGCGGCGTCGGGCTTGAGCTCGGTGCCCGGGTCGGGCAGCGACCGGAGCACGACGCCTTCGCCGACCTTGTCGCTGAACCTCTCGGTGCTGTCCCCGAAGCTCAGGTGCGCCTTGTCCAGCGCCTCCTGTGCCTCGTCCTCGCTCATCCCACGCAGCGCGGGCACCTCGTAGCGCTCGGGTCCCTTGGAGACCACGGCGGAGACGGTGCCGTCCTCGAGGATCTTCGAGCCGGCCGCCGGATCGGTGCGGATCACCGAGCCCGCGGTGACCGTCTCGGAGAACTGACTGCCGGCGACCTCGAAAGCCAGCCCGGCGGCCTCGACCTTCTGCTCCGCCTGCGCCTGGCTGAGGTTGATCACGCCGGGGGTGGCGGTGTAGCGGCCCATCCCGAAGTACCAGCCGGCGACACCGGCGGCCGCGGCGAGCAGCAGGACGAGCACGAGCAGGATCGGACCCTTGCGGGACCGGCGTCGTGGTCGCTGACCGTTGCCCCGATCGCCCGGCCCGTTGCGGTCGGGCCGCCGGTCAGCGGGCACCGTGCCCGGGGAGCGGCGGGCCGGCAGGGCGCCGATCACCGAGGTGTTCTCGCGGCCGGCGTCGTGCGGATCGACGATCGTGGGCGAGTCCTCGCGGACGTAGTCGATGCTGTCGATGGCGAGCACCGGCGTGGTCGGGGTGAGGTCCGCGGTCAGCTCGGGGTCGTCGGCGATGCCGTGGTCGAGGGCGGCGCGGACCCGTCGTACCTGGTGCAGCAGGACGCGCGCGTCGGCCGGCCGCAGCTCACGGTCGCGGGCGGTGGCGCGGGCGACCAGCGCGTCGACGTACGGCGGGATCCCGGGCACCTCGTCCGAGGGCGGCGGGACGTCCTCGTGCACATGCTTGTAGGCGACCTGGATCGGGGACTCGCCCTCGTGCGGCTTGCGGCCGGTGAGCATCTCGTAGATCAGCACGCCGGCGGCGTACACGTCGGAGCGGGCGTCGGCCCTGCCGTCGACGACGAGCTCGGGGGAGAGGTAGGAGACCGTGCCGATCAGGATGCCACCGGTCGCGGTGTGCTGGGTCTCGGCGCTGATCGCGCGGGCCAGGCCGAAGTCGGCGACCTTGACCCGGCCGTCGTCGGCGAGCAGCACGTTCTCCGGCTTCACGTCCCGGTGGATCATCCCGGCCTCGTGGGCGGCGGCGAGCGCGGAGAGGATCGGGTCGATCATCGCCAGCGCCTTGGCCGGCGCCATCGGGGCTTCCTTGCGCACCAGGTCGCGCAGCGTGTGGCCGGGGATGTACTCCATGGCCAGGAACAGGGTGCCGTCGTCGTCGCCCTGGTCGAAGACGGCGACCACGTTCGGGTGCGACAGCCGGGCCGCGGAACGGGCCTCGCGGACGAACCGCCCGGCGAAGTCCTCGTCGTCGCCGAGGTTGGAGTGCATGATCTTGAGCGCGCACACCCGGTCGAGCCGCATGTCGGTGGCCTCGTAGACGGTGGCCATGCCACCGCGGGCGATCCGGGGACCCACGCGGTACCGACCGTCGAGCAGGCGCCCGATCATCGGGTCCGCGACAGTCCTGTCCACGTGCACGTCCTCACAATCGCCAGAGGGGAAGGGGCTGGCTTACCTCGCGATTTTACGGGTGGTGGGCCACCTGGCCGGCGTACCTGCTCCTGCGGCGTGGCGGAGAACACGCGAGCTGCCGGTCCGGCGACGGAGAACGCTTGCCACCACACATCGTTTATCGATATATTACTGTCGTGAGTCGATCGAGGGAGACCTGATGGGAAAGCTGACCGTCCTCGCGCTGCGCGTCGTGCTCGCGATGGTGCTTGCCGGCTCGCTGTTCGTGCAAGCGGTGATGGTGCCGCTGCTGGCGATCGACCTGAAGGAGGACTTCGACCCGAGCCTCGCCGACGTGCGGGTCCCCGTCCTGGTCATCGCGGTCCTGGGCATCGTGGCCGTCCAGGTCACCGTGGTCTGCGTGTGGCAGCTGCTGACGATGGTGAAGCGGGACACTGTGTTCTCGCACGCCGCCTTCCGGTACGTGGACATCATCTTCGGCGCGGTCGCGGCGGCTTCCCTGCTGACGTTCGGACTCGGTGTCGTCCTCGCACCGGGTGAGGCTGTCGCCCCGGGCATCGTCCTCCTGATCGGGGGAATGGGCGTGATGGTTGCCGGGGTCGCGCTGATCGTGCTTGTGCTGCGGATGCTGCTCGCCCGGGCGGTCGCTCGCGACGCGGAGGCACACCACCTGCAGTCCGAGCTGGACGAGGTGATCTGATGCCGATCGTCGTCGACGTCGACGTGATGCTGGCCAAGCGCAAGATGGCCGTGGGCACACTCGCGGAACGCGTCGGGATCACACCCGCCAACCTGGCGGTGCTCAAGAACGGTCGCGCCAAGGCGGTGCGCTTCACGACGCTCGCCGCCCTGTGCGAGGTGCTCAACTGCCAGCCCGGGGACCTGCTGCGCTGGGAGCCCGAGGAGCCGGGGGACGCTGAGGCCGGCCTCGCAGTCGCAGGAGGAAGTGACCACAACGACGTGCAGTCACGGCCCGTTTGAGCCGGTTCCACGCTCAGGCACGTCGACCACGGGGTTCGAGTGCACGTCGTTGTGGTCGCCCGCATCCTGCGCGAGCTGGCGGAGACCAGCCTCAGTGGTCGAAATCGAGAGTTCCGGTCGAATGGTCGCAGGCGCAGGTGCCCTCCTCGTCCATGAAGGTGAGCCGAGTGGTCGTGGCGTACCTCTGGGTCCCGTTGATGACGGTTCCGCGCACCTTCCACCCGTCGGTGTCCGCCGAGGTCGCCCCTCGGGGCAGATCGATGATCACCGAGCTGTAGTGACCTCCGGAGTCGAGATCCTGACTGTCGATCGTCTCGCGCGTGCAGGGCAGGTCGGCGGCACAGATCTCCAGGACCGCGCCGTTCGCGACGCCGGCAGGCAGCACCGGGTTGACCCAGGCGGCCGTGAAGCAGGGCCCGCAGTCGACTGTCTGCTGGCACGCGGACACCATCGTCAGCGTCGCGAGAACGCGGGCGCGCAGGTGCATGCCCGGTTTGACGTCCGACGCCGGTTCTCGGTTCCCGTCACCGACTCCCGGGTCATCCTTTGCGGTTTTCCACGCTCGAGTTTCCACGCTCGAGCACGACGGTTACGAGGTTCGAGTGCACGTCGTTGTGGTCGCCCGTCCTGCTGCTGAGCTCAGCCCCGGCTGAGACGAGGGCTGAAGGCCGCACGCCCGGTGAGCCGGGTCGCGAAAGGATGGTCGGCGACGATCCGGGTCTGGTTGTCCGCGGCAGGCGGCAGGAAGTCGAGGGTCGCCGCCGAGATACGCACCCAGCGCGGCCGGTCGAAACACGTCCGCGGCAGCGTGACCGCGATGGTGTCGGCGGTGTAGTCGATGCGCTTCGTGGCGCCGCATCGCAGCTCGCGGCCGCGCGGGCCGAAGGCCATGAGGATCCCCCGCCGTACGCCGTCGCCTGCCAGCACCGCAACGCTGTAGGTGCGCCGGTTGTTGGTGCGGACGGCGGCGCTGAGCTGGATCGGACGCGTGCGCTTCAGGTCGACGAAGGTGGCGCGGATGGTCACGTTCCTCGGGCCGTGGCCGAACCGCACCCGGGTCAGGTCGACGTTGGTCTGGACGTCGCTCGCGGACTGCTGGGGCACCGCATCCGGGTCGTTCTCGTCGAAGGTCAGCTCCACGACGTCATGCCGGGCGTCCCGATAACCGATGTCCTCCGCGTTGGCCGTTGTCGTCGCGAGCATGGTCACCGCGGTGGCGAGCGCGCACGCGGCCGCGAGTCGACGAACGAAATGAGTGGTCACTGGTGCCCCTGGGATCGGTTCTGATATGTGCGGACGAAACCTATCCCGCGGGCGCTCCGGTGTCCGGAAGTTCGGGAATGTCAGCTCTGGAAGGGCGATGCGCCGGTCAGACCGAGCCGTGGTCAGGCGGGGTAGCGGCCCTGCTCGAACCGCTTCTTCAGGTACAGCACGTTGGCCACGTAGTGCTTGGTGTCGTCGTACATGCCGTTCTTCCGCACCCCGGCGAGGCCCTGGTAGTAGCCGGCGATCGCCTGCCGACCGGGTGCGGCGTCGGTGAGGACCTTCAGCAGCGCGACGCCCGCGGTGACGTTGTCGTGCACGTCGAGCAGGTCCAGGTCCCGGCCGACGACACCGGACATCCACTCACCGGTGGCGGGGATGACCTGCATCGCACCGACCGCGTCGGCGTGCGAGACGTGGTGCTGCTGCCAGCCCGCCTCCTGCCACGAGATGGCGAGTGCGAGCTGCGGGTCGACTCCGTACCGGACGGCGGTGCGCTCGATGATCCGGCGGACGGTGGCGCGACTCGGGTCCGGTCGGTTCCGGAGCTGGTCGGCGAGGTTGTCGCCCCGGCGGCTTCGTTGCGGCGTGGAGGGTGCCGGTGCGGGGGACGGCGTCGAGTGCGTCTTGCGCTCGCGCGCGACGGCGGCGAGTACGACGGGGATGCGGATGTGCTCGCCGACCCGGAGCGTCGAGCCGTTCATCGCGATGAGCTCGGCGGTCCATGCGTGGAACCGGACCGCGAGCCCGCTGGGGGTGTCCCCGGCCTTCACCGTGTAGCGCACCATCCGGCGCGCGTCCGGGCTGATCGTCTTGCTGGCCGGTGCGGGCGGCGCGGCGTCGCGGCCGTGCGCGGCGGGAATCTCCAGGGTCTGCCCGGCGACCACCCGGTTGCCCGAGGGATGCAGGTCGTTGTTCTGCACCAGCCGGCTGACCGAGGTGTGATGACGCTCGGCGATCTCCGAGAGCGTGTCGCCGGGGCGGACGACGTACTCCATCAGCAGCGGCGTGCCGACCAGCATCATCCCGCCGGCTGTGGTGGAGGCGGTCAGCCGCTTGAGGGCGGTGGCTCTAGTCAGGCTGGCCGGACGGGTCAGCCTGATCCGGCGGGTCAGCCTGATCGACCGGGGGCGGCGGCGGTGGAGCCAGGTGGCGGGGGAAGTCACCAGCGTTGTCCCTTCTTGTGCTGCTGTGCCGCACCTGAGGACAGGAGCGGACACCCAGGACCCCGAGTGGTCCCGCGACAGCCGATACCCACTGTGGCAGAAGGGGAAACTGATGCGGAAGAGGTTCCTGTGACTTAATTCGAACGCAGATCAGTCGGCAGTGGGGTTGCGCACTCGGATCCGACGCAGTTGCGGAGCCGGTCCAGCATCCGGGCGAGCTCGGCGACCACGTGGTGCCGGGAGGGCCGGTCGACGACGTTGTGGTTCTCCTCGGGGTCCCGCCGCAGGTCGTAGAGCTCCTTCTCGCGGCTGGCGTGCTCCACGTAGAGGTAGCGCGGCGCCCGCACGCCCTGGGAGAACCGCAGCGGGGAGGGGCCGTCCCCGCGGACCAGGAAGTTGTCGCTCTCCGCGACGTCGCCGGACACCACCCGCGGTCCGGTCTCGGTGAGGATTCCGCGGGTCCAGCCCCGGTCGCCGTGCCGGGCGACGCCGAGCAGGTTCACCCCGTCGACCGAGTCCTGCGGCTGCGCACCGGCGGCGGCGAGGAAGGTGGGCGCGAAGTCGAGCATCGTGAACGGGTCCCGGCGGACCTCGCCGTGCGGGATGCCGGGGCCACGGAGCACCAGGGGCACCCGCAGCGACGGCTCGTAGGGAAGCACCTTTCCCTGCCGGCCGCGGTGCTCGCCGATGAAGTAGCCGTTGTCGGAGGTGAACACCACCAACGTGTTGTCGAGCTCCCCGGTGCGCTCGAGGGCATCGATCATCCGCTCCGCCTGCACGTCGAGCACCGCGAGCGACTCGGCGCGCTGGCGGGTCACCTCCAGCATCCCGGCCTTCTCCGCGGCGTTGGCCGGCGGCTGGTGCCGGATGAAGAACGGCTTGTCGCTCACGTCCTTCTCGCCGTCCGCGCCGGGCGCCTCGGTGATCACGTCGTCGAACTCGCCGCGCACCCATCTCGGTCGCGCCGGGGTCCGCAACGACGTGGTGCCACCGTCGCTGCGGGTGATCTCGCCCGGGTCATCGTCCTCGTGCGGCATCCCGATGTGCGGCGCGACATAGGAGGCCCATAGGAAGAAGGGCTGCGGGGAGCGCGCGTACTCGTCGATCACCTGCAGGCTCTGGTCACCGAACAGCCGGGTGTTGTAGGTGCCCTGGTGCGGCACCAGCCGGCCGTTCACGTTCAGCGTGGTGTCGTAGTAGCGGTAGGTGCCGCCCTCGTACTCCGGGCCCGACGTGAGGCTGCCGTCGACCGACGCGCGCCAGTCGGTCCAGCCCGGTGGCACGTAGTGCACCGAGGAGGATCCGTCCCGCAGCGGCTGCCGCCCGTAGCCGTTGAGGTACTTGCCGAGGAAGGCGGTGTGGTAGCCGACCTCCTCGAGCCACACCGGCAAGGTCTGCTCGTCGCGGAAGGCGTGGAACCCGTACGGCTCCGCGTGCGACCAGACCTTGTGGTTGTGGCTGTACATCCCGGTCGCGAACGACGCCCGCGCCGGGCAGCACAGCGGCTGGGGCGAGAACGTGTTGGCGAACCGCACCCCCTGGTCGCCGATCAGCCGTTGCACGTTCGGCATGTAGCGCAGGTCGTCGTCGCGCATGTCGTCGGACATGATCACCACGATGTTCGGCCGCGGGTCCCCGATCGAGTTCGTTGGGCCCGACGATGCCGATGTCCCCGTGCCTCCTGAGGTCGCCGGGTCGGTGCTGCCCGGACTCGCCGAGACAGCCGGGCCCACTGCAGAGCCCGACGCTGCGGGCACGTGGCTGACCGCGGAACCGGTCGCCACCACCAGCACGAACCCCGCCAGCAACGCGACGACCGCCGCGGGGGCAGCGCGGCGGATGCTGGACATCGAGGGGCTCCGCTCCGAGACGGTTCGGTGATGGACGCGGCAGCCGTGGCTGCCCGCACCGCCATGCTACGGATCACCCGTCGGCGTCAGCCGAGCCGCTCGGTGAGCTGCCGCTCGTGGTGCGGGTACTCCGCCGAGCGGTCCTGGAACGACAGGATGCTCGGGTTGACGATGTGCCCGTCGCGGATCTCGATGGCCCGGCTGATCGTCTCGTTCTCGTCCCAGGCCTGCGGGCCCGACATCACGGTCTCCAGGAACGGCAGCAGCGCCTGGCTGACCTCCCAGGTGGCGGAGTCCCAGAGGTACGACGGGGTGTGGTCGACGCCGTAGTAGCGGATGTGGTCACCGACCTCGAACATCGGCTCGTCGAACGAGGTGGGTCGCGCCCAGCTGAACCCCATCCCCTCGTCGCAGGAGACGTCGACGATCAGGCTGCCCGGCTCGAACGCGCCGAGGTCCTCGGTGCGCAGGTAGGTCAGCGGCGCGTTGGGGTCCTGGAGCGTGCAGTTCACGACGATGTCGGCCTCGGCCAGGAACGGGGCGAGTGGCACCCGGCCCCGGTCGGTGATCACGTGGCTGAGGTACGGCGCCGCGACATCATGGTCGAACTGGACGATGTTCACCGAGTGGATCGGTGACCCGACCGCAGCCACGCCGCGGTTGGTGAGGACCTGCACGTCGTGCACGCCGTGTGCGCTGAGCGCGGTGACGGCACCTCGGGCGGTCGCGCCGAAGCCGATCACGACCGCGCTCAACCGGCGGCCGTAGACCCCGGTCCGTCCACTGAGCTCGAGGGCGTGCAGGACCGAGCAGTAGCCGGCCAGCTCGTTGTTCTTGTGGAACACGTGCAGACCGAAACCGCTGTCACTGGCCCAGTGGTTCATCGCCTCGAACGCGATCAGCGTGAGGCTCTTCTCGATCGCGAGCTGGGTGAGCACCGGGTCCTGGACGCAGTGCGGCCAGCCCCAGAGCACCTGCCCCTCGCGCAGCTCCTCGATGTCGCTGTGCTGCGGCTTGGGCAGCAGGACCACGTCGGCGTCGGCGAACAGCTCCTCCCGCGGGGAGATCGCGCCCACCAGTGGCGCCAGCTGCTCGTCATCGATCCCGAACCGCTCGCCGTAGCCGCGCTCCAGGATCATCCGATCGCGCAGGTCCGGTGCGATCCGGTCGAAGTGCCGCGGGTGGATCGGCAGCCGTCGTTCGTTCTCCTTGCGCGACGTCGCCATGACGCCCAGCTTCAAGCCAGTCATCTCGCTCCTCATCGGAAGCCGCTCTGACTCCAGGTGCCCGAGAGTACGCCCGACCGGCGGGTCGACCCGCATCGTCACCGGAGTCCGGTTCGCGTCCGCCCCCGCCGCAGTGGCAGCATTGAAGGGTGAACACCTCACCCTCGCAGTCCTCCGAGACGAGCACCGGCACCGACCTCAACGACCTGGTCGGCGAGTGGCTGGACTGGAGCGAGGCCGGTGAGCTGCTGCACGTGAGCGTCAGCAAGGTGCGCCAGCACATCCGCGAGCACGACCTGGCGGCCGCCGTACCCGTCGAGGGCCAGGGGCAGAAGGTGCCCGCCGCCCTGATCATGGACGGCGAGATCGTCAAGGGCGTCCCCGGGCTGCTCACCGTCCTGCACGACGGCAACTACGAGGACCGCGAGATCCTCACCTGGCTGTTCACCGCGGACGAGTCGCTGCCCGGCCGGCCGATCGATGCGCTGCGCGAGAACCGGGGCTCCGAGGTCAAGCGCCGCGCCCAGGCGATGGCGTTCTGAGGGACTGACTCGGCACCCATCCGTGGCCTAGAGTCGGTGCGGTGAAGGACAGACGAACAGCCCTCGGACTGATCGTCGCCGTCGTTGTCGCGGTGGCCGTCTGGTGACTCGCAGAGCGGCCTGCCGTTCGTGGAGGTCGACGACCTTCCCGAACAGCCCGAGGGCTACGACAAGGAGTACACCGTGGAGACTCCCGGTTCCGACGACCGCGGCGCCCGTCGCATCGTCGCGGGAGCGCACGATGACTTCTACTAAACAGCCGACCACCTACTCCTCTTTCGCAAGGATCAACAGATGAGCGGTCTCGCAGCACTCCTGGCCGGACACAACCCGCCAGACATCTACGTATGGCACAACGCCTCGCACGTTCCCGACATCGCGCACGCCGTCGAGCACGCCGACTGGAAGTTCGTCTACCTCGACGGCTGGACCGTGGAGGACAAGGCGTCGTTCCTCAAGGCCACGGCGGCGGCGTTCGAGTTCCCCGACTACTTCGGCGAGAACTTCGACGCGCTGTCGGACTCGCTCGGTGACGTGGTCGCCGGTGACCACGAGGGCGTCGTGCTGCTCTGGGACGGATGGGCGCCGTTCGCGCGCGCGGACGAGCAGGCGTTCTCCGTGGCGCTGAGCTGCCTGGGCGGCCGGGTCAACGCCGACAAGGGCGGGAAGTTCGCGGTGCTCCTGCGCGGCGAGGGCCCGCCGGTCGACGTACCCGAGCTGCCCGTCGCGCACGTGTAGCGAGTCAGACCACCCGCTGCGTGGCGGCCATCGCCAGCGAGTGCAGCACGGTGCGTGCGCCGGCGGTGATGGGTGCCTGCTCCAGCGCGGTCAGCGACCGGTCGGTGAGCTCGCCGATCATCTTCTCCACCTCCGTGGGCGCCCCGGAGTCCTCGATCACCTGCTGCAGAACCCGGACGTCTTCGGGCGAGAGGTCGGTGCCGAGGCGGGCGTCGAGCAGCGCCGCCTGCTCGTGCGGTGCGCGGGCGAGCGCGAGCGCGATCAGCACGGTCCGCTTGCCCTCGGTCAGGTCGTCCCCGGCCGGCTTCCCGGTGACGGCGGGGTCACCGAACACCCCGAGCAGGTCGTCGCGGAGCTGGAACGCCTCGCCGAGCGGAAGCCCGAACCCGCTCAGCGCGGCGAGCACCTCGGGGCCACCGCCGGCGAGGGCGGCGCCGATGTGCAGGGGGCGTTCGATGGAGTACTTCGCCGACTTGTAGCGCAGCACCCGCATCGCCACGTCGACGTCGGACTCGCCGCGGGCCTGGACCGAGACGTCGAGGAACTGGCCGGCGATGACCTCGCTGCGGGTGGCGTCGAAGAACCCGAGCGCGTCGCGTACGGCGGAGTCGGCGATGCCGCAGGTGCGCAGCATCTCGTCGGACCAGGACAGCAGCAGGTCACCGAGCAGGATCGCGGCCGCGGCACCGTACTGCTCCGGGTCGCCGCTCCAGCCGTGCTCACGGTGGTGGCGCTCGAAGCTCTTGTGGGTCGCGGGCCGGCCGCGGCGGGTGTCGGAGTCGTCCATGTAGTCGTCGTGCACCAGCGCGCTGGCGTGCAGCAGCTCGAGCGCGGCGGACGCCTTGACCAGAGCCGCCTCGTCCGTCGTACCCCCGTCGACCGCGTTGAAGCCCCAGTAGCAGAACGCGGCCCGGAACCGCTTGCCACCCGACACCGATCGGTGCGCGGCCTCGACCAGCCGGCGGGCATCGGGGCCGAGCGGCTCGAGGGTCCGCGCCTGCTCGTCGACGAAGGTGTCGAGCGTGGTCTGGATGGACTCGCGGAACGCCGCGTCGTCCCAGCTGGGCCGGGCGGCAGTCGGATCGAGGGGAGGCACGGGGCCGAGCCTACTTCGGGTCTCCACCTATCCTTGAGCCATGGCCCTTGGACTCCCTTCCCGCATGCCCGGCGGCGCCGAGACCGTCCGGGACCTGATCGAAGCGGGGGAGCGGTCCTTCTCCTTCGAGTTCTTCCCGCCCAAGAACGAGGACGGCGAACGGCAGCTGTGGCAGGCGCTGCGCGAGCTCGAGACGCTGCAGCCGACGTTCGTGTCGGTGACCTACGGCGCCGGTGGCTCCACCCGGGACCGGACCGTCCGGGTCACCCAGCAGATCGCGCAGGACACCTCGATGACCCCGTTGGCGCACCTGACCTGTGTCGGGCACTCGCGGGACACGCTGCGCTCGGTGATCGGGTCGTACGCCGACGCGGGTGTGCGCAACGTGCTGGCCTTGCGCGGCGACCCGCCGGAGGGGCCCTCGGCGCCGTACAGCATGCATCCGCAGGGGCTTCGCTACGCGCTCGAGCTGGTGGAGCTGACCAAGTCCCTGGGCAACTTCTGCGTCGGGGTGGCCGCGTTCCCGGAGTCGCACCCCTCGGCCACCTCGCCGGACGACGACGCCCGGGTGCTGGCGGCCAAGGCACGGGCCGGCGCGGACTTCGCGATCACCCAGCTGTTCTTCCGGCCCGCCGACTACTTCTCGCTGGTGGACCGGGTGGCGGCTCTGGGCGTGGACATCCCGATCATCCCCGGCATCATGCCGATCACCAATCTCGCACAGATCACCCGGATGGCCGAGCTGTCCGGGGCCGAGCTTCCGCCCGAGATCATCGCCCGGGTGGCGCGGTTCGAGGGGGACGCGCCCGCCGTACGCGCCGAGGGCATCGCGATCGCGACCGAGCTGTGCGACACGCTGCTCGCCGGCGGGGCGCCCGGACTGCACTTCTACACGCTGAACCGGTCGAAGGCGACCCGCGAGATCTACGCCGGGCTCCGGGTCACGACCGCCTGACCCGCACGGGCCTCAGGCCTTGCCGATCTCCTCGGCGACGAGCGCGGCGCTGAGCCCGACGAACGGGACACCGGATCCCGGTGCGGCATGCGCGCCGGCGCAGTACACGCCGTCGACCGGTGTCCGGGTCCCCATCCGCTGCACCAGCGTCGCTCGCCCCTGCCACAGCACGCCGTACGGCGAGCCGCCCCAGATCTCGACCAGCTCGCGCGGTGACCGGTCGACGCGCACCCGCAGGTTTTCCCGGACGTCGATCCCGCGCCGCGCCAGGGCAGTGACGATGTCCTCCGCCAGCCGGCCCCGGCCCAGCACGGTCCAGGCCCGGCCGCCGTCGGGTGCGGTGCCGTTGGTGCGTACGACGAGCATCGGGTCGCCGTGCAGCACCACCTCGTGCGGCAGGTCGGCCAGGTCGGCCGGCAGGTCGCCCTGCAGCCCGAGGTGGACCAGGACCGGCGGGATCGCCGGCATCGTCCTGCGCACGTGCGACGCGAGCAGCGGGATCCCCCGTGGGTCGATCGCGGACACCACGAGGTCGGCGTCGATGCCGCCGAGGTCGGTCTCCACGCCGGCCGGCCGGCCGTCTCGCAGCACGATGTCGCTGACCGTCGTACCCAGACGGACGTCGACGCGGCGCTCCCGGAGCCGCTTGGCCAGCGCGGCCGCGAGTTCGCCCATCCCTCCCGGCACGGTCCACACGCCGAAGTTCTGCTCGACGTAGGACATCATCCCCAGCCACGCCGGCACGTTGTGCGGGTCGTGGCCGTCGAGGACCACGCCGGCGAGGGCGAGCTCGCGGAGCCGCTGGTCCTTGAACGCCTTGTGCACCCGGCGGTGCAGTGTCGTGCGGGAGGCCAGCAGCCGCCTGGTCGCGGCACCGGCATGGTCGGGGGAGTAGGGCCGTTCCAGGTAGTCGCGGCGCAGCGCGGTCCAGGTGTCGACGAAGGAGTGTGTGTAGTCGAGCCAACGGTCGCCGCGTCCTGCGCCGAGCGCGGTCTCGATCGCCTCGTGCTGCGCCGAACGGCTGCCCGACGGCAGTGACAGCACGGACCCGTCCTCGAACCGGTGCTCGCGGATCGGGTCGAGCGGGACCAGCTCGAGCTCACGCTCCAGCGGCCGGCCGGACTTGCGGAACAGGTCACGGATCACCGCGGGCAGCGCCGTGGAGACCGGGCCGGTGTCCCAGCGGTAGCCGTCCCGATCGAGGAAGCCGACCGCCCCGCCCACGTGGTCGAGGCGTTCGACCAGCGTGACCTGGTGGCCGAGCTTGGCCAGCCGTGCGGCGCTCGCGCAGCCGCCGAGCCCACCGCCGACCACCACCACCCGCGCCATGGACGCGAGCGTAGTGGGCACCGCGTCAGCGCACTCGGGTGGCCGCGCGCCGTGTCATTGCCGTCCACCTGGACGACATTGACGGTGAATCGGCCGAGATCGACGTCGTTGCCATCCACATGGACGGAAATGACACTTCGGACCCGGGGGCGGAACTTGGCACTGGTTTCGAGACGCTTCTGAGTACCTGTACGGATTCCCGAGCCGGCCCGGCCGGCCAGGATGGACAACGCGGGAAGCGCCCCGTCCGGGCCCCCTCGGGGGTGGGTCCGGACGGGCCTTCCCGACCAGGCTTTGCGGCTTTGTGCAGTGCACCAACATGCCGTACAAGATCCCTTTACTTTCATCGTCCGCCTGCGGTTGGGTTCCCCTGTCCGGAACAAGCCGGACGTTCTCGGGACAAGGGGACCCTCGTGGTCTGGAACAGACGCACAGCAGGAGCGGCCGCAGCGATCGTGTCGCTCGTGGCCGGCGGGGCAACCGTCGCGACGGCCCCCGGAGCAGCGGCCGCGGACTGGACCCGCTGCCTGACCGGCTCCACCGACCGACAGGCGGTCTTCGCGCGCGCGGCCGAGGTGAGCGGCGTGCCGCAGAAGGTGCTGCTGGCCGTGTCCTACATGGAGTCCCGGTGGGACGACCACGGCCCCGACCCGAGCGCCTCGGGTGGCTTCGGGCCGATGCACCTCACCGCTCCGGGCCGGCTGCAGGGCACGCAGACCAAGGCCAAGGGCGAGGAGGGTTCGGTCGCCCCCGCCGCGGGCACGTTGCGCACGGCCGCCGAGCTCACCGGCCTCCCGGCACGGGCGCTGCGCGCGGACGACGTGGCCAACATCTGTGGTGGGGCGGCCGTGCTGGCGTCGTACCAGCAGGACACCACAGCGACGAACCCGCGGGCCTGGAGCCGTGCGGTCGCGGAGTACGCCGGCGCCGGTGACGAGGCGACCGCCACGCGTTTCGCGACACAGGTCTTCGACGTGATCCGCACCGGTCGCCAGCGCACCACGAACGACGGCGAGCACGTTCGGCTCGCGGCCACACCAGGCGCGGACTTCGACGAGCAGGTCGTCGACTCGCTCGGACTGCTCGAGCCGGACAACGACGTCGTCGACTGTCCCGAGGTCCTCGGCTGCGAGTCGATCCCGGCGCCGTACGAGTGGTACGGCAAGCCGAAGCCGGGCTCCTACGGCAACCACGACCTCGCCGACCGGCCGAACGACCTGAACATCGACTACATCGTCATCCACAACACCGAGGGCACCTGGGACCGCGCGCTCGAGCTGGTCACGGATCCGGAGTACCTCGCCTGGCACTACACGCTGCGCTCCTCCGACGGGCACATCGCGCAGCACCTGAACAACAAGAACGTCGGCTGGCAGGCCGGCAACTGGTACGTCAACATGCACTCGATCGGCCTCGAGCACGAGGGC
>DASSBE010000136.1:0-11842 GCA_035699065.1 Nocardioidaceae bacterium
CGGAGGTGTCCATCGAGTCCAGCCGCATCCGCTGCCGCCCGACCACCTCGATGTCGAACCGGCCGTCGGCGTGCGGCGCGACCGTGGTCATCTGCGCGACGCAGCCGATCCGGTGCACCGACTGCGCGCCGTGCGAGCCGACCTCGTACCCCTCCCGGATCGCGACCACCCCGAACACCCGTTCGGTGCGGTCGGGGATGGTCAGCAGGTGGTGCACCAGCGCGCGGTACCGGTCCTCGAACACGTGCAACGGCACGGTGACGCCGGGGAACAGCACGGTGTTCAACGGGAACATCGGCAGGCGGTCGGTCACCCCCTCAACCTACTCACAACGACGGGTCCGGTCGCTGACACGCCGAACGGTGGGCCGCCCCGTCCCGCCTACACTGGAGCCCATGATTCGCCGGATCGACCTCCGGGGCGAGACCACCCCCGACTACCGCGGGCTCGTGCCGCGCGCCGACTTCGACGTCGAGGCCGCCCTCGACGTGGTCCGGCCGATCTGCGAGGCGGTCCGGCATCGCGGCGTCGACGCGATCCGCGAGTTCTCCGCCCGCTTCGACCGGGTCGAGCAGGACGACATCGCCGTGCCCACGACCGCGCTGCACGACGCGCTGGCCGGTCTCGACCCCGCGGTCCGGGCCGGCCTGGAGGAGTCGATCCGCCGGCTGCGGACCACCTGCGAGGCCGAGCTCGAGGCCGACGTGGTCACCGAGGTGGTTCCCGGCGGAACGGTCACCCAGCGGATGGTTCCGGTGGAACGGGTCGGGCTCTACGTGCCCGGCGGACTGGCGCCGCTGGTGTCCAGCGTGGTGATGAACGTGGTGCCCGCCCAGGTCGCCGGTGTCTCCTCGATCGCGCTGACCTCCTCGCCGCAGCAGAGCAACGACGGGCTGCCGCACCCGACGATCCTGGCCGCCTGCGCGCTGCTCGGCATCGACGAGGTGTACGCCGTCGGCGGGGCGCAGGCGATCGCCATGTTCGCCTACGGCGCGGGTGCCTGCCGCCCGGTCGACCTGGTCACCGGACCGGGGAACATCTACACCGTCTCGGCCAAGCGGCTGCTCAAGGGCGTGGTCGGCATCGACGCCGAGGCCGGACCCACCGAGATCGCGATCCTCGCCGACGACACCGCCGAGCCCCGGCACGTCGCGGCGGACCTGATCAGCCAGGCCGAGCACGACCCGCTCGCCGCGTCGGTGCTGGTCACCCCGTCGGAGCGGCTGGCCGACGAGGTAGAGGCCGAGCTCGACAAGCAGGTGTCGGTGACCAGGCACGTGGACCGGATCCGCACCGCGCTGTCGGGGCAGCAGTCCGGCATCGTGCTGGTCGCCGACCTCGAGCAGGGCCTGCAGGTGGTCAACGCCTATGCCGCGGAGCACCTCGAGATCCAGACCGCCGACGCGACGCGCTGGGCTGGCCGGGTCCGCAACGCCGGCGCGATCTTCGTCGGCCCGTTCGCGCCGGTCTCCCTCGGCGACTACTGCGCCGGGTCCAACCACGTGCTGCCGACCGCCGGCTGCGCCTGCCACTCCTCGGGGCTGTCGGTGCGGTCGTTCCGCAAGGCGGTGCACGTGATCGAGTACGACGAGCCGGCGCTGCGTGACGTCGCGGACCACGTGATCTGCCTCGCCGACGCCGAGGACCTGCCGGGCCACGGCGCGGCGGTCCGCGTCCGCTTCGACGCCGTGGAGCCGGGCTCTGGACAGGACCGCGGATGAGCCTTCCTCTTCGTGAGGAGCTGCGCGGCATCGAGCCCTACGGGGCGCCCCAGCTCGACGTCCCGGTCGCCCTCAACGTCAACGAGAACCCGTACCCGCCCAGCGAGGCGGTCGTGGCCGACATCGCCGAGGCCGTCGCCGCGGCGGCCCGGGACCTCAACCGGTACCCGGACCGGGAGTTCACCGCGCTGCGCACCGCGCTGGCCGGGTACCTCGGCCACGGCGTCACCCCCCAGCAGGTGTGGGCCGCCAACGGCTCCAACGAGGTGATGCTGCAGATCCTGCAGGCCTTCGGCGGACCGGGGCGGGTCGCGGTCTCGTTCGCGCCGACCTACTCGATGTATCCGGAGTACGCCCGGGACGCGGTCACCGGCTGGTTCGTCGGGCACCGCGAGTCCGACTTCTCCCTCGACGTGACGCACGCGTTGTCCGTGGTCAAGGAGCACCAGCCCTCCGTCGTACTCCTGCCCTCGCCGAACAACCCGACCGGCACCGCGCTGCCGCTGGACACCGTCGCGGCGGTCTGCGCGGCCGCACCCGGCGTGGTGGTGATCGACGAGGCGTACGGCGAGTTCCGGCGGGAAGGTACGCCGTCCGCGCTGGAGCTGCTGGCCACGACGCCGAACCTGGTGGTGTCGCGGACGATGAGCAAGGCGTTCGCGCTGGCCGGGGCCCGGCTGGGCTACCTGGCCGCGGCGGAGGAGATCTGTGACGCGCTGCGGGTGGTGCGGCTGCCGTACCACCTCTCGGCGACCACGCAGGCGGTGGCGAGCGCCGCGCTGCGGCACGCCGACGAGCTGCTCGCCCGGGTCGACGAGCTGCGCGCCGAACGGGACGCGACGGTGGCGTGGCTGCGCTCGCGGGATCTGCAGGTCGCCGACAGCGACGCGAACTTCGTGCTGTTCGGGACGTTCGAGGACCGGCACGCCGTGTGGCAGGGTCTACTGGACCGTGGCGTGCTGATCCGGGAGACCGGACCGGACGGCTGGCTGCGGGTGTCGATCGGCACATCCGAGGAGATGGCGGCGTTCCGAGCCGCCCTGGTGGAGGTACTGGAACGATGAGCGACGCTGGAGCCCGCCGGGCCCGCATCGAGCGGACGACCAAGGAGTCCAAGGTGCTGGTCGAGCTCGACCTCGACGGCACCGGCCGGGCCGACGTGACCACCGGGGTCGGGTTCTACGACCACATGCTGTCCTCGCTGGCCAGGCACGCGCTGATCGACCTGACCGTGTCGACCGACGGTGACACCCACATCGACGCGCACCACACCGTGGAGGACACCGCGATCGTGCTCGGTGAAGCGCTGCGCGCGGCGCTCGGCGACAAGCGCGGGATCCGCCGGTTCGGCGACGCGCTGGTCCCGCTCGACGAGGCGCTGGTGCAGTGCGCGGTCGACGTGTCCGGGCGGCCGTACTGCGTGCACACCGGTGAGCCGGAGGCACAGGCGTTCGTCGCGATCGGTGGAACGGGCAACACTCCCTACATGGGCTCGCTGACCCGGCACGTGCTGGAGACACTGGCGTTCCACGCCCAGATCGCGTTGCACGTGCGGGTGATCTCCGGGCGCGACCCGCACCACCTGGTCGAGGCCCAGTTCAAGGCACTCGCCCGGGCGCTGCGCGACGCGATCGCGTTCGACCCGCGGGAGACCGGGGTGCCCAGCACCAAGGGCTCGCTCGGTGGGTGAACCCGCCGGCGGGTCGGGGGGCGGAGCGTCCACCGCCGCAGCGCCCACCGTCGGCGACGGGTCCACCGCCGCCGCGCCCACCGTCGTGGTGCTCGACTACGGCTCCGGCAACACCCGCTCGGCGGTGCGTGCGCTGCAGCGAGCCGGCGCGAGGGTGGCCCTGACCGCCGATCGGGCTGCCGCGATGGACGCTGACGGGCTCGTGGTCCCCGGCGTGGGCGCGTTCGCCGCCTGCGTCGAGGGGGTCCGCGCGGTCAAGGGGCACGAGGTGATCGGTCGCCGGCTCGCCGGCGGACGCCCGGTGCTCGGCATCTGCGTGGGCATGCAGATCCTGTTCGCCCATGGGGTCGAGCACGGCGTGGACACCGCGGGGCTCGACGAGTGGCCGGGCGTCGTGGAACGGTTGCGCGCGCCCGTCGTACCCCACATGGGCTGGAACACCGTCGAACCGGCGGCCGGCACCATGCTCTTCGACGGGATCGAGGACGAGCGGTTCTACTTCGTGCACTCCTACGGCGTGCACGACTGGACGCTGCACACCAACGGCCGGACCAAGGAGCCGCTGGTGACCTGGGCGACGCACGGCGGTGACCGGTTCGTGGCGGCCGTGGAGAACGGTCCGCTGTGCGCGACGCAGTTCCACCCCGAGAAGTCCGGAGACGCCGGCGCCGCGCTGCTGCGCAACTGGGTCGGCTCGCTGCGCAAGGACCGGTCGTGAGCAAGGAACGTGCCCGGCGCCGCGCGGAACGGGAGAAGGAGGCCGCGATCCGTGCCGCGGCCCGCGCGGCGGAGGCCGAGCGGCGGGAACGCCGGGCTGCTCGGCGGCGGACGCTGCGCCGGATCACCGCGGGCTTCGGGTCGACCGGTCGGCAGACCGGGATCCTCGCTCGGCGCCGGCGGATCCAGCGGTCGCTGCTGGTCGCGCTGCTGGTGCTGCTGAACCTGCTGGTGTGGATGGTCCGGCCGGACTGGGAGGCGCGACTCGCGGCGCTGATCGTGAGCGTCCTGGCCGCACCGGTGCTCGGCACGCTGCTGTTCCGCCGCGCCTGAGTCCGCGGTCGGGTGGGTGTCGCTTCATCAAGGTATGCAGGTGCGCCGGCACTTCCCATGGCGTGCGCGTCGTGGGAAGCGACGGTTCGACAACATACCTTGATGAAACGACGCGCCCACCGACCCGCAGACTGGGACGGCTCCCGGCGATAGCGCGACGTCTCCTAGGCTGAGCGCCATGTCCGCCTACCTCGAACTGCTGCCCGCCGTCGACGTCGCCGGGGGCCAGGCCGTACAGCTGGTCCAGGGCGTGGCCGGCTCCGAGAAGCGGTTCGGTGACCCGGTCGAGGCGGCGCTCAACTGGCAGGCCCGCGGCGCCGAGTGGATCCACCTCGTCGACCTCGACGCCGCATTCGGCCGCGGCAACAACCGCGACCTGCTCGCCACCATCGTCAGGCGGCTCGACATCGACGTGGAGCTGAGCGGCGGGATCCGCGACGACGAGTCCCTGCAAGCCGCGATGACCGCGGGCTGTCGACGCGTCAACATCGGCACCGCGGCGCTGGAGGACCCGCAGTGGTGCGCCCGGGCGATCGGGGAGTACGGCGACCGGGTGGCGGTCGGCCTCGACGTGCGCGGCCGCACGCTCGCCGCCCGCGGCTGGACCCGGGAGGGCGGTGACCTGTACGACGTACTCGGCCGACTCGACAGGGAGGGCTGCGCGCGCTACGTGGTGACCGACGTGAACAAGGACGGCATGCTGCAGGGCCCCAACCTGGAGCTGCTGCGCGACGTGTGCGCCGCCACCGACCGTCCCGTCGTCGCCTCCGGCGGGATCACCGAGCTCGCCGACCTCGACGCGCTGATGGGCCTGGTCGGCGAGGGCGTCGAGGGCGCGATCATCGGCACCGCGTTGTACGAGGAGCGGTTCACCCTCGAGGACGCGCTCGCCCTCACCCTGCCGGCGGAGCGTCGGGCGTGACGCTGGCCGTCCGCGTCATCCCCTGCCTGGACGTCGACGCGGGCCGGGTGGTCAAGGGCGTCAACTTCCGTGCGCTGCGCGACGCCGGTGACCCGGTCGAGCTGGCCCGGGTCTACGACGCCGAGGGAGCCGACGAGCTGACCTTCCTCGACATCTCCGCCTCGCACGAGGGTCGAGCGACCACGCTGGACATCGTCTCCCGCACCGCCGAGCAGGTCTTCATCCCGCTCACCGTCGGCGGCGGCGTGGGCAGCGTCGAGGACGTGGACCGGCTGCTGCGGGCAGGCGCGGACAAGATCGCGGTCAACACCGCGGCGATCCGGCGTCCAGAGCTGGTCGCGGAGGTCGCCGACCGGTTCGGGAACCAGGTGCTGGTGTTGTCGCTGGACGCCCGGCGCGCCGAGGGCACCGAGTCCGGGTTCGAGGTCACCACCCACGGCGGTCGGCAAGGCGCCGGCCTCGACGTGGTGGACTGGGCGCGACGGGCCGCGGACCTCGGCGCCGGGGAGATCCTCCTCAACGCGATGGACGCCGACGGCACGCAGGACGGGTTCGACCTCGAGCTGATCCGCCTGGTCCGCAGGGAGGTGTCGATCCCGGTCATCGCCAGCGGTGGCGCCGGCCGTCTTGAGCACTTCCCGCCCGCGGTCGAGGCCGGCGCGGACGCCGTACTCGCCGCCACCGTGTTCCACTTCGGGACGCTGCGGGTCGGTGAGGTGAAGCAGGCGCTGGCCGCCGCCGGGTACCCGGTCCGCGCCTGACCGGCCCCGGCGCCGGCTCGCAGGGGTTTCGCGCGCCCCGGAGCCGCCTCGGCCGGGTCAGACGCCGAGGTCGCTCGCGTCCAGTGCGGCGAGGTCCGCAGCCGACCCGAGCACCTCGACCTCGGCCTGTTGCCGGCGACCGAAGACGTAGAGCACCAGCTCGCCGGGCAGACCGCGGACGACGACCGACGACCCGCTCGCCTTGAGCACCGCACGCTCGTCGGTGTCGCTGCGCTCCAGGACCATCCCGACCTTCGCGTCGCGGACCAGGCGCTTGGCACCGAGACGCAGCTGCTTCCAGAGCAGGTTCTGCGCACCCGGCGACAGGTCACGCGGCGACCAGTCGGGCTGTGCGCGGCGGATGTCCTCGTGGTGCACGAAGAGCTCGATCGAGTTGACCAGCCGCTCTACCGGCCCGATCCGCAACGGTGAGTAGCGCGGCGGCCCGCCGCGCAGCCGTTCGACCAGGACGGTGAAGTCCCGGGCCGCGAGGCGGCGCGACGCGAGGTCGGTGAGCCCGGCCAGCCGGGAGATGCTGATGCCGACCGAGGCCGGGCTGCCCTCCCGGACCAGCAGGTGCACGACCAGGTCCTTGATCGTCCACCCCTCGCACAGCGTGGGTTGGTCCTCGCCGAGCACCAGGGCCAGGTCGCACAGGTCGGCGCGTTCGGTCTGCGAGATCGCGGTCATGTACCCGATCGTAGGGTTACCCCTGGAGAGAGGAGTCAGGTGTCGACCAGCCAGGCCAGCAAGCGTGCCCGCGGAGCCGCCGGCACGCTGCGTGACGGGTTCGCCGTGCTCGGGGTCGCCATCCGGCGCGAACCGTGGATCTTCACGCTGTCCACGCTCGGGAGCGTGCTGTTCGGTGCGCTGACCGTCGCCGACGCCTGGGTGCTGGGCTGGGCAACCGACGAGGTGGTGATGCCCGCTTTCGACACCGGGACCACCGCGACCGAAGGGCTGGTCGCGATCCTCGCGCTGTTCGTCGGCGTCGCCATCCTGCGTGCCGTGGGCATCATCGGTCGCCGGCTGGGCGCCGGGATCATGCAGTACCGGATGCAGGCCCACTACCGGCGCGCCGTCACCCGGCAGTACCTGCGGCTGCCGATGTCGTGGCATCAGCGGCACCCGACCGGACAGCTGCTGTCCAACGCGAACGCCGACGTGGAGGCGGCCTGGGCGCCGATCGCGCCGCTGCCGATGGCCGTCGGGACGGTCGCGATGATGGTGATCGCTGTCGCCCAGATGCTGCTCACCGACCTGGTGATGGCCTTCGTCGGGTTGTTGGTGTTCCCGCTCGTGATCGTGGCGAACCTCGTCTACCAGCGACTCCAGTCGCCGCTGATGACCCGTGCCCAGGCGTTGCGCGCCGAGGTGAGCGAGGTCGCGCACGAGTCCTTCGACGGGGCGTTGGTGGTCAAGACCCTCGGCCGCGAGAACGAGGAGACCGAACGGTTCGCCGAGCGCGCGAACGCCCTGCGCGACACCAACGTGAAGGCCGGCCGGGTGCGCGCCGCGTTCGACCCGGTGCTCGAGGCGCTGCCGAACCTCGGCGTGCTGGCGGTCCTCAGCGTCGGGGTGCTGCGTGTCCTGAACGGGCAGGCCGACCCAGGCGACGTGGTCACGGTCGCCTACCTCCTCACGATCGTCGCGTTCCCGATCCGTTCCCTGGGCTGGCTCCTCGGTGAGTTCCCGCGCAGCGTGGTCGGCTTCGACCGGGTCGACAAGGTGCTCGCCGCCACCGGCGAGATGGAGTACGGCGGGCAGCGGATCGTGCCCGGCACGGACGGTGCACGCCTCGACGTGGACCACCTCGGCTACCGCTACACCGAGGACCAGCGGCTGCTCGAGGAGGTGTCCTTCGGCGTCGCACCCGGCTCCACGGTCGCCGTGGTGGGCGCGACCGCGTCGGGGAAGAGCACGCTGACCTCGCTGCTGGTCCGGCTGGTCGACCCCCACTCGGGTGGCGTCCGCCTCGATGGTCACGACCTGCGCGACCTGGCCGCGGGGGCGCTGGCCGAGCACGTCTCGCTGGTCCCGCAGCACACGTTCCTCTTCGACGACACCGTGCGCGGCAACGTCACGCTGGGCGCCGAGGTCACCGACGACGAGGTGTGGGAGGCGCTGCGCACGGCACAGGCCGACGGGTTCGTGGCCGCGCTGCCCGACGGCCTGGACGGCCGGCTCGGCGAACGTGGCACCACCCTGTCCGGCGGGCAGCGCCAGCGGCTGTCCCTGGCCCGGGCGCTGGTGCGCCGGCCGCGGCTGCTGATCATGGACGACGCGACCTCCGCGGTCGACCCCGAGGTCGAGGCCCGGATCCTGGCGGCGTTGCGCGGCTTCGGGTCCACGATCCTGGTCGTGGCCTACCGGAAGGCGACGATCGCACTGGCCGACGAGGTCGTCTACCTCCGCGACGGCCGGGTCGTCGACCAGGGCAGCCACACCGAGCTGCTCGACCGCAACCCCGGCTACGCCGACCTGGTCAACGCCTACGAGACCGAGCACGCCGAGGACCCAGTCGACACCCTCGAGGGCGGGATGGGGGCGGGCCGCCGATGAGCGCGAGCACCACCATGGACACCGGCGAGTCGATCTCGGCCTGGCGCACCCTCGCGCGCGGCATCGAGCTGTCCCCGCAGCTCAAGGAGGGCTTCTGGGGGACGCTGTTCTTCGCGGTCCTCGGCACGCTCGGCCGGGTCGTCGTCCCGGTCGCGGTGCAGCAGACCCTGGACCGCGGCCTGAACGCACCGGGTGGCCCGGACACCGGCTTCATGACCGTGATGGCACTGGTGGCAGGCGTGGCGGTGGTGATGACCGGCGGTGCGTCGTACCTGATGACCTCGCGGCTCTACACCGCCGCCGAGCGCGGCCTGGCGACGCTGCGGATCAAGGCGTTCCGGCACGTGCACGACCTGCCGCTGCTCACCCAGAACACCGAACGACGCGGTGCGCTCGTCGCCCGGGTCACCAGCGACGTGGACCAGGTCTCGCAGTTCCTGATCTTCGGCGGCATGATCGCGGTGGTCAGCGTCGGCCAGATCATCGTCGCCACGATCATCATGACGGTCTACAGCTGGCAGCTCACCCTGGTGGTGTGGATCTGCTTCCTGCCGCTGTTCTTGTCGCTGCGGTTCTTCCAGCGCCGGCTCTCCGAGGCCTACGGCATGGTGCGGCGTCAGGTCGGACACCTGCTCTCGGCGATCTCCGAGCCTGTCGTCGGCGCCGCCGTGGTCCGCTCCTACGCGATCGAGGGCCGCACCCAGGACCGGATCGACACCGCGATCGAGCGGAACAAGCAGGCGGCCACGAAGGCGCAGGGGCTGACCGCGTTCTCGTTCTCGCTGGGCGGCGTCTCCGCGGGCCTGGCGAACGCGGGGGTGCTGATCTTCGGGGTGCTGCTCGGTGTCGCCGGCGACATCACCGCCGGCAAGGTGCTGGCGTTCGCGTTCCTGGTCACGTTGTTCGTCGGCCCGGTCCAGATGGGGACGCAGGTGTTCACCGACGCGCAGAACGCGATTGCCGGGTGGCGCCGGGTGATCGGGATCCTGGACACACCGGCCGACGTGGTCGACCCGGGTACGACGGGCACGGCCCTGCCGCGGGGGCCGGTCGCGATCGAGTTCGACGCGGTGACCTTCGCCTACCCCGGCGGGCGGCCGGTGCTGCACGACATCTCGGTGCGTCTCGAGCCGGGGTCCCGGGTGGCGATCGTGGGGGAGACCGGGTCCGGGAAGACGACCTTCGCCAAGCTCCTCACCCGGCTGATGGACCCGACGACCGGGTCGGTCCGGCTCGACGGGGTCGACCTGCGTGAGGTGCCGTTCGACTCGTTGCGGGACCGGGTGGTGATGGTGCCGCAGGAGGGCTTCCTGTTCGACGCCGACCTCCGGTCGAACGCGTTGTACGGCAAGCTCGACGCCACCGACGACGAGATCCGCGGCGCCGCCCGCGAGCTCGGCCTCGCCGACTGGCTGGACGCGATCCCGCACGGCCTCGACACCCGGATGGGGCAGCGCGGCGAGTCACTCTCGGCGGGGGAGCGCCAGCTGGTCGCGCTGATCCGCGCGCACCTGGCCGACCCGGACCTGCTGGTGCTCGACGAGGCGACCAGCGCGGTCGACCCGTCGCTGGAGATGCGGATCGGTCGCGCGCTCGAGAGGCTGATGAGCGGACGGACCGCGGTCACGATCGCGCACCGGATGTCCACCGCCGAGAACGCCGACGAGGTGCTGGTCGTCGACGACGGGCGGATCGTCCAGCGCGGCCCGCACGCGCAGCTGGTCGACGAGGGCGGCGTCTACGGCCGGCTGCACGCCTCCTGGGTCGCCCAGCAGTCCCACCGCTGAGCGCGGCGACGTGGGGAGTTGTGCTTGGCGGGTGGTGTCCCGGCACCTGCTGCCGGCAGGACACCCCGTAAGGCCGGCTCCTTGAGACATCAGGGGATACTGGGGCAGTGACTTCCGCAGGTGAACCCGCCGGCCCGACACCGCGGCCGCGCGCCGACCGGCCGCACCTCGACCCGGCGCACCTCGACCCGGCGATCGCGGGACGGCTCAAGCGCGACGAACGGGGCCTGGTCCCGGCCGTGGTCCAGCAGCACGACACCGGTGAGGTGCTGATGCTCGGCTGGATGGACGACGAGGCGCTGCACCGCACCCTGTCCACCGGCCGCTCGACGTTCTGGAGCCGCTCGCGCCAGGAGTACTGGGTCAAGGGGGAGACCTCCGGCAACCGGCAGTGGGTCACCGAGGTGCGCCTGGACTGCGACGGCGACACCCTGCTGGTCAAGGTCGACCAGGAGGGCCCGGCCTGCCACACCGGCGACCGCACCTGCTTCGACTCCGGCCTGCTCCTGTCCCGAGACGATGACTGAGTCCGCCGTACGCCCGCGTGAACGCAGCTTCGGCCCGACCGTCTCGGCGGGACTCCTCGGAGCGGTCCTCACCGCCGTCGCCGCGACCCGGCAGTGGGCGCACGCCTCCGCGGACGCCGCCGGGATCAAGGTGCAGGCAGCAGTCACCGGATCCGACACCGCACCGCTCGCGGCTGCTCTGGCTCTGGTCGCGCTCGCCGCGTGGGGCGTGGTGCTGGTCGTCCGCGGCCGGGTCCGCCGGCTCGTCGCGGCCGTCGGGCTGCTGGCCTGCGTCGGTGTCCTCGTGGCCGTGGCCGAGGCCTTCGACGGGGCACGCGAGGACGCGGTGGCCGCGGCAGTGGGCAAGGGCGCGACTGCCGACCTGGCCACCGCTTCGCTGTCCGGCTGGTACTACACCGCCGGCGCCGCCGCGCTGCTCACCCTTCTTGCGTTCGCGGTCGCGGTGCTCCGGTCCCCACGCTGGCCGGCGATGGGCAGCCGGTACGACGCACCCGCCGCACGCGCTGAGGCCCCCGCCACCGACGAGGACATGTGGCGTGCGCTCGACGAAGGACGCGACCCGACCTCATAGACTGACCCCGACCGCGCCAGAATGGGGCGCAGTCCGGCAGCGGGCGGCTCAGGCCCACCATCACAGAGGAGTACCCCCAGCATGGCTCACCACGGCAACACTCCCGCCGCGTGGACCGGCGTCATGATCATCCTGCTCGGCTTCATCGTCGGCGGGATCGGGCTGATCATCGGCAGCGAGTGGCTCTTCTGGGTCGGTGTCGCCCTGGCCCCGATCGGCGCCATCGTGGGCAAGATCATGCAGCGGATGGG
>DASSBE010000137.1:0-2098 GCA_035699065.1 Nocardioidaceae bacterium
AGGGTCTAGGGCCGGTGCGGTACACAAAAATACACACCGGCCCTAGACTTGCTCCATGAGGCACCCCGAACCGACCCCCGCTGGCCGCTGGAAGGTCCGCTTCCGGTACGGCACCAGCGCCAAGACCGGCAAGCCCAAGCAGGCGTCGGAGACGTTCGACTCCAAGCGTGAAGCTGAGCAGTTCGCCAAGTGGCTCGAAGCCCTCGGGTCGCAAGGCGCGCTCGACCAGCTGTACGCGGCCGAGCAGGACAAGAGCATCCCGTCACTCGACGCGGTGGCCGCCGACCACATCCGGCTACTCACCGGGATCACGGACGGAACCCGGCTCACCTATGAGCGGTTGTGGGAGCGGGTCTGGTCGCCGCGACTCGGATCTCTCCCGGCCTTCGCGATCACCCGCGACGCCGTGGCCGTGGCCGTGAACGACCTGGGCCGCTCGTACTCGCACAAGTCGCTAGAGAACCAGCGCGGGCTCCTATCCGCCGTCGTGCAGCGCGCCGTCGAGCATGGCTACCTGACGAAGAATCACGCGAAGGGCATCCGACTGCCTCGCGGGCAGGAGGCCGACCGGGTGGAGATGCGGATCATCACGCCAGACGAGTATCCGAGCGTCATCGCCAGGGTTCCCGACCGCTACCGACCGCTCGTCAACTTCCTCGCCGGCACCGGCTGTCGTTGGGGCGAGGCTGTCGCGCTACAGGTGCAGGACGTGAACCTCCCCAACGTGCGGATCCGGCGCGCACTCAATTGGTCGCCGGACAACAAGCGGAAGGTCGGCGCGACCAAGACGAGTCGGTCGAACCGTACCGTGCAACTCCCGGCCGAGATCGTCGACGAGATCGCGGCATTGATCGAGGGGCGCGCGGGGACTGACCTCGTGTTCACCGCCCCTCGTGGCGGCGCGGTGCTGCACCGGACGTTCTGGTCGCGGGTCTGGCTGCCTGCCGTCGAGCACCTGGCGCCACGGCCCCGGATCCACGACCTGCGCCACAGCCACGCGAGCACGCTCCTGGCGCGCGGTGTCCCTATCCACATCGTGCAGCTGCGATTGGGTCACGAGTCGATCAAGACGACCGTGGACACCTACGGGCACCTACTCCCCGACGCGCAGGCGCTGGCAGCGAACGCGGCGGGGCTCGCGTTCAGGCCGTCGAAGGAGTTAGGCAACTAGCAGCTGTGGCCGCTCGGCCGCCGACTGGCAGAAGTTGTCCCACGCCTCGGTGAGCGTGGCCTCGGTGACAGCAGACTCACGTATGAACAGGATCACCTCGTCGGCTCGCTCCACCAGTACCCACTGCTGACCATCTGACAATTCGTGGTCGCTGACGAACTTGACCCGATGCTGCACGTCTACGGCTCCCTCTTCCTCCGGTGAGCGACCCCCGATGGGCGCCTCGTAGGGAAGGTTAAACGACGCAACCCCCAAGAGCGTTATGCGTCATCCTCTTGTGACATCCCGTGCAGCAACCGAAGCACCGAGCCCTCCATCTCCGCGCGGTTCTCTACGGTGCTCCGCATGACGACCGACGACCCGTCCGGCAGCCGCACCTCAAACTCAAGCCAGTCCTCGTCCTCAACCACCACGGGCTCCGTGATGCCGCGCTCAGCTTCGATCGCGTCGAGGCCGTCGGTGATCTTCTTGAGCGTCGTGTACTGAAAGCCGGCGCCGCCCTCGATCGCGACGATGGTCTGCCTGGTCGGCTTCCCTCCGATCCGGTCGGATAACTGCTGCTGGGTCAGTTGCAGGCGCTCACGCCGTGCCCTGATGCGTTTCCCCTCGGTAGCCACGACGCCGGATTCTTCTATGTTTCGCCGCGCCATTGCTACCTCCCCCCTTACTAGTTCCCCTACGTCTCACCGTTGCGGGTCGGTCGAAGTCAAGCAATAGTCAGTTCTACGTATGTTTTGCTTGACATCTGACGGAGAGTGTCTAGAGTTCTTGACACGGGTTGTCCGAAATGGTCGCCCCAAACGTGATGAAAGCGACGCGGCGTGTCGCACTAGTGAGACATAGGAGATGACTCGGTTTGTCTAGTCACTCAACCGAAGGCGTCCTCTACACGACGTCCGACCTGGCGGCCGAGCTGCGCTGCTCGGA
>DASSBE010000138.1:0-9039 GCA_035699065.1 Nocardioidaceae bacterium
CGTTCTCGGGGCTTCGCTTGTCGGGTTGTTCCAGGGTGCGCTTCGTCCTACGACTGGCGCTTGATCGTGCTTGCCTGCTCCGCGGCTCTTCCTCGTCGGCGGGCGCCCAGATCCAGGTGACCCTCACAGCTGGTCCAGCACGATGTCGCCGCTGACGGTCCTGGCCCGGAGCTCGATGTAGTCCTGGCCCTCCCTTGGCTGGCCAGCCCCGGCGAGGTTGGAGGTCACCGAGCCGGACACACAGCTGATGTCGGTCCACACCGGGACGTTCGCCGGGATGCCGACGCGGATGTCGCCGGAGGCGTTCTTGGCCTGCAGCCCGCCGCGGTGCATCACGTCGACAGTGAGGTCGCCGGAGCCGGTGGTCAGCGCCACGTCGCCGTGGGCGTCGCGGATGCGCAGGTCACCGGAGCCGGACTTCATCTGTACGTGGTCGTGGGAGGTGCCGATCTCCACGTCGCCGGAACCGGTCGAGATCGCGGCCGACCCCGCGAGCCGGTCCACCTCCACGTCACCGGAGCCGGTCTTGACCCGGAGGTCGCCGAGCACCGAGTCGATCTCGATGTCGCCCGAGCCAGTTTCGACCAGGGCGTCGGCGCCGATCTCGTCGATCCGCACCTCTCCGGAGCCGGACTTGATCTTGGCAGTGCCCAGCCGGCCGCTGGCGTCGAGGTCGGCCGAGCCGGTCTTCGTCGACAGCTCACTGTCGGTCGGCAGAACCGCGGTCACGGTCAGGTCCGAGGAGCTGCCGAAGAACCCGGTCTTGCGCTGCGCCGCGAGCACCACGATCTGGTTGCCGCGTTGCTCGACGATGACGTCCTCTGCCTTGTTGCCGTCCACGGTCACCGTGGTCTCGGTGACGTCCTCCGCCTGGATGTGGAGGTCGCCGGAACCGAGTTCGACGTACAGCGAGGTCGGGCCTGGGGTGTCGAAGGTCTTCTGCATGGTGTCTCCAGGGTGTGCTTGGCTCCCGAGCCGGCGTGCCGGTCGGTTGATGGGGTGGGTGGTCGTGCGGGCGGTGCCGGTGGGTCAGATCCAGCCGGTCATCCGGCGGTTGCCGCCGCGGCGTGGCCCGCGTTGCAGGTCGTCGAAGAACGGGACACTCGACAGGTCGATGTCGACGTTGATGGCGCGTTCCTTGGTGGCGTTGCGCACCACGTTCACGATCCAGCTGTTGAGCGAGTGCCCGCTCTTGGCGGCGAGCTCCTCGGCCTTGTACTTCACGGTCTCGGGGATCCGCAGCGTGATCCGGGCGACGGTGCCGTCCTCTTCATCCTCCTCGGCCTCCGGCGGTGCCGGCGGCGTCGGGGCGGTCGGTGTGCTCTGCGTGCTTGATGCCTGCATCGGCATCGTGGGTACGTCGACCACGAACTGTGGCTCGCGGCCCTTGAGTCGCAGGTCGACCGAGCCGACCGGCAGCTCACTGGTGATCTCGGCGGCGGCCTGCGACAGGGCGTCCATCAGCGCGAGCCGGACCGCGGGGTCCAGGGCCAGGGCGAGCCGTTCGGCGGCGACCCGGGCCTCCGTGCCGCCGGCCTCGGCGGCTGCGGCCAGGTCGTGGCGGAGGTTCTCGACGTACGGGGTGATGTCCATGCGCACCAATATGACACCACGGTGACGTCATGTCAACACCATGGCGACATCATCTCGTGTCTATGTGACGTCAGGCGTGTCCGACATGGTGTCACCAGGGAACTGGCCGGGGATGCGACACACGAACCCGGGCGTCACACGCGAGGCTGGTGTGGTGGGATCGAGCCGATGAAAAGACATCTTCGGGCGCCGGTGCACCTGTCCGCTTCCGCTCTGGCCCTCGGCGTCCTGCTCGTCGGCTGCACTCCGTCACCCGAGTCGCCGACCTCGAGCGAGGCGGCGGCAGAGCTCGCGAAGGCACTGTCGTCGGGCGATCTGGCAGACGTCCGTTTCAGCGGCCGCGCCGCCGCTCCGCCGCAGCAGTGGTGGGACCAGGCCGTGGAGGCGATGGCGGGCTCGACGTTGCGCGTAAAGGTCGCAGAGGTGCGGGAGACGGCAGGCGGTGACGAGGCGACTGCGACCCTGGCCTACGACTGGGACCTCGCCGGCACCGGAGCGCCCTGGACCTACGAGACGAGTGCCCGGCTGACCCGCGCGGAGGAGCAGTGGAGCGTCGAGCGAGACCCGCTGCTGGTGGCGCCGGGCATGCACCGGGGCGAGGTGCTGCGACTGGGCGCCGAGCCGGCTCCCCGTGGCGACATCCTCGGCGCGGACGATGTCGCGCTGGTCACCGAGCGGCCCGTGCAGCGGTTGGGGATCGACAAGACCCAGGTGCCGGCCGGGCAGCAGGCCGCTTCCGCGCGGCGGCTGGCCGAGCTCGTCGGGGTGGACGCCCGTGGTTTCGTCGACCGGGTCCGCGCAGCAGGGGAGAAGGCGTTCGTCGAGGCGATCGTGCTCCGGGAGCACGAGATCGAGGAACGGGTGCGGGACGGTTACCCCTCCATCCGGGGCGCGGTGGCCCTGCGGGACGAGATCCCGCTTGCCCCGTCCCGGGAGTTCGCCCGCCCGATCCTCGGCAGCGTCGGACCGGTCACCGCCGAGATCGTGAAGGAGTCCGACGGGGCTTACCGTGCCGGCGACCAGGCCGGCCTGTCCGGCCTGCAACAGCGTTACGACGAGCGGCTGCGGGGCACGCCGGGCTTCGTGGTCGAGGCCGTGGACGCGGAGACCGGTGCCGACCGCAAGCTGTTCGATGTGGCCCCGCACGACGGTGAGCCGCTGCGCACCACCCTCGACGAGCGGCTCCAGCTCACCGCGGAGGAGCTGCTGTCCGGCGTACGCCCGGCCAGCGCCCTGGTCGCTGTCCGCCCGTCGGACGGCGCGGTCCTGGCCGCAGCCAGCGGGCCGGGGTCGAACGGCTACTCCACCGCAACCGTGGGGACGTACGCGCCCGGCTCGACCTTCAAGGTGGTCTCCAGCCTCGCCCTGCTCCGCGCAGGCCTGACGCCGACGACGACCGTGCCGTGTCCCGCGACCACAGTGGTGGACGGCAAGTCGTTCAAGAACTACGACGACTACCCGGCCGACCGGCTCGGCGACATCGACCTGCGGACCGCGGTCGCGAACTCGTGCAACACCGCGTTCGTCTCCCAACGTGACAAGGTCACTGAGGCCGACCTGGCCGACGCCGCGGCCTCGCTCGGCCTGGGCGTGGACCACGACCTCGGCTTCCCCGCCTACCTCGGCGAGCTCCCCGACTCCGCCACGGCCACCGGGCACGCCGCCGCGCTGATCGGCCAGGGCAAGGTGCTCGCCTCACCGCTGGCGATGGCGGCCGTGGTGGCCTCGGTCGCGAAGGGCGACACCGTGCTGCCCCGGCTGCTCGTCGACCAGGCCGCCGGACCCGCCCAGCCGGGGACACCGCTGACCGAGCGCGAGGCGACACAGCTGGCGGGCCTGATGCATGCCGTGGTCACCGAGGGAAGCGCGAGCTTCCTGGCCGACCTGCCCGGTGCGCCGGTGCTCGCGAAGACGGGGACCGCCGAGTTCGGCGACCACGACCCGCCGCAGACCCACGCCTGGATGGTGGGTGCCCAGGGCGACCTGGCCGTGGCCGTGTTCGTCGACCTCGGCGAGTCGGGCTCGGGGACCGCGGGACCGATCCTCGAGGAGTTCCTGCGTCGCAGCCGGTAGCGCCGGTCCAGGTCGTTCCCGTCCACCTGGACGGGAACCGCACCGAAATCGCGGTCTTCCGCGTCATTGCCGTCCACATGGACGTCAACGACACACCGGCCTCCGCCGCCGAGTCAGAACAGGGTGTCGTCGCCCTTGTCGTGCTTGGTTTCCTCGTCGGCCGGCGCGGGCTGGTCCTGCTCCCTGGCGTTCTGCACGGCGGCGTCGTCGTCCGGGGCGGTGGACTCCGCCTCGCTGAGGTCCGCACCGGTCACGTCGGCGGAGTCGGGATCCGTGTTCGCGGCGTCGACCGGTTCCGTTTCGGATGCCGGGTGCGGCGCCGGCTCGGCATCCAGGTCCGGCGCAGGCGCGTCGCCCGACACGGAGGAGGCTCCGGACTCCACCTCGGGGTCGGCCACCTCGGACGCCGTCGCGTTGGCCCCCACCTGCTCCGGAGCGGTCACCGTTTCGTCGGTCTGGGTGACGTCACCGGCCTCCGGCTCGGCCTTGGTGTTGGCGCTCGTGTCGGCGGCCGTCTCCGTGGCGGGACGGTCCAGGACAGCGGTGGCCGTGCCCGCTGCAGCGGCGGCGTCCGTCGTACCGTCCCGGGATCCGGCGGCGGCGCCCGGGGTGTCGGCGCGCTTGACCGACGCGAGCAGCATCTGCGCGATGTCGAGCACCTCGACCTCCTCGCGTGCCGAGCCGTCGGCCTGTTTGGCGGTCAGCCCGTCGGAGAGCATCACCCGGCAGAACGGGCAGCCGGTGGCGATCTGGTCGGCGCCGGTCTCGACCGCCTCGGTGGTGCGGTTGAGGTTGATCCGCTCGCCGATCTTCTCCTCCATCCACATCCGGGCGCCGCCGGCGCCGCAGCAGAAGGAGCGCTCGCTGTTGCGCGGCATCTCCGTGAGCTCGGCGTTCGGGATGATGTCGAGGAGCTCGCGCGGCGGGGAGTAGACCTGGTTGTGCCGGCCGAGGTAGCACGGGTCGTGGTAGGTGATCGACCGCGACGGCGTGCCGTTCGTGGCGACCGGGGTAAGCCGGCCTTCGCGGACGAGCCGGTTGAGCAGCTGGGTGTGGTGGACGACCTCGAGCTCGACGCCGAACTGGACGTACTCGTTCTTCAGGGTGTTGAAGCAGTGTGCGCACGTGGAGACGACCTTCTTGACCTTCGTCTCCTTGAAGGTCTCGGCGTTCTGCATCGCGAGCTGCTGGAAGACGAACTCGTTGCCGGAGCGGCGGGCGGGGTCACCGGTGCAGGTCTCTCCGTCACCGAGCACGGCGAAGTCGACGCCGGCCATGTTCAGGAGCTCCGCGACCGCGCGCGTGGTCTTCTTGGCACGGTCCTCGTAGGCCCCTGCGCAGCCCACCCAGAACAGCCACTCGACCTCCTCGAGGTCCTCAACTGTGTTATTTCCGGAGCCGCCAACTGTCTTTATCTCGAAGTCGAGGTCCTTCGCCCAGTCCATCCGCGCGTTCGGCGACATGTTCCACGGGTTGCCCTTGTTCTCCAGGCCCTTGAACAGCTGGTTGAGCTCGCTGGGGAAGTTGGACTCGACGAGCACCTGGTAACGGCGCATGTCCATGATGTGGTCGACGTGCTCGATGTCGACCGGGCACTGCTGCACGCAGGCGCCGCACGAGGTGCAGGACCAGAGCACGTCGGGATCGATCACCGCGCCGCCGCTCGGCTCCCAGGCCCAGCCCTCGGTGGCCCCGACCAGCTCGCGCTCGGCCTCGGCCTTCACCTCGTCGGGCAGGGCCTCCCGCTCCTCGTCGGAACCGGCGAGCAGGTAGGGCGCCTTCGCGTAGGTGTGGTCACGCAGCTGGGTGATGAACAGCTTCGGCGATAGCGGCTTCTCGGTGTTCCAGGCCGGGCACTGACTCTGGCAGCGGCCACACTCGGTGCAGGTCGTGAAGTCCAGGATCCCCTTCCAGGTGAAGTCCTCGGCCTTGCCGATCCCGAAGACGGTATCCTCATCGAGCTCGTCGATGTTCTCGAAGTCGATCGGCTTGCCGCCGGCCATCATCGGCTGAAGCGCGCCGAGCGCCGTACCGCCGTCGGCCTTGCGCTTGAACCAGATGTTGAACCAGGCGGTGAACCGGTGCCAGGCGACACCCATCGTGGTGTTCATCGCCAACACGATCATCCACACCATCGAGATGACGATCTTGACCATCGCCACGATCCAGATGAAGTTCGCCAGGGACCCCTCGGACATGCCGTCCATCAGGCCGCCGAGCCACGCGGTCAACGGGAAGTGGAACGCTGAGGCGTGGTCGGGGTGTGCGCCGTACTGCGCGAGGGCGTACTCCGCGCCGCGCAGCGCGAGGATGCACAGCCCGACTCCGAGGATCACGGCCTCGACGAAGTAGCCCTGCCACATCGTGGAGCCGAAGAACCGGCCCTTCGGGCCGCGCTCGCGCTCCTTCGGGCGGCTCGCGCGGTAGCCGATGAAGGCGACGATCGCGACCAGCATCGCCCAGGCGAACAGCTCGGTCACCCACTCGAACAGGAAGAACCGGCCGATCACCGGCAGCAGGAAGTGGGCGTCGAAGAGCTGGCCGTAGGCGTTGACCAGCGTGAAGAACAGCAGGCCGAACCCGATGAACACGAACCAGTGCCCGACCCCCACCGCGGACCACTGCAGCATCCGGGTGTGTGCCAGGGTCTCCTTGAGCATGGTGGCCCAGCGGGCACCCTTGTCGTTGCCGCGGTTCACCGTCGGTTGTCCGAGCCGCACCACCGCGATGATGTGGCGGATCGCCTTCACGAACAGGGCGATCGCGACCAGCGAGATGGCCAACGACACCACCAGGGCGACGATCTGGACCGGATCCATGGATGCTCCTCGACAAGGGGTACAGGCGTGCTGAGCCTACGGTGACTCAACGGACAAGTCAGCGGCGAGTCACTGTGAGACAAATCCTATGGAGGGGCGGCCGGCGATCCGCCGCGTGACCAGGTCGGCAGTCTGCTGGGTGGCGCCGATCGCGGCGCCGAGGGTGCCGATGTCGTCGCTCGGATACGTGACCGCGATCCCCGCCACCGGGTGCCCGTTGTGGTCGAGGACCGGAGCGGCCACCGAGGCGAACCCCGGCGTCACCTCGCCGTCCTCGATGGCGTACCCGCGCTGCCTCGTCTCGGCCAGCAGCGGGCGGAGCGCACTCAGCGACGTCGGGCCGGCCCCGTGCCGGTCCACGAACGCCGACCGGTCCGGATAGATGGCGCGCACCTGGTTGGCCGGCAGCATGGCCAGGATCGCCCTGCCGGAAGCGGTCAGGTGAGCCGGGAGCCGGACCCCGACATCGGTCACGAGCGGAGGCCGGCCCGGTGCGCGCTCCTCCAACACGTAGAGCACCTCGCGCCCGTGGAGCACCACCAGATGCGCGGACTGTCCGATCCGGTCCACGAGGCCGGCGAGGTGCCGCCGGGCAATCCGCTGCAGCGGCGCCTGGCGTTCGTAGCCGCTGCCCACCTCGAACGCGGCCACACCGAGTCCGTACCGGTGCTCGTCGGGCAGGTGCACCACGAAACCCTCGTCGACCATCGCCCCGACCAGGTGGTACGCCGTGGACCGGGGCAGCCCGACCGCCCGGGCGATCCGGTCCAGCGGCACGGGGTCGGGCTGGGTAGCGAGGAAGCGCAGCACGCGAAGCGCCCGGGTCGCGGCTGGTACCTGGCTCATCACAGTCCCTTCCGGATCCGCGGCCGCCCCGGCTCAACGCCCCGGCTCAACGGTCGGACAAGTCTCGCATGCGAGACGGGCGTGGGTGGCGGGTGGTGGCCCCCGAGCGTCGGGCGGGGTGGAATGGGTCCATGACAGTGGTGCAGGTAGGAACCGGTCCGGTCTCGTTCACGGAGCTCGTGGCCGTCGCCCGCGACGGTGCGGCCGTCGAGCTCGGTGAGGACGCGGTCACCGCGATCGGCCGGGCCCGCAAGGCGGTCGAGGCGCTCGCGGCCGCCCCCACTCCGTCGTACGGCATCTCCACCGGCTTCGGCGCCCTGGCCACCCGGCACATCCCCGCCGAGATGCGCGCCCAGCTGCAGAAGTCCCTGGTCCGCTCGCACGCCGCCGGCAGCGGCCCCGAGGTCGAGCGCGAGGTGGTCCGCGCGATGATGCTGCTCCGGCTCTCGACGCTGGCCACCGGGCACACCGGCATCCGGCTGCAGACCGCGCGGACGATGGCCGGGATGCTCAGCCACGGGATCACCCCGATCGTGCACGAGTACGGCTCGCTGGGCTGCTCCGGCGACCTCGCGCCGCTCGCGCACTGCGCGCTCGCGCTGATGGGCGAGGGTGAGGTGTACGACGGACAGGGTGCACGAGTCGCGGCGGAGACCGCCCTGCGCGCCGCCGGCCTGGAACCCGTCGAGCTCGAGGCCAAGGAGGGCCTTGCCCTGATCAACGGCACCGACGGCATGCTCGGGATGCTCGTCCTTGCGCTCACCGACCTGCGGATGCTGCTTAAGACCGTCGACGTCTCCGCCGCGATGTCGGTGGAGTCCCAACTGGGCACCGACCGGGTCTTCGCCGCCGACCTGCAGGCCCTGCGCCCCCATCCCGGCCAGGCCGCGTCCGCCGCCAACCTGTCCCGGATCCTCGCCGACTCCGGGGTGGTGGCCAGCCACCGCGGCCCGGACTGCAACCGGGTCCAGGACGCCTACTCGCTGCGCTGCGCACCGCAGGTGGCCGGCGCCGCCCGGGACACCGTCGAGCACGCCGCCACGGTCGCCGGCCGCGAGCTCGGGTCCGCCGTCGACAACCCAGTGGTGCTCGATGACGGCCGGGTCGAGTCGAACGGCAACTTCCACGGCGCCCCGGTCGGCTACGTCCTCGACTTCCTCGCGATCGCGGCGGCCGACGTCGCCTCGATGTCCGAACGGCGCACCGACCGGTTCCTCGACAAGGCCCGCAGCCACGGCCTGCCGCCGTTCCTCGCCGGCGACCCCGGAGTCGACTCGGGACTGATGATCGCGCAGTACACCCAGGCCGCGATCGTCTCGGAGCTGAAGCGGTTCGCGGTCCCCGCCAGCGTCGACTCGATCCCGTCCTCCGCGATGCAGGAGGACCACGTCTCGATGGGCTGGTCCGCTGCGCGCAAGCTGCGCACGGCGGTGGACAACCTGACCCGGGTCGTCGCCATCGAGCTGTACGCCGCCGCGCGGGCCGTCGAGCTGCGGCAGGCGGACGGCCTCACCCCGGCCCCCGCCAGCCGCGCCGTGCTGGCGGCCGCGCGGGAGGCGGGCGTCGGCGGTCCGGGTGCGGACCGTTACCTCTCGCCGGACATCGCGGCCGCCGAACGCTTCGTGCGCGAGGGCGGGTTGGTCGCCGCAGCGGAGTCGGTCACCGGCCCGCTCGCCTAGGGCCTGCTCGGCGGAGTCTGCGGGCGCCG
>DASSBE010000139.1:0-9014 GCA_035699065.1 Nocardioidaceae bacterium
AGCCGCTCCGGACAGCAGGAGGTCACAGAACAGCCTTCGCCAGATACCGCATTTCCGCGGTCAACCCTTGCGCTGCCCCGTGGACTCGCGCAGCATGAGCGCGGTCGGCAGGGCCGCCTGGATGCCATCGGTGTCGCTGCGAACCGGACCCACGGCGTCAAGGAGCAGCTCGACGGCGACCCGCCCTTCCTCCGCGTGCGGGCCGCCGAGGGTGGTGAGGGCCGGCGTGCAGAGGCTTGCCGCGAAGATGTCGTCGAAACCAACCACGCTCAGGTCGTCCGGCACGTGGAGTCCCCGCTGCGCGAGTCGTTGCATGATCCCGATGGCCAGAAGATCGTTGTGCGCGATCGCTGCCGTGGCGCCGTTGTTCACCAGGCCGTCCGCCGCTGCGCCCCCGTTCGAGACTTTGGGGGTGAACGGCCCGATCCGCTGTATCTGGACGCCGAGGTCCTCCGCGGCGACCTGCAGGGCACCCCACCGGGTCGCCGCCATCCACGAGTTGCGCGGTCCGGCGAGGTAGAGAAGTTTCTCGTGTCCCAACGATGCGAGGTGCGCGACGATCTGCCTGCACCCGTGCTCGTGGTCGAGGGCAACGCTCGTCACGCCCGACAGCTCCCGGTTCATCAGGACGGTCGGACGCTGGGCGGACAGCTGCCGCAGGTTCTCATCGGGCAGACGGCTGGCCGCGAGCAGGAAGCCGTCGACCGACTTGAGCAGCCGCTGGATCTGCTCGTACTCGATGCGCGGTGACTCTTCCGCGTTGACGAGCACCAGGGTGTACTCCGACGCCTTCGCCCGCTGCTCTGCGCCTCGGATCAGCTCGAAGTAGTGCGGGTTCGTGATGTCGGAGACCACCATTCCGATCGTGTGGTGCCTGCCGGAGAGGAGCGCCCGGGCGTGGGGGTTGGGCCGGTAGCCGAGGTCCGCGGCAACCGCGAGCACATGCTCGCGAGTTCGCGCGCTGACCCGGGTCGGCGAGGAGAACGCGCGGGAGACGGTGGAGGTCGCGACGCCGGCCGCGGCGGCGACGTCGTAGATGTTTGGTCCAGGCACGCACCGAGACAAGCGCATCTGGCAACTTTTGGCAACCCATTGCCACACCTACGCCGGCTTCCTTAGGTTCGGCGCAACGTGACGTCGACCACGACGTCGAGTGCCCGGCGAGAACAGGAGGTCCCATGACGCCACGCTCGTTGTTCACCGACCCGCCCCGTTGGCTGTCGCGTGGGATCAGGGTGGTGACCGCCATCGAGCTCGCGATCGGTGCCACCGCCCTGCTGTTGATCTTCTTTCTCGTGCTGGTGCAGGCGGGGCAGCGCTACCTGCCGGTCGAAGGCTGGTCCTGGACCGGCGAGCTGGCCCGGTTCAGCTTGGTGTGGCTGACCTTCGTCGTCGCTGGAGTCCTCGTCAGCAGCGACTCGCACATCGCCATCGAGATGGTCGACGAGATCCGGAGTCCGATCGTCCGGCGGTGGGTGCGCGTCTTCTCGTGCCTGGTGGTCGCCGCCGTCGGAGTGGGCCTCACCGCCGAGGCGTGGAATCTGGTCCAAACCCAGGGCGCAATCAAGTCCCCGTCCATGCGTATGCCGATGTCGTGGCTCTACGCGATCTCGATGATCGGCTTCGTGAGCACCGTCATCCGTGCCCTCGCGGCCGCCGCGCGCTTCGCAGTGCTGGGTGCTCCCGAACCGACCGATGTCGTCGACACAGAAATGTTGCCGTTCGAATGAGCCTCCTGGTCCTCTGCCTCCTGATCACGCTGTTGCTGATCCTCCGGGTGCCGGTCGCGTTCGCGTTCATCGGCCCGTCCCTGGCTTACCTGATCACGACCGACCAGTCCATCGGACTCGCCCTGCGCCTGGTCGCCAACTCCACCGCCAGCTTCCCTTTGCTAGCCGTTCCCCTTTTCATCCTCTTGGGTTGCCTGGCGAACCACGCGGGCATCGCGGACCGGCTGTTCGACTTCGCACTTGCTCTGCTGGGCCGCGTCCGCGGCAGCCTCGGCTACGTCAGCGTGGGCGTGAGCGTCGGATTCTCGTGGATGAGCGGTTCCGCCGTCGCCGACGCCGCGGCGCTCGGGAAGCTGCAGATTCCCGCCATGCTCCGGAGTGGCTACTCCAAGAAGTTCGCCCTCGGCGTCACCGGATCTGCAGCCCTGATCGCCCCCGTCATGCCCCCGAGCATCCCCGCGGTCGTGTACGCCGGCCTCGCCGCTGTCTCCACGGGTGCGCTCTTCGCGGCATCCGTGGTGCCCGCGCTCCTGATGGCCCTCGGGCTGTGCATCGTGGTGTTCCTCTGGGTCCGCAAGGACGACAACATCGAACGCACCGAGTTCAGCTGGCCGCGCGTGTGGCAGACCGGCAAGCGAGTGATCGCCCCGTTCGGCGCGCCCGTCGTGATCCTGGGCGGCATCCTCGGAGGGTTCTTCACCCCCACCGAGGCAGCGGCCGTCGGCGCGGCGTACATGGCCATCCTCGGCTTCGCGTACGGGACCTTGAAGCTCCGCGAAATCCCGAAGGTCCTCGTCGAGACCGTGGTCACCTCGGCCAGCATCATGCTGATCGTCGCCTCAGCCAACCTGCTCGGGTATGCCTTCGCCCGTGAGCGTGTGCCGCAGGAGCTCTCAGAGCTGGTGCTCGGCTTCACGTCGGACTCGACCGTGTTCCTGCTGCTGGTCTTCGCGCTCTCGATGGTGCTCGGCACCGCACTGGACGCTATCGCCGTGCTCACACTGACTGTTCCAATCCTGCTGCCCATCAGCTTGAACTACGACGTCGACCCCATCGCGCTCGGCGTGCTGATGATCGTCTCCCAGATGATCGGGTTGCTGACCCCGCCCGTCGGAACGGTGATCTTCGTTCTCCAGGCGATCGCCAAGGCCACCATGTCCGAAGTCTTCTGGGGAGCGCTCCCGTTCATGGTTCCGATGATGCTGCTCTGCCTCGCCATCATCTTCTGGCCCGATGCGATGCTCTACCTGCCGCGGGAGCTGGGGCTGTGACGACAACCGCGCGTCCGTACGACGGCAGCGTCGGGAGGTCATTCCTCGCCGGCCTCATCGGTCAGGGCGTCAAGCCGTCACTGACACCTGAGATGCACGAGCGGGAAGCAGTCCGTCACGGCATCCGCTACGTCTACAAGACCATCGAGCTCGCCGGCAACATCGACCAGGAACAGCTGCGTGAAGTCCTGGCCGCCGCCGTGAGACTCGGCTTCGACGGCCTCAACGTCACCCATCCGTTCAAACAGGCGATCGTGCCGCTGGTCGACGAGGTGACCGACTCCGTTACCGCCATCGGTGCGCTGAACACGATTATCGTCCGCGACGGCCGAACGGCGGGCCACAACACCGACGTGACCGGCTTCGAGCGAGCGTTCCGCGAGGGCCTGCCGGGAGCGGCCCTGCGCAACGTCGTCCTGCTCGGCGCGGGGGGCGCGGGCACCGCTGTCGCGCACGCACTCACCGCTCTCGGCGTGAGCCGGCTGGTCGTGATCGACCCGGACATGGCGCGCGCCGGAAGGCTCGCCGACTCGGTACGGAGTCGGACGGACGTCTCCGACCTCGAGACAATGGACCCGTCCTGTCTCGCCGGCGCGCTCGGGATGGCAGACGGCCTGGTCAACGCCACTCCGTCCGGCATGGCGGCACATCCGGGTGCACCCTTCGACGTCGACCTGCTGCGCAGCGATCTGTGGGTCGCCGACATCGTCTACCGCCCACTCGTCACGACGCTGCTGCGTGCCGCCCGTGACCTGGGCTGCCGGAGCCTCAGCGGCGCCGGCATGGCGGTCCACCAGGCAGCCGACGCGTTCGAGCTCTTCACCGGACACCCGGCCGACCGGTCCGCCCTGGCGCAGGACCTTGGCCAGCTGGTCGCCGTCGAGGTCGGGGCCGCCAGCCATTCAGAACCCGCTCGGGAAACACCGGAAGGAAGGAATCGATGATGCACACTCGCAGAAGCAGACGGGGGACCGCGATCGCAGCATGTGCGCTCGCCCCGTTGATGGTCCTCACCGCGTGCGGAGGCGACGACGGCGGGGGTGGCAGCGGAGGCGGGACCACCACGATCTCGCTCGCCCACAGCTACACCGAGACGCAGCCTCAACACCGGTGCGGAGCCCAGGTGATCGCCGACGAGGTCGCGAACGCCGATGTAGGGCTCGAGGTGGAGATCTTCGCCAACAGCCAATTGGGAGGTGATGCCGACCGCATCGCCTCGGTGGTGTCGGGCGATATCGACATGGACATCCAGGGCGCCTCCGCGCTGGGCGCGGTCTACGAACCGATCAGCGTGCTCGACGCGGCGTACGCGTTCGACGACGCGGACCACCTCGCCCGGTACTTCGAGAGCGACGCCTCCAAAGAGCTCCTGGACAACTTCGAGCAGGAAGCGGGCATCCACACACTGGGCGCCTGGTCGGCCGGGATGCGGCAGTTCACCGCCAACAAGCCGATCCGCACGCCCCAGGATCTCCAGGGACTGCGGATGCGGTTCCCGAACTCGCCACAGTTCCTACTGAACGCCAAGGCGCTGGGGGCCGACGCGACCGAGGTCGCCTACGAGGAGCTCTTCCTGGCCCTGCAGCAAGGCACCGTCGACGGGCAAGAGAATCCGATCGTCAACATCGCCGCGCTGAGCCTCCAGGAGGTCCAGGACCACATCAGTCTGTCCGCCCACCAGGCCAACTCCAACCTCGTCATCATCGGCGACAAGTGGAACGACCTGACCCCGGAGCAGCAAAAGGCTCTCCAGGCCGCTGTTGACAAGGCCGTGGAGCAGGTGCCCGGCTGCGTCGAGGAGGACGAGGCGAAGACGCTGCAGAAGTGGAAGGACACCGACGCAATCGAGATCGTCGACGACGTCGATGTCGAGGCCTTCCGGACGCGTGCAGACTCCTACCTCCGCGAGCACTTCAATGATGAGCAGCTCGCTGTCTACGAGGCCATTCGGAAGACCGCGGAGTGACCGAAGTGAGGGAGGTTCAGACCTTCCGGGGTCCACTCGCTGCAGACCAGCTGGGCATGACCCTGATCCACGAGCACGTTTTCGTGGGGCATCCCGAGCTGGATCTGAACCTCCCTCACCCCGAATGGGACGAGGCCGCCGCGTTCGAGCGGGCGGTCGCCGGGTTTCATCGCCTGTGGGATCTCGGCGTGCGTACGGTCGTGGATTTGACCGTGCTCGGGCTGGGGCGCGATGTACGGCGCGTGGCCGAGGTCGCGAGGCGGATCCCGGTGAACCTCCTCGCCTCGACCGGCTACTACACGGCGGATGTGTTGCCGGCCTTCTTCCACACCCACGGCCCGGGGCTGCTGGTCGACGGGCCCGACCCTCTCGAGGAGCTGTTCGTACGCGACATCGAACAAGGAATCGCCGGGACCGAAGTGCGTGCCGCGATGCTCAAGGTGGTCACCGACCGGCCCGGAATGACCACTGACGTGCAGCGGGTGATGGCGGCAGCCGCGGTCGCGCATCAGCAGACCGGGGTGCCGATCACCACCCATACCCACGCGCCGTCGGGTAACGGGCGCGACCAGCTGGAGTTCTTCCGCCGCCACGGCGTGGCGGCGGACCGGCTGATCATCGGCCACAGCGGTGACACCGAGGACCTCGACTATCTGCGAGAGCTGCTCGATGAGGGCGCAAACCTCGGCATGGACCGCTTCGGCATGGAGCACGTGCTCCCGGACGACCGACGTGTGGCGATCGTGCTCCGTCTGGTGGAGCTGGGCTACACGAAGCAGCTTGTGCTTTCGCACGACGCGGCGTACTTCAGCCGCGTCACGCCGCCGGCGTGGCGCGCCGAGCACGTGCCTCACTGGAACATGGAGAACATATCGCGACGGATCGTCCCGCAACTGCTCGCCGGCGGTGCCTCCGAGGACGACATCGAGCAGATGCTGGTGCGTAACCCCCGCCGCCTGCTCGTCCCCACACCACCCGCAAGGGAGGCCTGAACATGCGCACGTCGATCGCCACCGTCTGCCTGAGCGGGACGCTCACCGAGAAGCTGCACGCCTGTGCCGACGCAGGGTTCGACGCTGTCGAGATCTTCGAGCCGGACCTGATCGCGTCGCCGTCGAGCCCCGAGGAGATCGCCGCACTCGCTGCCAGACTGGGACTCTCGCTCGTCCTGTATCAACCCTTTCGTGATGCGGAAGGTGTCTCTGAACAGGTGTTCAGCACTGTGCTGACCCGGGCCCGAGCGAAGTTCGAGGTGATGGGCCGCCTGGGCATCGAGACCATGCTCGTGTGCAGCAACGTCGCTTCGGCGACGGTCGACGACGACGAGGTCTCGGCGTCCCAGCTGCGCCGCCTCGGTGAGGAGGCGCAGACCCACGGTGTCCGGCTCGCCTTCGAGGCGCTCGCCTGGGGTCGCTACATCGATGACTACCGTCGCGCGTGGAGGGTCGCCGAGCTGGCCGACCACGCCGCCGTGGGGGTCTGTCTCGACAGCTTCCACATCCTGTCGCGGGGTCACGATCCGGTGGCCATCGAGAGCATCCCCGGGGACAAGATCTTCTTCCTGCAGCTCGCGGACGCATCTCCACTGGCCATGGACGTGCTGTCCTGGAGTCGGCACCACAGACTGTTCCCCGGCGAGGGGAACTTCGACCTGGCCGGTTTCGTGAGCCATGCACTACGCGCGGGGTACGACGGCCCACTGTCGCTCGAAGTCTTCAACGACACCTTCCGCCAGACCGACGTGCTGCGCACCGCCCAGCAGGCCAAGCGGTCGCTGACCTGGCTGGAGGACGAGGTCTCCAGGCATCCGCTCGCATCGGGACTGGAGGCGGTTACGGCCCTGCCTGCGGTCCGGCAACCTTCCGGCTTCGACTTCGTCGAGGTCAAGGCCGAGGACACCTCTGACATCGAGGTCCTGCTCCGGCAGATCGGGTTCACCTACCGAGGACACCACCGGACCAAGCCGGTTCGACTCTGGACCCAGGGAACGGCCCGGGTCATCTGCAACGAGCAGCAGGCACGCGACTGGTCGCCCACCATCGCGGCGGTAGGGTTCGAGGTCGCAGACACCGAGGCTTCCGCTGCCCGCGCTCGTCGCCTCAACTCTCCGACGGTATTCCGGCGCGTCCACGGCCGCGAGCGCGCACTTCCCGCCTTCCGGGCACCCGACGGCACCGAGGTGTTCCTCGTCGACGTCCCCGGCGAGGGCGAGGCCGTCTGGAGCGATGAGTTCGAGGGTGGTGAGGAGACCCGGCAGGACGCACTCCTCACCACCGTGGACCATGTCAACCTCAGCCACTCCTGGCAGTACTTCGACGAGGCAGTGCTGTTCTACAGCAGCGTTCTGGCGCTGTCACCCGGAGCAAGCCAGGATGTCGCGGCACCGACCGGACTCGTCCGCAGCCAGGTGGTGGCGTCCGACGACGGCGCGGTCCGGTTGGCGCTCAACGTGGCTCCGTTGGCATACGAGAACCCACATGGGTACCCCCAACACGTCGCCTTCTCCACCGGCGACACCATCGAAGTCGCCAGGCAAGCGAGGGCGCGTGGGTTGCGGCCGCTTCCCGTCCCCGCCAACTACTACGACGACCTGATCGCCCGCTTCTCGTTGGACCCTGGGCTGGTCGGGCAGATGCGAGAGGTCGGCGTGCTCTACGACCGCGACGGGCGGGGTGAGTTCGTGCACTTCTATACACAGACCGTCGGTGGAGTCTTCTTCGAGGTCGTCGAGAGGCGCGGTGGGTACGACGGCTACGGCGCCGCCAACGCGCCGGTCCGGCTCGCCGCCCAGCACCTCCGAGACGCTCGGGACGGCGCCCATTGATGCTCACCGTTCACGTGTTCATCCGTCCGTCATCGTCCGACATCGCGTAGACCGCTCGACGACCAAGTCGTCGTCCTCGCCAGTGGAGGCTGGAAACGTCGAGCACAGCCCAAGCGATGTAGACGACGCTGCCGGCCATGACAACCCCGGCCCGAATCAGGAAGACGACGCCGATAAGTCCGCTGATAGTTGAAGCAATCCAGCCAATGGGGGGCGCAACATGAGTCAGTGGGTGACAGGCCCCACTGCCTGAGCCACATGTGCTTGCCCCTCACCCCTCCCGACGAGTCGGCGCCGCCCCGCACTGGACTCCGCGGCGCGCGCCCGGACAAGCTGGGCGCCCGCGCGAGGTTACAGAGGTGAGACGGGGGGACGGCGCAACAGCACCAGTGTGCTCACGAGGACGACCAACGCGACGAACGCCAGTGGAGCCACGAGCTCCAGCAGCTTTGAACCCAGGAGCGACTCGACCGCTCGTGCCACCGCAAGCACCGCGACGAAGGCCGAGAGCCCCTTGAACCAGGTGGCCGACGCAGCTGCGGCCAGCACGCCGCCGAAGGCGCCGATCGTCACGAAAAGCACTACGTCGACCAGGTCGGAAGCCACCGCGAGTCGGTGCACTCCACTGCTCGAGGCGCTGTCGGCAACAACAGTCAGCCACAAGGGAGGTACGACGGTCAGTACCGAGGCGGCCGCGACTGCTAACCCGGCCGCTTCCAGGCGACCCAAGCCGGTCCGGCGCTCAGAGCCTCGGGGCCGTAAGGTCAGCGTGAAGAGGACGAAGGTTGCCGACGCCAGCAGGCTAATCACCTGGGCGGCGATGATCACTCCCGCATTGGCGGTGTAGAACTCCCGAACCGTCGAGTCTGGGTCAGAGCCACCGGGCACCGATGCCATCCCGGCGCTGAGCAGCAACAGCGTGGTGAAGGCCCAGCCCCAGCCGCCGGCCGCCCTGTCGGTTCCGACGCGACGATCGTTCTCCGTGACTGCCACCCTCGAAGTGTGCTCCACGGCTTGCGGAGTCCGCCAGTGGCGGAAGGCATGATTAACGCGGATCGCCTCCTCGATCGTTCACGCCCACCATGCGGCCCAGGACCTTTACCGGTGTCCTTCGCCAACACGTCCTGCTGGACTGGAACGGCAGCAGGGCAGCCGACCTGGCTGACCGCGAAGGTTGCAGTCTTCGTGGTGACGCGGTGACGAGGGCCGGCAGCGTCACTCCG
>DASSBE010000140.1:0-20396 GCA_035699065.1 Nocardioidaceae bacterium
CACCCAGTCGATCTCCCGCTCGACCAGGCTGAGGTCGCCGGACTCGACCGCCTTGAGACCACGCTCCCAGAGGTCGAGCGTCCTCTGGATCACCGGAGTCTCGATCTCACGCCGGTTCACGAAGTCGCGAGCGCGGGTGAGGTACTCCTCCTGGATCTCCAGCGCGCTCGCCTCGCGGCCGTTCGCGAGCCGGACCTTGCGCCTCCCGGTCATGTCGTGCGAGATCTCGCGGATCGCCCGGATCGGGTTCTCCATGGAGAGGTCGCGCATGACGACGCCCTCCTCGATCATCCGGAGCACCAGGTCGCAGGTCGCCACCTTCAGCATCGTGGTGGTCTCGCTCATGTTGGAGTCGCCGACGATCACGTGCAGCCGCCGGTAGCGTTCGGCATCGGCGTGCGGTTCGTCGCGGGTGTTGATGATCGGCCGGCTTCGTGTGGTGGCGCTGGAGACGCCTTCCCAGATGTGCTCCGCGCGCTGGCTGACGGAGTACATCGCCCCGCGCGGTGTCTGGGTGACCTTCCCGGCACCGCAGATGATCTGCCGGGTGACCAGGAACGGGATCAGCACGTCCGCGAGCTTGGCGAACTCGCCGTGGCGGCCGACCAGGTAGTTCTCGTGGCAGCCGTAGGAGTTGCCGGCGGAGTCGGTGTTGTTCTTGAACAGGTAGACATCGCCGGCGATGCCCTCGTCGTGCAGCCGGCGCTCGGCGTCGATCAAGAGGCCCTCGAGGACCCGCTCCCCCGCCTTGTCGTGGGTGACGAGGTCGACGATGTCGTCGCACTCGGGGGTGGCGTACTCCGGGTGGCTGCCGACGTCGAGGTAGAGCCGGGCGCCGTTGCGCAGGAACACGTTGCTGCTGCGGCCCCAGGAGACGACCTTGCGGAACAGGTAGCGGGCAACCTCGTCCGGCGAGAGGCGCCGCTGCCCGCGGAACGTGCAGGTGACGCCGTACTCGTTCTCTATCCCGAAGATTCGGCGGTCCACGTCACAACACTAGGCGCAGCGGGCAAGTGTGCGCAGCCGACTCGCACAACCGTCTCACGGCCGCCGGCAAAGAACCGGGATCGGTGCTCGAGGGCCGGCAAAGAACCGGAATCGGTGGTTGAGGAGCGCCGGCATAGAACCGCTATCGGTGGTTGAGGAGCGAACGCAGTGAGCGTCTCGAAACCAGTACCCCGCGCTCAGCTCAGCGGGTCACCCGGGTCGACGGGCGGGTGCACGTCGGGGTTGTCCGGCTCCGGGACCTGACCGCCTTCGCCAGGCTCCGGTCGCACCGGCGGCTGCGCCGGGTCGCTCGGTTCCGTCGGTGGGTGCGCGGGCGGGCTCATCGGCGGTGGCGCGACGGGCGGCGCCGTCGGCGGCTGCTCGTCCCCCGTGTCCTCGGTCGGCGGCGCGGCGGGCGGCGGCTGCTCGGCAGCGGCATCCGGCGCCGACGGCTCCACGGCCCGACGCTCTCCCAGGATGGTGACGAGGCGCTCGGCCCGGAGCCTCCTGAACTTGCGCTTCTGGGTGCGGGACCGGTCCAGGACAGCCACCTCGAGGTCCTCGGCCGCGACCACCCGCGGGCTGCTCTCGCTGTGCTCGAGCGCCTCCACCGCGGCGCGGATCGCGTCCTCGAGGCTCGCGCCCGCTGCGTAGTGGTCCTTGAGGTAGGTGGTGACCGTCTCGGCGGACCCGCCCATCACCGCGAACCCGTGCTCGTCGACGATCTGGCCGTCGTAGGTCAGTCGGTAGACCTGGTCGTCCTCGGCGCTGTCGCCGACCTCGGCCACGAAGATCTCGACCTCGTAGGGCTTCTCACCGCCGCTGGAGAAGATCGTGCCGAGCGTCTGCGCGTAGGCGTTGGCCAGGCCGCGGCCGGTGACGTCACGGCGGTCGTAGGCGTAGCCGCGCATGTCGGCCAGCCGGACGCCGGCGATCCGGAGGTTCTCGAACTCGTTGTAGCGTCCGACCGCGGCGAACGCGATCCGGTCGTAGATCTCGCTGATCTTGTGCAGCGCCTGCGACGGGTTCTCCGAGACGAACACGATGCCTTCGGCGTACTGGACGACGACGACACTCCGTCCGCGGCCGATGCCCTTGCGCGCGAAGTCGGCGCGGTCCTTCATCAGCTGCTCGGGTGAGACGTAGAACGGCATGCTCATACAGGTGTCATCCTCAGGTCAGGGCCGCAGCGGGGCCGTCCGGGCGCTGCATCCGGGCGGCGAGCACCCGGTCGGCGATCGCGGCCACCTCGTCGTCGGTCATCCGGTGGTAGCCGTCGGACGTGATCACTCCCACCACGGGGAAGATCCGGCGGGTGACATCGGGGCCGCCGGTGGCCGAGTCGTCGTCGGCGGCGTCGTACAGCGCCTGGATGACCGCCGTGACACAGCCCTCGGCGTCGAGGTCGTCGCGATAGAGCTTCTTCAGCGAGCCGCGGGCGAACAGCGAGCCGGAGCCCACCGAGTGGAACGCGGTCTCCTCGTAGCGGCCTCCGGTCACGTCGTAGGAGAAGATCCGACCCTGGGAGGCGGTCAGGTCGTAGCCGGCGAAGAGGGGTACGACCGCCAGCCCCTGCATCGCCATGCCGAGGTTGGAGCGGATCAGCGCGGCGAGACGGTTGGCCTTGCCGTCCATCGACAGCGTCGTTCCCTCGATCTTCTCGTAGTGCTCGAGCTCGGTCTGGAACAGCCGCACCATCTCCACCGCGAGGCCCGCGGTGCCGGCGATGCCGACACAGGAGTACTCGTCGGCGGGAAAAACCTTCTCGATGTCGCGCTGGGCGATGATGTTGCCCATCGTGGCGCGCCGGTCGCCGGCCATCACCACGCCGCCGGGGAACGTCGCCGCCACGATCGTGGTGCCGTGCGGGGCAAGGTCGGCGGCACTGCCCGGGGGCAGCGACCTTCGCGTGGGGAGCAGCTCGGGGGCCTGCTGGGAGAGGAACTCGGCGAAGGACGACGAACCGGGCACAAGGTAGGCAGAGGGCAGCCGGGCATCGACCTGTCGGGGGTCACTCATGCGCGGTCACTCGCCACCTTTCTGGATGAACGACTTCACGAAGTCCTCGGCGTTCGACTCGAGCACGTCGTCGATCTCGTCGAGGATCGCGTCGATGTCCTCGTCGAGCTGTTCCTTGCGCTCGGCCACGTCCTCGTGGGGCGCGACCTCGGGCGACTCCTCGGTCTCCGACGCCTTCTTCGGTTGCTTCTGCTCTTGTGCCATGAACGCCTCCTCGTGGGGTCCCGACAGGCTCGACCATCGTTGATGACGGCGCGAGCTCCGTCCGACCAGACCTTCTTACCCGACCCTACCGAGTCAGCGCGGCAAACAAGGCCTCTGCGGTATCGCAGCGGTCGAGGAGTTCTCCGACGTGGGCCCGGCTGCCGCGCAGCGGGTCGATCGTCGGGACCCGCTGCAGCGACTCGTGGCCGGGCAGGTCGAAGATCACCGAGTCCCAGGAGGCGGCGGCGATCTGGTCGGCGTACTGCTCCAGGCAGCGGCCGCGGAAGTAGGCGCGGGTGTCGACCGGCGGCACGTGCATCGCGTCGGTCACCTCGTCGTCGGTCAGCAGCCGGTCGATCCGGCCCATCCGCACCAGACGGTGGTAGAGACCCTTGTCCGGGCGGATGTCGGCGTACTGCAGGTCGATCATCTGCAGCTTGGCGTCGTCCCACTCCAGGCCGTCACGGTCGCGGTACTGGTTGAGCAGCTTCAGCTTCGCCACCCAGTCCAGCTCACGGGCACACAGCATCGGGTCCGTCTCCAGCCGGGTCAGCACCGACTCCCAGCGGGCGAGCACGTCGGCGGTCTGCTCGTCGACGTCGGAGCCGAGCCGGTCCTCGACGTACTTCTTCGCGAGCTCGAGGTACTCCATCTGCAGCTGCACCGCGGTCAGCTTCCGACCGTCCGACATCTTCAGCACGTGTTTGAGGGAGGGGTCGTGCGAGACCGCCCGGAGTGAGCGGACCGGCTGGTCGACGGTGAGGTCGCGGCCGATGAACCGGTCTTCGATCATGGCGAGCACCAGCGCCGTCGTACCGACCTTGAGGTAGGTCGAGATCTCGGCCAGGTTCGCGTCACCGATGATCACGTGCAGCCTGCGGTACTTCTCCGGGTCGGCGTGCGGCTCGTCGCGGGTGTTGATGATCGGCCGCTTGAGGGTGGTCTCCAGACCGACCTCGACCTCGAAGTAGTCGGCGCGCTGGCTGAGCTGGAAGCCGTGGCCGCGCCCGTCCTGGCCGACGCCGACTCGTCCGGCTCCGGTCATCACCTGGCGGCTGACGAAGAACGGGGTCAGGTTCCGCACGATCTCCCCGAACGGCGTGGAGCGACGCATCAGGTAGTTCTCGTGCGAGCCGTAGGAGGCTCCCTTGTTGTCGGTGTTGTTCTTGTAGAGCAGGATCGGCGCCGCGCCCGGGATCGTGCCCGCGAGCCGAGACGCGTCCAGCATCACCAGCTCTCCGGCCTTGTCCCACTTGACGATGTCGCGGGGGTTGGTGCACTCCGGCGTGGAGTACTCCGGGTGCGCATGGTCGACGTAGAGCCGGGCGCCGTTGGTGAGGATCACGTTCGCGAGGCCGAGATCCTCGTCGGTGAGCTGGGTCGGGTCGGCGACCTCGCGGGACATGTCGAAACCGCGGGCGTCACGCAGCGGTGACTCCTCCTCGAAGTCCCAGCGGGCGCGGCGCGCGCGCAGGGTGGAGCTGGCGTAGGCGTTGACCACCTGAGAGGACGCGACCATCGGGTTGGCGGTCGACTGTCCCTGCACGGAGATGCCGAACTCGGTCTCGGTGCCCATGACTCGACGAACGCTCATGAGTCGAGACTACGCGGCAGATTCCCGGCGGACCCTACGGATAGGCAGTCGAGACACGACGACCCCCGCAAACCGGGGTGAACCGGACGCCGCGGCCCGGAAGGGCCTGTCCGTGTGGTCGCTAGAGTCACGCTCATGAGCAGCGACGACAACTCCGCACGCGCGCTGGCCGCCGCCGACGCGTTGGGCATGTCCTACGAGGTCACCCGGCATGGTCCGGTCCGGTCGTTGCAGGAGGCGGCGGCCGCCCGCGGGGTGGAGCCGTCCGCGGTGATCAAGACCCTGGTCGTGCGGCTGGCCGACGACGACTACCGCTTCGTGCTGGTCCCCGGCGACCGCGAGATCGCGTGGCCGAAGCTGCGGGCGCTGCTCGGGGTGAACCGGGTCTCGATGCCCGACGCACAGACCGCGCTGGCGGTGACCGGCTACGTCCGCGGCACGATCACGCCGCTCGGGAGTACGACGCTCTGGCCGGTCGTCGCGGACGAGGCCATGGCCGGGACCGTGTCCCTCGGGGCCGGCGCGCACGGGGTCGCAGTCAACGTGGACGCGACCGAGCTGGTCGAGGCGCTGAACGCGACCGTCGCCGACGTCACCGAGCCGCTCGGGTGAGGCGCGCTGGGCCGGGTGCTCAGCTGTTGCCGCGGGCCTGCCAGGCGTAGGCGACGTTCACGAGCACGATCCCGATCCAGGCCACGAACACCGCCATGAAGTGGTCGGTCAGCGCCAGCGGGATGGTGATCGGAATCGCGGCGACCAGCGAGACGATACCGAGCGCGAGCTGTTGCCCGCTGTGGCGTCGCTCCATCACCTCAGCGCGCCGGCGCTCGGCGAGCCTCGCATCCACCCGCGCCTCGATCGCGGACTCCACCTTCTCCACGAAGGAGTCGACCAGCGCGGGCTCGTAGGTCGGTCCGAGCTCGCGCCGGGTCTCGATCACGGCCTCGATCTCGGAACGATCCAGGTCGTCGGAGTCCGGCATGCGCTAGAGGTACTGGCCGGTGTTCGACACGGTGTCGATCGAACGCCCCGGCTCGGTGCCCTGCTTGCCGGTGATCAGCGTGCGGATGAACACGATCCGCTCGCCCTTCTTGCCGGAGATCCGCGCCCAGTCGTCGGGGTTCGTGGTGTTCGGAAGGTCCTCGTTCTCCTTGAACTCGTCGACGCAGGCCTGGAGCATGTGGTTGATCCGCAGGCCCTTCTGGTCGTTGTCGAGGAGGTCCTTGATCGCCATCTTCTTCGCGCGGTCGACGATGTTCTGGATCATCGCGCCGGAGTTGAAGTCCTTGAAGTAGAGGACCTCCTTGTCCCCGTTGGCGTAGGTCACCTCGAGGAACCGGTTCTCCTCGGTCTCGGTGTACATCCGCTCCACGGTCGCGCGGATCATCCCCGCCACGCAGGCGTCGCGGTCGCCGCCGAACTCCCGCAGGTCGTCGGCGTGCAGCGGCAGGTTCGCGGTGAGGTACTTGGAGAAGATGTCGCGAGCGGACTCCGCGTCCGGCCGCTCGATCTTGATCTTCACGTCCAGCCGCCCGGGCCGCAAAATCGCGGGGTCGATCATGTCCTCGCGGTTGGAGGCGCCGATCACGATCACGTTCTCGAGGCCCTCGACACCGTCGATCTCGGAGAGCAGCTGCGGAACGATGGTGTTCTCCACGTCTGAGGAGACACCGGAACCGCGGGTCCGGAACAGGGAGTCCATCTCGTCGAAGAACACGATGACCGGCGTACCGCCACTGGCCTTCTCCCGGGCCCGCTGGAACACGAGCCGGATGTGCCGCTCCGTCTCCCCGACGTACTTGTTCAGCAGCTCGGGGCCCTTGATGTTCAAGAAGTAGGACTTGGCCGCCGTGCCTGCCTTGCCCTCTCCGTCCTCGCCGGCGCTCTTGGCCGCCACCTTCTTGGCCAGCGAGTTCGCGACCGCCTTCGCGATCAGCGTCTTCCCGCAACCGGGCGGTCCGTAGAGCAGCACGCCCTTGGGCGGCTTGAGCTCGTGCTCCTTGAACAGGTCCGGGTGGAGGTACGGCAGCTCGACGGCGTCGCGGATCTGGTCGATCTGTCCCTTCAGCCCGCCGATGTTCTCGTAGTCGATGTCCGGGACCTCTTCGAGCACGAGCTCCTCGACCTCGGACTTGGGCACCCGCTCGTAGACGTAGCCCGAGCGTGGGTCGAGCAGCAGCGAGTCCCCCGCGCGCAGCGTCTGCCCGCGCAACGGCTCGGCGATGCGCACGACCCGCTCCTCGTCGGCGTTGGCGATCACCAGCACGCGGTCGCCGTCGGCGAGGAACTCCTTGAGCATCACCACCTCGCCGACCTGCTCGAAGTCGAGCGCGGCCACGACGTTGAGCGCCTCGTTGAGCATGACCTCCTGGCCGCGGACCAGCTCGTCGAGGTCGACCGAGGGGCTCACGTTGACGCGCAGCTTGCGGCCGCCGGTGAACACGTCGATGGAGTCGTCGTCGTTGCGGGCCAAGAACGTGCCGAAGCCGGCCGGTGGCTGCGCGAGCCGGTCGACCTCGTCCTTCAGGGTCATGATCTGGTCGCGGGCCTCGCGGAGCGTCTGGGCGAGCCGCTCGTTCTGGGCGGTCACCGCCGCCAGGGAACGCTGCGTCTCCGCGAGCCGCTGCTCCAGCGCCCGGGAGTGCACCGGGCCCTCGGAGAGCCGCCGCCGCAGGTCGGTGACTTCATCCTCGAGGAATCCGAGCTGTGCCCTGAGCTCCTCGGGCGTGCGAGAACCCGACCGGCCTGAATCATTCTCATGTGCTGGCACGAATGTCACCTCCGCCGCATGGCTGTGAAATCGACCCTACCTGTGTAGCCGCCGAAGCGAAGGAGATATCCCAAGTGTGTCGGTATCGGATCAGAAACAATCAGCCGGCGGGGTCGGCGTACCGCTCCTCGGCGGTCGTCGGCGGCAGACCCGGCGGACGCGGACCCTGGTAGTCCACGCCGTAGGCGCCGGGTGCCGGCCGGCGCTTCTTGGCCGGTGCGGTCTCCCCCGACGCCATCCGCCGTGCGGTGACGAGGAACCCGGTGTGCCCGATCATCTTGTGGCCCGGACGGATCGCAAGCCCCTCGACGTGCCAGTCCCGGACCAGCGTCTCCCACGGCTGCGGCTCGGTGAACCCGCCGTGCGCCCGGATCGTCTCGACCGTGCGGCCGAGCTGGGTGGTGGTCGCGACGTAGGCGCAGAGGATGCCTCCGGGCGTCAGCGCGCCGGCGACCGCGTCGACGCACTCCCACGGGGCGAGCATGTCCAGGATCACCCGGTCGACGTCCTGGTCCGAGAGCGACTCGACGAGGTCGCCGACGGTGAGCCGCCAGGCCGGGTGCCGGCCGTGGAACAGCTGGTCCACGTTCTGCTGGGCCACCGCGGCGAACTCCTCGCGTCGCTCGTACGACGACACCAGGCCATGCGGGCCGACCGCGCGCAGCAGCGAGCAGGTCAGTGCGCCGGAGCCGACACCCGCCTCCACCACCCGGGCGCCGGGGAAGATGTCGGCCATCGCCACGATCTGGGCGGCGTCCTTGGGGTAGACCACCGCCGCACCGCGCGGCATGGAGACCACGAACTCGCTGAGCAGCGGTCGGAACACCAGGTACTCGCCTCCGGCGGAGGAGGTCACGCTGAATCCCTCCGGTCGCCCGATCAGGTCGTCGTGGTCGATCGAGCCGCGGTTGGTGAAGAACTTCCGGCCGGCCTCCAGGCAGATGTTGTGCCTGCGCCCCTTGGTGTCGGTGAGCCGGACCCACTCGCCGGCGCGCAGCGGTCCGCGGTGCACCCCGGACCAGGTCTCGGGGGCGACGTCGGCGGGCAGGTCGTCGGTGGGCATGGCGCGCAGCCTATAACCGGGCGTGTCCCACTCGAGTCACGGAGCGGAGTGCACCGCGGTAACGTCCCGACATGAGCGGTGGGGACTGGGTGCGTGATCGCCGGGTGGTCCGTCGAGTGGCCGCCAACGACTCGGCACCGACGGATGAACGCGAATGGCCCCTGTCCGTCCCCGCAGTCGCACAAGTGCTGCGTGAGGGGCTCGAGCTGCCGGCGGGCGTGACGCTGATCGTCGGGGAGAACGGGAGCGGCAAGTCGACGCTCGTGGAAGCCGTGGCCATGGCGTTCGGGCTGGCCGCCGAGGGCGGCACACGCAACGTGCAGCACGGCACCCGCGCCACCGAGTCCCCGCTCCACCGGTGGATCACGCTCGAGCGGGCTCCCGCAGCGCCACGATGGGGCTTCTTCCTGCGCGCCGAGACGATGCATGGCTACTTCACCCGTCAGGAGTCCTTCAGCGCTGAGCGAGATCCGCACTTCCACGAGATGAGCCACGGCGAGTCGTTCCTGGAGCTGTTGCGCACCCGCTTCGACTCACCTGGCCTGTACTGCCTGGACGAGCCAGAGGCAGCGCTCTCCTTCAGTGCGCAGATCGCCTTGGTAGGGACTCTGCATGATCTCGCTGCCGGCGGCGCGCAGGTCCTGTGCGCCACTCATTCCCCGCTCCTGGCGGCGCTGCCCGGAGCCCGGATTCTCGAGGTCGGGCCCTGGGGCATCCAGCAGACGGCCTGGGAAGACCTGGAGCTCGTCGCCCATTGGCGCCGCTACCTCGACGCACCCATGCGATACCTGCGTCACGTCATCGACGCCGACTGAGGAACGTCCGCACTGCCACGCCAGCAGTACGGCGCCCTACGCGGAGGTGGCGAACGCCCGGTCCACGTCCTCGGAGGTGAGTACCCCGAAGATGCTGCCGTCGGCCTCGACCAGGAGGTACTCGGTGGCGGGGGTGGCCTGCATGGCGCGGATCAGGGGCTCCCCGGAGATGTCGGCCGGAAGGAGCAGGCCGGGCTCCACCGTGCGCGACACCGAGCTCGCCGGCAGCCACGGCTTCCGGTCCTCGGGGGTCGCGAGCAGTGCGGCCTCGTTCACGATGCCGGAGGGATGCCCCGACGAGTCGACGACGACGATGCTCCCGGCGTGCTCGTCCTGCGCCCGACGTACCGCCTCGGCGAGCGGCAGGTCACCGGGGACCGCGAGAGTACGACGGGCGAGCGCACGTGCCTGCAGCGCCGGGAGCCGCCGGCGTACCTTGGCCGACATGATCGCGCTGGACGCACCACCCCAGAGGAAGGCAGCGATCACGCACGCGAGCAGATAGTCCACGATCGTGGGCTTGGCCGTGAAGAACATCTCCATCACCACCGGCCAGGCCAGAGCCGCAAGCGCGGTGACCCGCCCGCCCCAGCCGGCGACGATCGTGGCCCGGTGGGGGTTGCCGCTGGCCCGCCAGACCGCCGCACGCAGCACCCGCCCGCCGTCGAGCGGCAGGCCCGGGACGAGATTCAGCACGCCGACGATGAGGTTGGCGCCGGCGAGACCCTCGACGGCGAGCCGGAGCAGCCCGTCGGGCGTGACGAACCAGAGTGCGACGAAGACCAGCCCGACCGCGATCGACGTCAGCGGGCCGACCACCGAGACACCGAACTCGCGTCCGGGCGTGTCCGGCTCGCCCTCGATCTCTGTGACACCGCCGAGGAAGTGCAGCGTGATGGAGGTGACCGGCAGCCCGTAGTGCTTGGCCATCAGTGCGTGCGAGAGCTCGTGCAGTAGCACGGAGAGGTAGAGGAGCACGGCGAACATCACGCCGGCGACGTACTTGAAGCCGCCCAGACCGGGGGCCACCGACTCCACCTTCGGGGCGAGCAGGACCGCGATCAGGCCGGCCACCAGCAGCCAGGACGAGCGCACCAGGACGTCGACGCCACCGACCTGTCCGATCCGGAACGTGCCGGACTCACGGCGCGGCGCCGGCGTGCCCGGATCTGCGGTCCTCTGTTCCACGACACAACGCTATCCGATGGGTCCCCGCCCGCCGCCTTCGGCGATTGTGTCGGTGCGGTGACCTACTGTTTCAGCCATGACACACGACGTAGCGGAACGCACCCAGGTCGACGGGGTCGACGTGGTCGGCTCGCTCTCACCCAGCCGGGCCGGCGACTTCATGACCTGTCCGTTGCTCTACCGGTTCCGCACCGTGGACCGGCTCCCGGAACCTTCCTCCCCCGACGCCGTGCGCGGCACGGTGGTGCACAAGGTGCTCGAGGACCTGTTCGACCTTCCCGCCGCCGAGCGGACTTCCGGGCAGGCCGCTGAGCTGCTCGAGCCGGCCTGGGAGGCGCTCCTCGAGGAGGAGCCCGAGATCGCCGAGATGTTCGGCGAGGAGGGTCCGGAGATCGGCTCCTGGCTCGCCTCGTGCAAGGACTCCCTGGACCGGTACTTCGCGCTCGAGGACCCGACCCGGCTCGAGCCCGCCGAACGCGAGCTGTACGTCGAGACGCTCCTCGACTCGAAGCTGTTGCTGCGCGGGTTCATCGACCGCGTCGACGTCGCACCGACCGGCGAGATCCGGGTCGTCGACTACAAGACCGGGAAGGCGCCGCGGGAGGCCTTCGAGGCCAAGGCGCTGTTCCAGATGAAGTTCTACGCCCTCGTGCTGTGGCGGACACGGGGCGTCGTCCCCGCGATGCTGCAGCTGATCTACCTCGGCAGCGGGGAGCTTCTGCGCTACCGCCCCGATGAGCGGGACCTGCTCGCCACCGAACGGAAGGTCGAGGCGATCTGGAAGGCGATCTCCCGGGCTCACGAGTCCGGTGACTGGCGTCCCCGGCGCAGTCCGTTGTGCGGCTGGTGCGCACACCAGGCACTCTGCCCGGAGTTCGGCGGCACGCCGCCCGCTCTGCCGGTGCTGCAGATCGGGACCGCGCCTACCGACGTGTCCGCGCGGACTCCGGACGCGCCGGCTCCGGCGTGACCGGTTCCGGGTAGAGCACGCAGGCGGCCTCGACGCCTCCGGCGGGCCGCAGCTCCGGGTCGTAGCCCTTGTGGAACACGACCTCGACCCCGCCGGCCGTCTCCACGATGTCCTCGACGCCCTTCCACAACCGCTCCTCCGGGTTCTCCTTGCGCACCCGATCGAGCAGGCCGCTGATCCGGGACGCGTCGGCACCCGTGCCGAGGGTGACCCGTTTCTGCGGGTCCCTCAGCTTGTCGAGGTCGCCGACCAGCCCCCGCTCGGCCTCGTAGACCGACGGGTCCTGGCGGGTCCAGTGCTCCTCGAGCAGGTTCCCCAGGTCACGAGACTCCCAGCCGCACTCGGCGACCGCCTCGGGGCAGCGGGGGTGGAAGGAGCAGCCCAGCGGCGGGCTGGCCGCATCCGGGATCTCCCCGCGAGGCAGGTCCCGCGGCACGACCTTGAGCGGGTCCGGCTCGGGGATCGCCCGGAGCAGCGCCTTGGTGTAAGGGTGCTTGGGGTCGGCGAAGATCTCCTCGGTGGGCCCGATCTCGACGATCCGCCCCAGGTACATGATCGCGATCCGGTCGCAGAAGAACTTCGCGGTCGCCAGGTCGTGGGTGATGTAGACGTAGGTCAGCCCCAGGTCCTGCTTGAGGTCCAGCATCAGCTGCAGGATCTTGGCGCGCACGCTCGCGTCGAGCATCGAGACCGGTTCGTCGGCCACCAGCACCTCGGGGTCCAAGATGATCGCCCGCGCTATCACCGCGCGCTGCTTCTGGCCCCCGGACAGGTCACCGGGGTACTTGCGCATGAACTGGTCCGCAGGGGCCAGCCCGACCCGCTCCAGTGCGGCGGCCACCCGCTTCTTGAGCTCTGCACCGGAGGCGATCCCGTGGATCTTCAGCGGATGCCCCACCGCCGTCTCGATGTTCATCGAGGGGTTGAGCGCCGCGTGCGGGTCCTGGAACACCATTTGCAGGTCGGTGCGCAGCTCCCGCAGCTCGCTGCCCGACATCTTGGAGACGACCTGTTCGGTGTGCCTCCCGTCGGTGCGCGGCTTGCGGTAGGTGATGGACCCGTTCGTGGAGCGGACCAGCCCCAGCAACGCCCGGCCGAGGGTCGTCTTGCCGCTGCCCGACTCCCCCACCAGGCCCAGCACCTCGCCCCGTCGAAGGGACAGGTTCACCCCATCGACGGCCTTGACCGTGCCGGTGCCCAGTCCGACCAGCCGGGCGAGCGTGCCGCCACGCAGCTCGAAGTGCACCTCGAGGTCGGAGAGGTCGATCAGTGCGTTCCCGGTCGTCTCAGGCTTCGTCTGCAACGGAGATCTCCTCTCGGGCCAGCGGCGCGGTCTGTTCGGCGGTCAGGTCCGGCGCGTAGCCGTGCGCGAGGTCCGCCGCCCAGCACTGCGTGCGGGTGCCGTTCGGCATCTCCCGCTGGATCGGGTGCGCGGTCGCACACACGTTCATGGCGTCGGGGCACCGCGGGTGGAAGTGGCACGCGGGGGGCGGGTCCACCAGGTCCGGCGGAGCGCCGGGGATGTAGTTCAGGCCCGTCGACGCCAGCGAGATGGTCGAGCGCAGCAGCTCGCGGGTGTAGGGATGCTGGGGGTCCGCGAACACGTCCCGCGCATCGCCGATCTCGACGATCTCGCCGGCGTACATCACGGCTACCCGGTCGCACGCCTCGGCGATGATGCCCAGGTTGTGCGTGATCAGCAGGAGCGAGGTCTCGAACTCGCGTCGCAGGTCGTGCAGGATCCGGATGATCTGGGCCTCGACCAGGACGTCGAGCGCGGTGGTGGGCTCGTCGGCCACCACGAATGCGGGGCGCAGCACCAGCGCGAGCGCGATCATCAGCCGCTGCCGCATCCCGCCGGAGAACTCGTGCGGGTAGGAGCGGAACCGGGTGGGCGGAATGCCCATCAGCCGCAGCACCTCCAGCGAGCGGCGCTGGATCTCCGCCTTGCCGATCCCCTTCTCGTGGGCCTTGAGCGTCTCCGCGAAGTGGCCGGAGATCCGCATCAGCGGGTTCAGCCGGGTCAGCGGCTCCTGGAAGATCATCCCCAGCTCGGCGCCGCGCTTGGCGAACATCTGCTTCTTCGGCAGTGCCAGCAGGTCCTCGCCCTGGAACCGCAGCTGCCCGTCCATCTTCGCGCCCTCGGGGAGCAGCCCGAGCAGCCCGCGGCCGAGGGTCGACTTGCCGCAGCCCGACTCCCCCACCAGGCCGAGGATCTCGCCCTTGCGCAGCGCGAAGCTCACCCCGTCCACCGCCTTCACCGGACCGCGCTCGGTGCCGTACCAGATCCGGAGGTCGCGCGCGTCGATCACCGGCCCATGCGGGTCACCGGCCGTCACGGGACCGTCGTGCAGCTCAGTCATCGTGACTCCTTCTTCGGCTGGTCGCCCCGCTCGCCGCCAGCGAGACGCCTGGCGTCGTGCTCGGCGAGGTAGGTGGTCGGTTCGTTCGGCGGGAACTGCACCTTACGCAGCCGACGCTTGCGCAGCACCGGGTTCACCGTCTCGTTGAGGCCCTCACCGACCAGGGTGAGGCCGGTGACCAGCAGCACGATGGCCATCCCGGGGAAGAACGCGGTCCACCAGATGCCGGCGGAGGCGTCGTCGAGCGCCCGGCTGAGGTCGTAGCCCCACTCGGAGGCCTCGTTCGGCTGGATACCGAGGCCCAGGAAGCCGAGGGCGGCCAGCGTGCTGAGCGCGTCGGCTGCGTTGAGCGTGCCGATCACCGGCACCGACTGGATCACGTTGCCGAAGAGGTAGCGCCCCATGATCGTCGTGTTCTTGGCGCCGATGGCCCGTGCCGCCTCCACGTAGGTCGCCTCACGGGCCGAGACGGTCGTGTTGCGCACCACCCGGAAGTACTGCGGGATGTAGATGGCGGTCAGCGCGAGCGCCGCGGCCAGGACGCCACCGCCGAGCGGTCCGCGCAGCAGGAACGAGAACACGATCGCGAGCAGCAGCGAGGGCACCGCATACATCGCGTCCATCAGGAACACGAGCACCCGGTCCACCCAGCCGCCGATGAACCCGACCATCAGCCCGAGCGGGACGCCGACCACGATCGAGAAGAACACCGACAGCGCGACGACCTCCACCGCCGTGCGGGCACCCCAGACCATCCGCGACAAGATGTCGTAGAACTGGTCGTTCGTGCCGAACCAGTGGTCCCCGGACGGCGGTGCCATCTTCGGCATCTTGACGCCGTCGATCTTCTGCTGGTTGAAGTCGTACGGCGCGATCCACGGCGCGAAGACCGCGAGGATCATGAAGATCAGCGTGATCACCAGGCCGGTGACCAGGATCCACCGGGCCAGCCCGCTGGTGGTGCGGAAGGGTGAGACGAGGGATTTCAGCATCGGTTCCTCACTCAGTACCGGACTCGGGGGTCGATCGCGGCGTTGACGATGTCCACCACCAGGCTGACGATCACGACCACGATCGCGAAGAAGGTGACCAGTCCCTGGACCGCGGCGTAGTCGCGACGGATGATGTAGTCGATCAACGTGTCGCCCAGGCCCGGCCAGTTGAAGGTCCGCTCGGTCAGCACCGCCCCGGACATGGTCAGCGCGACCTGCAGGCCGAGCACCGTGATCACCGGGATCAGCGCGTTGCGGAAGGCGTGCCGCCGGATCACGTACTTCTCCGCGATCCCCCGTGCGCGGGCGGCCTCGACATAGTCGCCCTTGAGGGTCTGCAGCAGGTTGACCCGCACCAGGCGGATGAACACGCCGCACAGCAGCAGTCCGAGGGTGAAGCACGGCAGCAGGTGGTGCTGGAGCACGTCGACGACCGCGTCGCCGTTCCCGGCGATCATGGCGTCCAGCAAGATGATGTGGGTCACCGGCTCGACCTCGAACTTCGTGATCGGGGAGGCGATGTCGAACGTCGGCCAGCCGAGCGGCGCGACCAGGATCACGAGCATCAGCCCGGTCCAGAAGATCGGTGCCGCGTAGGTGACGACCCCGAAGATCCGGATCACCGCGTCTGCGACCGAGTCACGCACCCGGCCGGCGTACAGCCCGAGCGGCACGCCGATCAGCAGGGCGAACACGAATGCCCCGAGCGTCAGCGTCAGGGTGGCCCCGCCGTTGTCGCGGACGATGTCGATGATCGGCCGATTGTCGGAGATGGTCTGCCCGAAGTTGAGCCGCGCCACGTCCCAGAGGTACTCCAGGTACTGCACGTACAGCGGGCGGTCGAGGCCGAGCGCGTGCCGACGCACGTCCAACGCGTCCTCGCTGAGCTTGCCTCCTACCGCCGCGGAGACCGGGTCACCGGGCGCCACGCGCAGCAGCAGGAACACGATCGTGAGCAGCACCCAGATCATCGGGATGATCAGCAGCAGGCGCTGCACGATGTAGCGAGGCAGCGATCCGGATCCCGCGCTCATCTGGTTCCTTCCTGGCAGGCGGTGTGGTGAGGACAGGGCGAGGGGGAGGACGCACCGTGGCGCGTCCTCCCCCTGGCGTGCACTAGCCCTTCTTGCTGATTACCCAGAACCGGAAGATGTACGTCGGGTCGAGCGTGTCCGCGACACCTTCCATGTCCTTGTTCGCGACGGCCACGTTCACGCCGTTCCACGACGGGATCAGCGGGACGTCCTCGGCCACGATGTCCTGCAGCTGGCCGATGATCTGCTCACGCTTGGCCGCGTCCGTCTCCGCCAGCTCCTGGTCGAGGAGCTTGTTGACCTCGGGGTTGGAGTAGTGGTTGGCGTAGAAGCCACCGTCCCGGATGAACGGGGTGAGGTAGTTGTCGGCGTCCAGGAAGTCGGGGTACCAGCCCAGGATGAACAGGTCGTAGGCACCCTCCTTGTACAGCGACTGGTACTCCTCCCACTCCGCGTCAGCGGTGCTGGCGTCGAACAGTCCGCTGTCGTTGAGCTGGCCGGCGAGCTGGGTGGCCTCGTCGACGGCGTTCGGGCCGTAGTGGGTGGGCGTGTAGCCGAGCTTCAGCTTGACCGGCGTCTTCACGCCCGCGTCCGTCAGGAGCTTCTTGGCTGCGTCGACGTTGGGGTCGCCGTACTTAGCCTCGAAGGAGTCCTTCTGCCCACCGAAGCCGGGAGGCACGATGGAGTACGCCGGCTTCACGGTGCCGTCGTAGGAGTCCTTGGCGATCGCGTCGCGGTCGATGATCTGCGCGATGGCCTGGCGGGTCGCCTTGCCCTGTGGGGTGTCCCCGACGACCTTGTTCGCCATCTGGGCGACCCAGTAGCGGAACTCCGAACCCTCGCCCTTGATGACGTCGACGGTGTCGCTCTTCTCGAGGTCGTTGAGGTCGGTGGGGCTCAGCGTGCGCCAGGCGATGTCGACCTGGCCGCTGTCAACGGCCTGCTTCAGCGGCGCGGGGTCGCTGAAGTACTGCACGAATATCTGCGGGCTCTTCGGTGCCCGGTCACCCTCGTAGGTCTCGTTCGCCTCGAGGACCGCCTGCTCGCCGGGCTTGTACTGGCTGAGCTTGTAGGGGCCCGAGCCGACGACCTCGTCGTCCCCGAGCAGCTTGTCGGCCGGGAAGACCTCCTCGTCCACGATCGACGCGGTGGCGCTGGTGAGTACCTTGAGGAAGGTGGTGTCGGCCTTGTTCAGGTGGAACACGACCGTGGTGTCGTCCGGGGTCTCGACCGCACCGTCGGCGAGCACCGGCTTGTCCGGGTTCGTGGCGTCGGTGATCGACCCGAGGAGCACCGAGGATCCGTTCGGGTCCGCGATCGCGATGTTGCGCTCCAGGGAGAACTTCACGTCCGAGGAGGTCAGCTCGTGGCCGTTGGAGAACTTGAGTCCTTCGCGCAGCTTGCAGGTGATGGTCTTCGGGTCGTCGTACTCGCACGACTGCGCTGCGTCACCCTGCGGGTCGCTCGCGCCCGCCGGGATCGAGACCAGCTGCTCGAAGATGTTGTACTGCATGTTCCACGAGCCGAAGTCGTAGGACCCTGCTGGGTCCATTGCGGTGACGGTCTCGGTCGTGCCCAGGATCCAGCTCTCGCCCGACCCCTTGCTGCTGCCATCGTTCCCGTCGGACGAGTCGCCACCACATGCGGCAAGCGACGCGACCAGGAGGCCGGCACTGGCGAGAGCCAGTAGTCCTCGTCTGCGGTTCAATTTCCACCTCACGAATACAGGTTCCTACCACGGATGTAGGAGCGGGGTTGCGTGGACAGTACTCTCACGACTCGCCCTACTTCCACAACATTCGCGGTCGGACACGGTCGCAATCTGGCAACAATCAGCCGGATATCGGGCAGGGAAGGGTCGAATGGTCCACCTCGTCCAGGCTTGCGGCGAAGACCCGGCGCGGTCCAGGCAGCACCGGGACGTGGTTCGGCACCACCAGCACCGTGCACCCGGCCGCCTCCGCCGAACGTGCTCCGGTGTTGGAGTCCTCGATTGCCAGCGTCGCCGCCGGGTCCACCGCGAGCAGCGCGGCCGCCTTCACATAGGGCTCCGGGTGCGGCTTCCCGTGGGTGACGGCGTCGCCGGTCACCACGACCTCGAACGTGTCCGGCGGCAACGCGGACAGGATCGGGGCGACGAAACGTCGGTAGGACATCGTGACAAGGCCACAGCGCACGCCGTGCGCCCGCAGGTCCGCGAGCAGCTCGACCGCACCGGCGCGCCAGGGCACCTCCTGCTCGACCCGCGCCACCACCCGGTCCAGCAGCTCCTCGACGATCTGCGACGGGTCCAGGTCGATGCCCGCGTGCTCTCGGATGTACCGTCCGGACACGAGCAGGTCGTTGCCGACGAGGTTCAGGGCGTGCTCGTGGGTCCAGTTGCCGCCGTACTCCTCGACCAGCGCGAACTCGGACTCGATCCAGTAGGGCTCGGTGTCGACCAGCGTGCCGTCCATGTCCCACAGCACGGCCGCGAGCGCGGTGCGCACCGGGGACGTCAGTCTTCCGGCTCGTAACCGAGGTTCGACGACAGCCAGCGCTCCGCCTCGGCCAGCGTCCATCCCTTGCGCCGGGCATAGTCCTCGACCTGGTCCCGGCCGAGCCGCCCCACCACGAAGTACTGGGACTGCGGGTGCGAGAAGTACCAGCCGCTCACCGCCGCACCCGGCCACATCGCCATGCTGTCGGTCAGCTCGATGCCGGTGTTCCGCTCCACGTCCAGCAGCTCCCACAAGGTGGCCTTCTCGGTGTGCTCGGGGCAGGCCGGGTAGCCCGGCGCCGGCCGGATCCCGGTGTAGCCCTCGCCGATCAGGTCCTCGTTGGACAGCGTCTCCTCGGGCACGTAGCCCCACAGCTCCTTGCGGACCCGCTCGTGCATCCGCTCCGCGAAGGCCTCGGCGAGCCGGTCGGCCAGCGACTCGAGCAGGATCGCGCTGTAGTCGTCGAGCTCCTTCTTGAACTCCATGATCTTCTCGGTGCTGCCCAGGCCCGCGGTGACCGCGAAGCCACCCACGTAGTCGCGCAGTCCGCTCTCCTTGGGCGCCACGAAATCGGCCAGGGACCGGTTCGGGATGCCCTGGCGGTGCTCGCCCTGCTGTCGCAGCCCGCGCAGCGTCGTGCGGACCTCCGTGCGCGACTCGTCGGTGTACACCTCGATGTCGTCGTCGCCGATCGTGTTGGCCGGGAACAATCCGATCACACCGTTGGCGCGCAGCCACCTCTCCTTGATCAGCCGGTCCAGCATCTCCTGACCGTCGTCCCACAGCTTGCGCGCGGTCTCGCCCGAAGCGGGGTTGTTGAGGATGTCGGGGAACTTGCCCTTCATCTCCCAGGCGTTGAAGAACGGCTGCCAGTCGATGTAGTCGCGCAGCTCCTCGAGCGGGTAGTCCTCGAACGCGCGGACGTGCTCGACCGGCTGTTGCTCCAGCATCCGCGGACGCGGCGGCGTGTACGACGCCCAGTCGACCGGGGTCTTGTTGGCGCGGGCACCCGCGAGGTTCAGCATCGGCCGGTCGTTCTGCTTGGCGGCGTGCCGCTTCCGGATCGACTCGTAGTCGGCCTCCACGTCGGCGAGCAGCGCCGGCCGGCGCTCGTCCGACAGCAGCGAGGAGACCGTCGGCACCGAGCGTGAGGCGTCCTTCACCCACACCACCGGGCCGTGGTAGCGCGGGTCGACCTTCACCGCGGTGTGCGCCCGCGACGTGGTCGCGCCGCCCACGAGCAGCGGGATCTCGAAGCCCTGGCGCTCCATCTCGGCGGCCAGGTTGACCATCTCGTCGAGGGACGGGGTGATCAGCCCGGACACGCCGACCACGTCGGCGTCCTCGGCCCGGGCGGTGTCGAGGATCTTCTGCGCGGGCACCATCACGCCGAGGTCGATGACCTCGTAGTTGTTGCACTGCAGGACGACGCCGACGATGTTCTTGCCGATGTCGTGCACGTCGCCCTTCGCGGTGGCCATGACGATCTTGCCGTTGCTGCGCTCGGCGTCGCCGGGCTGCTTCTCGGCCTCGATGAACGGGATGAGGTAGGCGACCGCCTTCTTCATGACGCGGGCCGACTTCACCACCTGGGGGAGGAACATCTTGCCCTCGCCGAACAGGTCGCCGACGATGTTCATGCCGTCCATCAGCGCGCCCTCGATGACCTCGATCGGGCGGCCGCCGCGGGCGGCGATCTCCAGCCGCAGCTCCTCGGTGTCGGACTCGGCGAACTCGTCGATGCCCTTGACCAGCGCGTGGGTGATCCGCTCGGCCACCGGCAGCGAGCGCCACTCCTCGGAGGCGACCTCCTTGACCGAGCCGTCACCGGCGAAGTCATTGGCGATCTCGAGCAGTCGCTCGGTCGAGTCAGGGCGACGGTTGAGGATGACGTCCTCGATGCGATCGCGCAGCAGC
>DASSBE010000141.1:0-18434 GCA_035699065.1 Nocardioidaceae bacterium
AACCTGAGAGCCGCACCGAACCAACTCAAAAGCAGAACCGGCCCTGGCTCAGCGTTTCCGCTGGTCAGAGCCAATTCGTTCGGTCGGGCTGACAGGATTTGAACCTGCGACCCCTTGACCCCCAGTCAAGTGCGCTACCAAGCTGCGCCACAGCCCGATGCCCGCAGATCGACAAACGACCAACGGGCGAGTGAACCTTACCGCAGGCCCGTCCGCCGACAGAATTGGGCCGCGTCCGGGTCACGTGCAGGCCGCCCGGAAGCGGCTACTTCTTGCGCTTCTCGCGCGGCCGCTGCTGCACATGGATGGGCGTGCCGACGAAGCCGAACTCCTCGCGCAGCCGCCTCTCGATGTAACGCAGGTAGCCGTCCTCGAGCTTGCCGGAGGTGAACAGCACGAAGGTCGGCGGGGACGTTGATGCCTGGGTTCCGAACAGCACTTTCGGCTGCTTGCCGCCACGGACCGGGTGCGGGTGCTCGCCAACCAGCCGGCCCAGGAACGAGTTCAGCGCGCCGGTGCCGATCCTGGTCTCCCAGCCTGCGAGCGCGGCGTCGAGTGCCGGGACGAGCTTGTCGACGTGCCAGCCGGTGCGCGCGGTGATGTTCACCCGCGGCGCCCACTGCACCCGGACCAGGTCACGTTCGATCTCCCGGTCGAGGTAGTAGCGGCGCTCCTCGTCCATCAGGTCCCACTTGTTGAACGCGATCACAAGTGCGCGACCGGTCTCGGCCACCGACGTGATGATCCGCAGGTCCTGCTCGGAGACCGCCTTCGACGCGTCCACGACCATCACGCACACCTCGGCCCGCTCGACGGCGGTGTTGGTGCGCAGGCTGGCGTAGTACTCATGCCCCGAGGCTTCCTTGACGCGCTTACGGATCCCGGCGGTGTCGATGAACCGCCAGGTGCGGCCACCGAGCTGGACCAGCTCGTCGACCGGGTCGACCGTCGTACCGGCGACGTCGTCGACGACCACGCGGTCCTCCCGGGCGAGCTTGTTGAGCAATGAGGACTTGCCCACGTTCGGCTTCCCGACGATCGCGACACGTCGCGGCCCGCCGACTGGCTCGAACGACTCGGGGGGTGTCTCGGGAAGGGCGTCGAGCACGGCGTCGAGCAGGTCACCGGACCCGCGTCCGTGCACCGCCGAGACCGGGAAGGGCTCACCCAGACCGAGATTCCACAAGCCGTACGCCTCGGCCTCGGCGCGCTGGTCGTCGACCTTGTTGGCGGCCAGGACCACCGGCTTGCCGGACTTGCGCAGGATCCGCACCACGGCCGCGTCCGCATCGGTGATGCCGACCGTGGCGTCCACGACGAACAGCACGGCGTCCGCGAGCGAGACGGCCATCTCGGCCTGCTCGGTGATCCGCTCGGCCAGCCCACGGGCGTCGGGGTCCCAGCCGCCGGTGTCGACGACCGTGAACGCGCGACCGTTCCAGGTGGCGTCGTAGGAGATCCGGTCCCGGGTGACACCGGGGATGTCCTGGACGACGGCCTCGCGGCGACCGATGATCCGGTTGACCAGGGTGGACTTGCCCACGTTGGGACGGCCGACCACGGCCAGCACCGGGACAGCGCCGGGTGCGGTCTCGTCGAACTCAGTCGTCATGCTTCTTCTCTCTTGACGGGTCTCGGTCCAGCCCCTGGAGGAGCTGTGTCTCGGAGAGCCCAGGAATCGGGCCGGGCAGCTCTCGCCCTGTGATGCCCTTCGCCTCAACGATGTGCTGAATCAGCCTATTCCGGAGCATCTCGGTGGCAGCCCGCACCTCGGGCTGCCTGCGCGGCCACGGCTGTCGCTCCCAGTACACAGGAGCGCCGTACACCAAGTCGAATCGAGCGCCCCTGGCGGGGATCGAGTCGATGCCCCCGCCGGGCTCCCTGGTGCCGAAGACCGCCAGCGGTACGACGGGCGCCCCGGTCACCAGCGCCAGGTAGGCCGCCCCGGATCCCATCCGCGCCATGTCCCCGGCGCCGCGTGTGCCCTCGGGGAACACGACGACCACTCCCCCATCCCGAAGCACCCTCAGGCAGTCCTTCATCGCCGAGGGATCGGTCTCGTCCCGCGACAGCGGGATCTGACCCACCGCGCGCAGCGCCATCCCGGTCCGGCCCTCGAACATCTCCTTCTTGGTCAGCGCGTGCGCCGGTCGGGGTGCGAACGCGGCGATCAGCGGACCGTCGAGCAGGCCGATGTGGTTGGCGACGAGAATGTGCGGCCCGGTGCGGCGGACCCAGTGCTCGCCGTACTGCCGGACCTCGTACCGGCGCCGGAACCATGCCCGGCCGGCAGGACGCAGCAGCCGCAGCAGGCCATGCGACGGGTGGACCGCGTTGTCCGTGCGTGGCAGCTCCCGGTGGACCTCGGAACTGACCCGGTTGGTCACGCCCCGGCCTTGTGGACCAGGGCGACCACCTGCTCGATGACCTCGTCCAGGGTGTACGGGGTGGTGTCGATGTGATGCGCGTCCTCGGCCATCGTCAACGGTGCGGTGGCGCGGCCCGAGTCCGCCTGGTCCCGGCGGATCAGGTCCTGCTGCGTCGCCTCGACGGTGGAGCCGGCGAGCTCGGCGGTACGACGGGCGGCGCGGGCGTCCGGGTCGGCGGTCAGGTACACCTTCACCGGCGCATCCGGGGCGACCACGGTCCCGATGTCGCGCCCCTCGACCACGATCCCGCCGGCACCGATAATCTCGCGCTGCAGCCGCAGCAGCCGGGCGCGGACCGCGGGCACGGCACTGACCGCGCTCACCGCCCGGGTCACCTGCTGCGTGCGGATCCGCCCAACGACGTCCATGCCGTCCACGGTGATGGTGGGTGCTGTCGGGTCGGTCCCCGACTCCAGCGCCGGCTCGTCCACGCGGGCGGCGACCGCTTCGGGGTCGTCGACTTCGATCTCGTGCTGCAGCATCCACCAGGTGAGCGCGCGGAACTGCGCCCCGGTGTCGAGGTAGCGCAGACCGAGACGGTCCGCCACCCCCCTCGACGTGCTGGACTTGCCCGATCCGGACGGGCCATCCATCGCCACGACGACGCTTGAGCTCACTGCTGACTACCCCGCTCCTGCTCGACCGACATGACGGCCGAAGCCTACCGGTGCGTGGTCCAGCCACGGGTCTCGAGCGACTCCTGAAGGAAGTCGGCTCGGTCCGAGTCCACGGTGAGCTCCACCAGGCCGACCGGACGGGCCGGGTCGTGGTCGATGCGCAGGTCTTCGACGTTCACGCCGATCTCCCCGGCATCGGCAAGGAGCCGGGCCAGCTCTCCGGGATGGTCGGGCACCGCGACGAACAGCGCACTCACCGGCCGCGCGGGTCCGCCGTGCTTGCCCGGGATGGCCGCGGTGCCTGCCACACCGCGGTCCAGCAATACCGTGATCTCGTCACGCCGGCCCTCCCGCACCGCCGCCAGCAGCCGGTCCAGGTCGTCGCGCACCGCACCGAGCAGCTCGGTGAGGGCGGTGGCGTTGGCGGTGACGATCTGCCGCCACAGCGCCGGGTCCCCCGCGGCGATCCGGGTGACGTCACGCACACCCTGACCGGACAGGCTCAGGTGCTCCGCAGGCGCGTCGGCGAGGCGGCCGGCCACCAGTGCCGCCAGCAGGTGCGGCAGGTGCGAGGTCCGGGCGGCCGCCTCGTCGTGCTCCTCCGGCGTGAACGCGACCGGGGTGCCGCCGCAGAGCCGCACCAGCTCGGTGACCAGGTCGACCGCGAGGGGATCCGAGCCCGCATGAGCGGTGACCGCCCACGGCCGGCCGTCGAAGAGTGTCGCTGAGGCCGCGAACGGACCGGACCGTTCGCTGCCGGCCATCGGATGGCTGCCCACATACCTGCCCAGCTGTCCGGCCGGGATGCGAGAGGCAACCTCCCGTAGAGGTTGAGACTTCACGCTGCCCACGTCGGTGATCACGGCCGTCGATCCCTCGAGCGCCCGGGTGATCTCGTCGGCCAGGTGGTCCGGCGGCACCGCCACCACGATGATCTGCGGTTCCGCGCCCGGGGTCGCCGGGACGCCCGCACCGACGCCTGCCGCGATCGCCGCGTTGTGCGGGTTGATGTCGGACAGCAGCACGTCGAGGCCGTGTCGCCGCAACGCCAGCCCGATCGACGTACCGAGCAGGCCGGCCCCGACGATCAGCACCGGCCCGGTCAGGTTGCCCTTCCCCCGCAGGGGCTCGCGGCTCAGGGCCGGTCCTCGTCCGGCACGGACCGGACCCGGGTCAGGTCACGGCGCAGCGTGGCGGCACCGTGCAGGTAGACGTGGGTGATGTCGGCGCGCGGGAGCTCGGTCTCGACGTGCGCCAGCATCCGCACGATCCGGGGCATCGAGCCGTCGATCTCCAGCTCCCGGGCGCAGAGCAGCGGTACCTCTCCGAAGCCGAGCCGCCGGGCGGCGTACGCGGGGAACTCGGAGACCAGGTCGGACGTCGCGGTGAAGATCACGCTGATGAAGTCGTCGACGCCGAGCTGGTTGGCGGTCATCACGTCGGTCACCATCTCCGCGACCCGCTCGAGCATGTGCTCGCGCGCGTCGTCGTCGAGCTGGGTCGCGCCTCGCACTGCCCGCACTGCCACGGAATCGCCTCCTGGTTCGGTTGACGCTCAAACCCTAGTGCGTCGCCGGGTCAGAGGCGGGCGGCGTCCAGCAGCGTGCCGAGCTCGTCGCGGGTGAGCTCACGCAGCTCGCCGGCACGTAGGCCGGTCACCCGCACCGGGCCGATCGCGGTGCGGGTCAGCCGCTTCACCGGGTGCCCGACCGCGTCCAGGAGACGCCGGACGATCCGGTTACGTCCTTCGTGGATCACCAGCTCGACGATCGCGCGGTCCTTGTGCGCGGAGACCACCCGGAACGAGCTGACCTGCACCGGGCCGTCCTCCAGGGTGACCCCCGTCAGCACCTCGCGCACGGTCGTCTTGTCCACGGGGCCCGGCACCTCGGCGATGTAGGTCTTGTCCAGCTGGTACGACGGGTGCGCGACTCGTTGCGCGAAGTCGCCGTCGTTGGTGAGCAGGATGAGGCCTTCGGTGTCGGTGTCGAGCCTGCCCACGTGGAAGAGTCGTTCGGGCCGGTCCTCGACGAAGTCCGCGAGCGTACGGCGGCCCTCGGGGTCGGACATCGTGGAGACGACGCCACGCGGCTTGTTCAGCACCAGGTACGCGTGCGGGGTGACCGGCGGGAGGCGCTGGCCATCGACCCGGATCACGGCCGTGCGCGGGTCGACCTTGGTGCCGAGCCGGGTGACCACCTCGCCGTCGACCTCCACCAGTCCGGCGAGCATGAGCTCCTCACACTTGCGACGGCTGGCGACCCCGGACTGGGCGAGCAGCTTCTGGAGCCGGACCAGACCGTCGTCGTCCGGGCGGAGATCCGGCCCGCTCACGTGCGGCACCTGCCGGTGCTCACGCGGTCTCCTGCGGCGACAGCTCCTCCGGCCGCTCGTCCGGGTCATCGAGGTCGGACATCTCGGGGAGGAACGGCGCGAGCTCCGGCAGGTCCTCGACGGAGGTGACGCCGATCCGCTCGAGGAAGTAGCTCGTGGTCCGGTACAGCAGCGCGGTCGTCTCCGCGTCGGTGCCGCAGTCCTCGACCAGACCACGGGCGACCAGGGTCCGCATGACGCCGTCCACGTTGACGCCGCGGATGGCCGAGACCCGCGCTCTGCTGACCGGCTGCTTGTAGGCGACGACCGCCAGTGTCTCCAGGGCGGCCTGGGTCAGCCTGGCCTGCTGGCCGTCGAGCACGAAGCCTTCGACGACCGAGGCGTACTCCTCGCGGGTGTAGAACCGCCAGCCACCGGCCACGTTGCGCAGGTCGAAGCCGCGACCCTGCTCGGCGTACTCGGCGGCCAGCTCCTCGAGCGCACGCACCACCTCGCCGACCGGGTAGCCGACCGCCGACGCCAGCGTCACGTGGTCGAGTGGCTGGTCGGCGACCATGAGGACGGCCTCGAGAGCCGGCCGCAGCTCGGCAACCGGGACCGCAAGAGTCTCCGCCTCTGCCTCGGTCTGCTCGCTCACTCTGCTTCCCTCTCGTCGTTCTGGTCCGGTGCCTGATCCTCGGGCGGGTCCACGGAGGGCTGGCCCCCCGGGTGTCCGTCGAACTCGTCGGTGATGGTGATCTCGCCGTCCCCGGACCCGGTCCAGCGCACGGTGAGCTCACCGAGCGGCGACATCTGGTCGAAGGAGACCACGCCCTCACGGAACAACTCCAGCAGCGACAGGAACCGTGCCACCCGGGTCAGCATGTCCGGTGAGTCACCGGCCAGCGCGCGGAAGGTCATCGTGCCCTGGCGTCGGAGCCGGTCGACCACGAGCGCGGCCTGCTCCTTCACGCTCACCGTGGACGCGTGGATGTGCGCCAAGGAGAACTCGAGCACGGGCTTCGGCTCCAGCGCCTTTGCCGCGAGCGCCGCGAACTCGTCGAGCCCGAGACCGATCAGCACCTCCGGCAGCAGGGACGCGAACCGCTCCTCGAGGCCGACGGCGCGGGGATACCTGCGCGCCTCGCCGGTCATCCGCTGCTCGAGCACGGAGGCGACCTGCTTGAACGCGCGGTACTGCATCAGCCGGGCGAACAGCAGGTCGCGGGCCTCGAGCAGCGCGAGGTCCTCTTCGTCCTCGACGTCGCCCTGCGGCAGGAGCCTCGCGGTCTTCAGGTCCAGCAGGGTGGAGGCGACGAGCAGGAACGAGGTGGTCTGCTCCAGATCCCACTCGGGGCCGGCCGCCTTGATGAACGCGATGAACTCGTCGGTCACCCGGGACAGGGCCACCTCGGTGATGTCGAGCTTGTGCTTGGCGATCAGGCTGAGCAGCAGGTCGAACGGGCCCTCGAAGTTGTCCAGGGTCACCGCGAACCCGGTCGGCGCCTCGGTGCCGTCGAACACGGTCGGCTCGGTCGGCCCCGGGGTCACCTCCGAGCTCACCTGCGCAGCTACGCCCTCCGTCACGTCGGTGCTCACGACTGGGTCAGACGTCGCACGATCGCGCTCTCGTCACCGTGGGCCTCGATGTCGGCGAGCGCGGCCGCGATCGCCGCACGCACGAGTCGCCCGCGGTCCACCGCCAGCCCGTGGCTGCGGCGCAGCATCAGCCGCGTGTGCTCGAGGTCCAGCAGCTCGTCGGCGGTCACGTAGACGGTCATCTTCTCGTCGTGACGCACTCGCCCGCTCGGCGTACGCGGCCGTGGCCTTGCCTCCGCGGTCTCGGTCTCGGTCTCGGCCGGCCCCGGGCCCCGGTCGTCACCATCCGCGACAGCGGCCGCCTCCTCGTCCTGCCCGTCCGGTACGACGGTCGGGCGGAACAGGTCGTCGGCGGCCGGCAGGCTTACCCGTCGAGACAACGGGCCAGCACCTCCCTGGCAAGCTGCCGGTAGGACTCTGCACCGGGTGAGGACGTGGCGTAGCTGGTGATCGGCTCGCCGGCGACGGTGGAGTCGGAGAACTTCACCGTGCGACGGATCACGGTGTGGAACACGGTGTCGCCCCAGGCCTGGACGAGCCGCTCCATGACCTCGCGGCCGTGCAGCGTGCGCCCGTCGTACATCGTGCCGAGCAGGCCGTCGATCGTGAGCTTCGGGTTCAGCCGCTCCTGGACCTTGTCGATCGTGGTCTTGAGCAGTGCGACGCCGCGCAGGGCGAAGTACTCGCACTCGAGCGGGACGAGCACCCCGTCGGAGGCGGTGAGCGCGTTCACGGTCAACAGGCCCAGCGAGGGCTGGCAGTCGATCAGGATGACGTCGTAGTCCGCGATCGCCGGCGCGAGCAGGCGCTGCAGGGTCTGCTCCCGGGCCACCTCGTGGACGAGCTGCACCTCGGCGGCGGACAGGTCGATGTTCGAGGGCAGCAGGTCCATCCCCTCGACGCCGGAGGGGACGATCACGTCGTCGAGCGTCACGTCCCGCTGCATCAGCAGGTTGTAGATGCTCAGGTCCATCTCGTGCGGGTTCAGCCCGAGACCGACCGACAGCGAGCCCTGCGGGTCGAAGTCGACCAGCAGCACCTTGCGGCCGTACTCCGCGAGCGCCGCACCCAGGTTGATCGTGGTGGTGGTCTTGCCGACCCCGCCCTTTTGGTTGCACATCGCGATCACCCGGGCGTTGCCGTGGCTCATCAGCGGCTTGGGCTCGGGCAGGTCGGGCATCGGACGGCCGGTGGGGCCGAGCACCCGCTCCGGGCGTTCGAACGGGATGGGGTCGCTCACGCGCTCGTGGTCTCCTGGGGCAGCGGGGGAAGCAGGGGAAGCCGGCACGCCGTTGACCAGCGAGGGATGGACGAACGGCGGGATCTCGGACGCGTTGCTCCCATGACTTCCTGTGCCGTGTTCGTTCACGCTCGTTGCCTCTCGTCGACGGGCCACGCTGCGCGAATTGTCACTATGTCGACACCGGGTTCGACACGTCTGTCCGTCGCGCGCAACGCGGCGACTCTATGTGCTGCGCCTCGCGACCCACAACACGATCGGTCGACGCATGTACGTGACCAGTAAATCTGGGGACAACCTGTGCAGTGGGTAGGCGCGCCGTACACAGGGATCCCTTGGCTGGGGAGAACTCTGGGGACAAGTCGGACCGGGATTCAGCCCAGTGCGCGCGGGTGCGCGGTCGCGTAGACCTCACGCAGGCTGTCCACCGTGACGAGCGTGTAGATCTGGGTCGTGGTCACCGAGGCGTGGCCGAGCAGCTCCTGGACCACGCGGACGTCGGCGCCTCCGTCGAGCAGGTGCGTCGCGAACGAGTGCCGCAGGGTGTGCGGAGAGACGTCCGCGGTCACGCCTGCCCGGTCGGCGGCCTTCGCGAGAACGGCCCACGCGCTCTGCCGGGAGAGCCGACCGCCGCGTGCGTTGAGGAACAGGGCCGGCAGCCCCTTTCCCACCGCGGACAGCTCCGCCCGCCCGCGGACCAGGTAGGCCTCGACGGCGTCCCGGGCGTACGAGCCCACCGGCACGATCCGCTCCTTGCTGCCCTTGCCGCGCAGCAGGACCGTGCCCTGCTCCGGGTCGAGGTCGTCGAGGTCGAGCCCGACTGCCTCCGAGATCCGGGCACCGGTGCCGTAGAGCACCTCGAGCAGCGCCCGGTCCCGCAGCGCCAACGCGGTCCCCGGGGCACCCGCGGCATCGAGGATCTGCTCGATCTGCGACAGCGGCAGTGCCTTGGGCAGTCGTTTGGCCGGGACGGGAGGCCGTACGGCGGACGCCGGGTCCACCTGGCTGAGACCCTCCCGGACCGCGAACTTGTGGAACCCGCGGACCGCGACCACGGTGCGCGCGGCCGATCCCGCGGTCAACGGCGGGTGGTCGGCGTCCCCCTCCCGCAGTGCCATCAGGAACCCGGCCACGGCGCTCTCCTGGATCCCTGCCACGTCGACGACGCCCTGGTCGGCGAGGTAGCCCACGTAGCGGCGCAGGTCGCGACGGTAGGACTTCAGCGTGTTGTCGGCCAGGCCGCGCTCGACCACCAGGTGGTCGAGGTAGGTGCGGACCGCCCGCTGGAGGGGCGAGGGCCCGTGCGCGGTGCTCATCGCTGTGGTCAGCCCAGCACCCCGTCGAGCGAGACCGACTCCATCCCGTGCGCCTCCGCAACCGGTGCGTAGGTCAGCGACCCCGCCTGGGTGTTGAGGCCCAACGCCAGCGAGCGGTCGTCCCGCAGCGCCTGCTGCCAGCCCTTGTCGGCCAGCGCCACCGCGTAGGGCAGCGTCGCGTTGGTCAGCGCGTAGGTCGACGTGTTCGGGACCGCACCGGGCATGTTGGCCACGCAGTAGAAGACCGAACCGTGCACCGCGAAGGTCGGGTCCGCGTGCGTGGTGGGACGGGTGTCCTCGAAGCAGCCGCCCTGGTCGACGGCGATGTCGACGAGCACCGAGCCGGGCTTCATCCGCGAGACCAGCTCGTTGCTGACCAGCTTGGGGGCCTTGGCGCCGGGGATCAGCACCGCACCGATGACGAGGTCGGCCTCCAGCAGCTGCTGCTGGATCGCCAGCTTCGACGACGCGAGCCCGTGCACCCGGTTGTTGTAGCGCCAGAACGACAGCCGCAGCTTGTCGAGGTCGGTGTCGAGGAGCGTGACGTCGGCGCCCATCCCCAGCGCGATGTTCGCGGCGTTCTGTCCGGCGACTCCCGCGCCGATGACCACGACCTTGGCGTTCGCCACCCCGCCGACTCCGCCCATCAGCACGCCGCGGCCGCCCTGCGCCTTCATCAGCGCGTGCGCACCCACCTGCGGCGCCAGGCAACCGGCGACCTCGGACATCGGGTAGAGCAGCGGGAGCGAGCCCGAAGGCAGCTGCACGGTCTCGTAGGCGATCGCGGTGACCCGGCTGCGCAGCAGCTCCTCGGTCAGGGTCTTGTCCGCGGCGAGGTGCAGGTAGGTGAACAGCGTCTGGCCCTCGCGCAGGCGGCCGTACTCCTCGGCGACGGGCTCCTTGACCTTGAGCACCAGGTCGGCGGTGCCCCAGACGTCGTCGGCGCCGTCGAGCATCGTCGCGCCCTCGGCGGCGTACTCCTCGTCAGGGATCAGCGACCCACCGCCTGCCCCCTTCTCGACGTACACCTCGTGCCCGCGCTGGACGAGCTCGTGCACGCCCACCGGGGTGAGTGCGACGCGGTACTCGTTGTTCTTGACTTCCTTGGGTACGCCGACCTTCATCTGCGGAGCTCTTCCTCTCCCTGGGAGCGTCACCACGTCGTCGGGGCGACCGGGGCGAGTCTATTCCGAACCGGTGCGGTGCACGTGGCAATGCCGCTCAGCGTTGCCGCAGCAGGTAGGTCATCACCGCGAGCGCGAGCGGCCCGTCGGTCAGCCGTCGGGCGAGGATGCCGTCGACCAGGTCGGTCAGCGGCACCCACGCCACCGTCATGTCCGCCTCCTCGTGGGCCGGCACGAAGTCCCCGCGGTCCGGGGCCTCGGTGAGCTCCTGCGCGAGGTAGATCTCCATCCGTTCGCTGCTCAGCCCCGGTGACGGGTAAGAGGTGAGCAGGTGGGTCCAGCTGTCCGCGACCAGCAACGCCTCCTCGCGCAGCTCGCGTCGCGCGGCGACCAACGGGTCCTCCCCCTCCACGTCGAGCAGACCCGCCGGAAGCTCGACGAACCGCAGCCGCGCGGGGTGACGGTACTGCTGGAGCACCAGCACGCGTTCGTCGGTGTCGAGCGCGAGTACGACGGACGCTCCTGGGTGTTCCAGGACCAGCCGGCCGAACTGCTCCCCGGGACGACCGGGCGCGCTGATGTGGTCCCGGCGCACGGAGAACGGTGCGGGGCCGTCCCAGACCTGCTCGGTGGCGTGCAGCTGCCAGCTCTCGGCGCGATCCCGCAGCGGCTCGACGCCCAGGGTCCCTGCCTCCCCCCGGGCCTCACCTTCCGGGGCAGGCAAGCCGGTCAGCCCTCGACCGTGCTGCTGTGCACGAGGTCGTCGTCGCTGCGCGGGCGACGCAGGGCGGACTCGTCGATCGGGAACCGGAGCTCCTCCTGCCGCGCGATGGCGGCACCCACGAGGCCCGCGAACAGCGGGTGCGGCCGGGTCGGGCGCGAACGCAGCTCGGGGTGTGCCTGGGTCGAGACGTAGTACGGGTGCACGTCGTGGGGCAGCTCGACGAACTCGACCAGCCTGTTGTCCGGAGACGTCCCGGAGAACACCAGCCCGGCGTCCTCGAGCCGGTCCCGGTAGGCGTTGTTGACCTCGTAACGGTGCCGGTGCCGCTCCTCGATCTTCGGCTCGCCGTACGCCTCACGCACCACTGAGCCCTCCTTGAGGTCGGCCGGGTAGAGCCCGAGGCGCATGGTGCCGCCCATGTCGCCGCCGGCGCCCTCCACGAACTTCTTCTGCTCGGCCATGGTCGCGATCACCGGCTGGGCGCAGTCGGGGTCGAACTCGGTGGAGTCCGCGTCGGCGATCCCGGCCATGTTGCGCGCGTACTCGATCACCATGCACTGGAGCCCCAGGCACAGTCCGAGGGTCGGGATGCCGTGCGTGCGGGCGAACTCGAGCGCACCGACCTTGCCCTCGATGCCACGGATCCCGAACCCGCCGGGCACGCAGACGGCATCGACGTCGGCCAGGTGCTTGGCGGCACCCTCCGTGGTCTGGCACTCGTCGGAGGGGACCCACACCAGGTTCACCTTCGCGTCGTGCGCGAAGCCACCGGCACGCAGCGCCTCGGCGACCGACAGGTAGGCGTCCGGCAGGTCGACGTACTTCCCGACCAGCGCGACGGTCACCTCCTCGGCGGGGTGGTGCACCCGGCGGAGCAGATCGTCCCACTCGGTCCAGTCCACGTCCCGGAAAGGCAGGTTGAGCCGGCGTACGACGTAGGCGTCGAGGCCCTCGCTGTGCAGCACCTTGGGGATGTCGTAGATCGACGGCGCGTCGGCGGCGTTGACCACGGCTTCCTCGTCGACGTCGCACATCATCGAAATCTTGCGCTTCATCGAGTCCGGGATCTCGCGGTCGGAGCGGCAGACGATGGCGTCGGGCTGGATACCGATCGAGCGGAGCGCGGCGACCGAGTGCTGGGTCGGCTTTGTCTTCAGCTCGCCGGAAGGGCCGATGTAGGGCACCAGCGAGACGTGCAGGAAGAAGCAGTTGTCGCGGCCGACGTCGTGGCGGACCTGGCGGGCGGCCTCGAGGAACGGCAGTGACTCGATGTCGCCGACGGTCCCGCCGACCTCGGTGATCACCACGTCCACGTCCGGGCGCGCCATGGCGCGCACGCGTTCCTTGATCTCGTTGGTGATGTGCGGGATCACCTGCACGGTGTCGCCGAGGTAGTCGCCGCGGCGTTCCTTGGCGATCACCTCGGAGTAGACCTGGCCGGTGGTGACGTTCGCGATGCCGTCCAGGTCGGTGTCGAGGAAGCGTTCGTAGTGGCCGATGTCGAGATCGGTCTCCGCGCCGTCGTTGGTGACGAAGACCTCGCCGTGCTGGAACGGGTTCATCGTCCCCGGGTCGACGTTGAGGTACGGGTCCAGCTTCTGCATGGTGACCCGGAGCCCACGGGACTTCAGCAGGCTGCCCAGGCTCGAGGCGGTCAGCCCCTTGCCGAGCGAGGAGGCCACGCCCCCGGTGACGAAGACGTGCTTGGTTGGCTGCGATGCGGCCAAGAGATGCTCCCGTGGGTGTTGGTCGATATATGGCGCGGCAACCAGAAACTATCCACGTCCACGGGGTTCTAGGCTACCAACACTCGGCGCCAGTTGGCCAAGCCACGCCGGAGACGTGGCGCCGACACCAGGTGTCCGGCTCAGTCCGAGGGGACCTCGGCACCGGGCATCGCGCCGTCGGCGGCATCCACGGCGCCGTACTGACCGGCTTCGCCCCGCGCCTGCTCGGAGAGCGCGAGCACGGTCACCACCTGACCGGCCTGCCGGCCGAGTGCGTCGACGGTGGACACGTCGCGGGCGGCGGCCACGTTCGCGCGGACCGCGTCGAGCAGCCCGTTGGCGCGGGCGGTGCCGACCGGGCCGGCGATCACCACACCGTCGGTCTGCGCGTCGATGGCGGTGGCGAGTGCGGTGACGATGGTGTTGGCGCCCTGCCGCTGGTCGGCTGAGCCCGTGCCGGGGCCGGCGACGAACAGCACCAGGCTGCCGCGGCGGTCCAGCTCCCCGTCGGCCGACATCAGGTTTGCGGTGCTCAGCCCGGACAGGATGCTGCTGGCGGCGTCGTCGACGGGTGCGCCCGCGTCCTCGTCGGTGGCGACCGCCCGGGCGATCAGCGCCCCCATCCGTTCGTAGCCGCTGGCGTCGTCGGCGACGGTGACGTCCGGGGTGCCGTCGAGAAGCTGGCTGCCGAGCTCGTCGACGAGCTGCTTGTTGCCCGGGTCGACCAGGCCTTCACCGGCCCGGACGGTGCCCGCGACCGTGCCGCCGGCGATACCGATGAGCTGCGTCAACGAGCTCACCGCCTTCTCGTCGGCCCCGGGCAGCGTGATCAGCGTCACCGGCCGGCCTTGCAGCCTCTTGTCGAGCAGGCCCGGGGCCACGTTGGCCGCGAAGGCGTCGGTGAACTCGTTGGTGCTGCGCAGGTCGGAGATCTCGTCCTGGAAGGCGGCCTTGGCCTTGCGGTCGGCCTCGACCTGCTCGACCAGCGTGTTGTCGACCTCGCCCTTCAGCGGCCCGCCGCCCAGCGCGACACCGATGGCCAGCGCGAGGAAGACGGACACGATCGAGACGATGTGGTAACGGAAAGAGATCACGTGAACAGTCCTTGGAACCAGTCGTAGAGGTCGTCGAGGGAGTGCTGCGCCGAGCTCCACCACTCCTGGCCGACCGGCGTGGCGGCGACGGCGACGAGCAGGGCGATGATCCCGGCGAGCAGGACCAGCAGGAGCTGCCACACCCGCACCCGGCCGGCGTACAGCGGCGGCACGCTCTTGGCGTCCACCAGCTTGGGGCCGACGCGCAGCCGGGTCAGGAAGGTGCTGGCCAGCCCGGAGCGGTGCCGGTCCAGGAACTCGTCGAGGGTGGCGTGGGTGCCGACCGAGACGATCAGGGAGGCGCCGGAGAGATCGGCCAGGAGCATCGCGATGTCCTCGCTGGTGCCGGACGCCGGGAAGCCGTGGGCGCGCACTCCGATCCGGTCGAGTCGGTCCGAGCCCACCGCACGGCCGACACTGTCGGTGTGCAGGACCACCTCACGGGCACCGCGCAGCGCCTTGTCGGAGACCGTGGACCCGTCGCCCGCACGGCTGCCTTGGGCCAGGCCGTCCTCGCCGACCACGACGATGTCGGCACGGTGGCCGGCGGCGAGGAGCGCGTCGGCTCCCGCGTTCACACCGACCAGCACGGGGCGCTGCTCGCGGATGTAGCGCTTGAGCCGGCGCAGATCGTCGCGGTAGTCGTAGCCGCGGACGACGATCACCACCGGCCGCCCCTCGAGCTTGGTCCTCATCGTCGGGGCGCCTTGCCCGTGCAGCAGCAGGTCCTGCTCACGGCGGAGGAACTCGGTGGTGTTGTGCGTGAAGCTCTGCAGCTGCGTGGAGAGGCCGCCGCGGGCCTCCTCCATCATTGCGTGCACGTCGTCGGCCGAGAGCTGCTTGCCCGTGGCGACGGCCTCGTCCTTGACGTAGACCCGGCCTTCGTGCAGCCGCACGGTCGCGCCGTCGCTGACCTTGGCGAAGACGTCGGAGCCGACGTCGTCGACCAGGACGACACCGGACTTGGCGAGCAGCTCCGGGCCGAGGTTCGGGTAACGCCCGGAGATGAACGGGGAGGCGTTCACCACGGCGGCGACGCCGGAGTCGAGCAGGGCCTCGGCGGTGGCACGGTCGAGGTCGAGGTGGTCGATCACCGCCACCTCGCCCCGCTTGAGCCGGCGGACGAGCGTGTTGGTGCGCCGGTCGAGCCTGGCGGTCCCCGTGACTCCGGGCAGCTCTGCGAGGGGGGACTGTCGTGAGGGGAATTTCATGGCGCGGCAATCCTGCCACGCACGTCGGCGACTTGTGCGGACATGCGATCGTCAGCGCGCCGTTGCCCGGGCTTCCTGCGCCGTGTCGAGAAGCTCCTGGGCATGGGCGATCGCGGTCTCGGAGTCCTCGAGGCCGGCGAGCATCCGGGACAGCTCCTTGACGCGCCCCTGCTCCTCGAGCACGGTCAGCCCGGAGGTGGTCACCGACCCGTCGCTGCTCTTGACCACCACCACGTGCTGGTCGGCGAAAGCGGCCACCTGCGGCAGGTGGGTGACCACCAGCACCTGAGCGTGCCGGGCCAGCGTCGCGAGCCGGCGCCCCACCTCCACCGCGGCCTTGCCGCCGACGCCGGCGTCGACCTCGTCGAAGACGAACGTGGGAACCGGGTTCGTCGCCGCGAGCGCCACCTCGACGGCCAGCATCACCCGGGACAGCTCGCCCCCGGAAGCACCCTTGCCCAGGGGCCGCGGCTCGGCACCGCGGTTGGCGGCCAGAAGGAACTCGATCTCGTCGAGCCCGGAGCCGCCGAACCACAGCAGGCGGCCCGCCACGTCGAGACCCCGGTCGGGATCCTCGCTCTGCCGGACCGCGATGGTGAGCTCGGCGTGCGGCATCGCCAGCGACGTGAGCTCGCCGGTGACCACCTTGCCGAGCTTCGCCGCCGCCTTCTCGCGTGCGGCGGTGAGCTCGGCGCCCAGTCCGGCGAGCTCGGCGCGTAAGGCCTCCCGCTGCCGGCGCAGGTCTTCGATGTGCTCGTCGGTGTTGTCGAGCGTGAGCAGCCGTTGCGAGGCGTCCGCCGCCCAGGTGAGCACCTCGTCGATCGACTCGCCGTACTTGCGGGTCAGCCCGGTCAGGGCGGCGCGACGCTCGGAGACCGCCGCGAGCCGGACTGGGTCGATCTCGAGGCCGGAGGCGTAGGAGGAGACGTCCGCGGCGACGTCGGAGAGCAGGTAGCTGACCTCGGCGAGCCGGTCGGCCAGCGCGGCCGCCTCCGGGTCGTGGTCGCGCACTCCCTCGAGCAGCTTGCGTGCCGCGGAGGTCGTGCCCAGCGCGTCCGGGCCGCCGTCCTCGGAGGACAGGCACTCCCGGGCCTGCTCGGCGGCGGTGCGCAGCGTGTCGGCGAAGCCGAGCCGGGCCTCCTCCGCGGCCAGGGCGGCGTCCTCGCCGGGCTCGGGCGTCACCGCCTCCACCTCACCGAGCCCGAACCGCAGCAGGTCCGCCTCGCGGGCACGTTCACGTGCGGTCTCGACCACCTCGGCGAGCTCGGTCTCGGTCTCGCGCAACCGTCGGTAGCACCCGGCGTACCGGTCGCGCAGGGCCAGCGTCTTCCGGCCGGCGAAGCTGTCCAGCGCGTCGCGCTGCGTCGAGGCCCGGAGCAGGCGGTGCTGGTCCGACTGGCCGTGCACGGCCACCAGCGGGTCGGCCAGGCCGGACAGCGTGGTCGCGGGCACCGACACTCCCCCGGCGAACGCACGCGAGCGGCCCTCGGCCGAGATCTGCCGGGCCAGCAACAGGCGGTCGTCCTCGATCTCCCCGCCGAGCTCGTCGACGCGCCCGGCCAGCCCGTCGGCCCCGTCCGCGAGGGTGAGCAGACCCTCGACCCGGGCGCTCCGCGCGCCCGTCCGGACGGCGCCGGAGTCGGCGCGGCCGCCGAGAAGCAGGCCGAGGGCGGTCACGATCATGGTCTTGCCGGCACCGGTCTCACCGGTGATCACCGTGAGTCCGGGACCCAGCTCGAGCACGGACTCCTCGATCACGCCGAGCGAGGTGATCCGGAGCTCCTCAAGCATCGTCGCCCCCGTCGGAACGGGCTCGCCGTCGCTCCGCGGCACCGCGCCAGCCGGACACCGGAAGGTCGAACTTGGCGACGAGCCGGTCCGTGAACGGCGCCTGGTGCAGACGCACCAGCCGCACCGGTGCGTGACCACGGCGGACCTCGATCCGGGCGCCCGGCGGCAGGTCGACGGTGCGCCGCCCGTCGCACCAGAGCACCCCGGCCCCGTCGGTGCGGGCGATGACCTCGACCGCCAGGACCGAGCTGGGTGCGACCACCATCGGGCGGGCGAACAGCGCGTGGGCGCTGATCGGCACCATCAACAGGGCCTCCACGCTCGGCCACACCACCGGCCCGCCGGCGCTGAAGTTGTAGGCGGTGGAGCCGGTCGGGGTCGCGCAGACCACACCGTCGCAGCCCCACCGTGAGAGCGGCCGGCCGTCGACCTCGACGACCACCTCGAGCATCCGCTCCCGGGCGGCCTTCTCCACGCTCGCCTCGTTCAGCGCCCACGTCGTGGTGATCAGCTCGCCGTCGCGGTGGACCGAGACGTCGATGGTCAGCCGTTCCTCGAAGGTGTACCGCTTGTGCACGATCGCGTCGATGGTGAACTCGACGTCGTCGGACTCCGCCTCCGCGAGGAAGCCGACGTGGCCGAGGTTCACCCCGAGCAGCGGCGTGCCGGACTCACGGGTCAGCTCCGCGGCGCGCAGGATGGTGCCGTCGCCGCCGATCACCAGCACGAGCTCGCAGCCCCTCGAGGCGTCGGGGACCGGCGCGACGACCTCCAGGTCGGGAAGGTCGAGCGCCAGGTCGTCGGCCTCGTCCTTGAGCAGCCGCACCGCGATGCCGTGCTGGTGCAGCGTCTGGCAGCACTGGAGGGCGACCGCACGTGCCTCCTCCCGGCCTGTGTGGGCCAGGACGAGGATGCGTCGTGGGGCAGCGGTGCTGTTCACGGCTCCACCTTCTCACCCGACGCCCCCAGCGCCGGGGTACGACGGACCTCCGTGGTGATGTCGTCCTCCGAGACGGCCGGATCGGCGTGCCGCAGCCACAAGAAGAACTCCACGTTGCCCGACGGGCCCGGCAGCGGACTGGTGGTCACCGCCTGGGCGCCCCAGCCCCGCCGTGCGCCGCCGGCAGCCACCGCCGCAACGGCATCGGCACGCAGGTCCAGGTCTCGCACCACGCCGCCCTTGCCGACCCGGTCCTTGCCGACCTCGAACTGGGGCTTCACCATCAGCGCCAGGTCTCCGTCGTCGTGG
>DASSBE010000142.1:0-16306 GCA_035699065.1 Nocardioidaceae bacterium
GCGAAGACCAGGACCCTGGCGGTCTTGCCGGTGCCGTGCGGGAGGTTGACCGTGCCGCGGACCATCTGGTCCGCCTTGCGCGGGTCGACGCCGAGGCGCATGGCCACGTCGACGGTCTCGTCGAACTTCTTCTTGCTGCCCTCCTTGGCGATCTTGATCGCTGCGAGGGGGGTGTAGAGCTCGTCGACGTCGTACTTCTCCGACGCCGCGCGGTACGTCTTGCTGCGCTGCATGCTGGTTCCTTCTTTCAGCAGTGTGGTCGTTGGGGCGCGTCAGCGGCCCTGCCACGGGATCTGTTGGATGTGGTTTCGAGACGGGCTCGTTCCTCGCCCTCCTCAACCACCGGAAGAGGAGGCTTGTTCCTCGCCCTCCTCAACCACCGGAGCTAGTCGGTGGTGATGCCCATCGAGCGGGCGGTGCCCTCGACGATCTTCATCGCCGAGTCGATGTCGTTGGCGTTCAGGTCCGGCAGCTTGGTCGTCGCGATCTCACGCACCTGGTCCTTGGTCAGCTTGCCGACCTTCTCCTTGTGCGGGACACCCGAGCCCTTCTGCAGGCCTGCGGCCTTCTTGATCAGCTCGGCCGCCGGCGGCGTCTTGGTGACGAACGTGAACGAACGGTCCTCGTAGATCGTGATCTCTACGGGGATGACGTTCCCGCGCATCGGCTCCGTCTGCGCGTTGTAGGCCTTGCAGAACTCCATGATGTTGACGCCGTGGGGACCGAGAGCGGTACCCACCGGCGGTGCGGGAGTCGCCGCCCCGGCCTGCAGCTGCACTTTGACGAGCGCTGCGATCTTCTTCTTGGGAGGCATGTTTCCTTGGGTCCTTACGTGATGTAACCAGTGGTGGGCTTCGGCTCAGACCTTCTGGATCTGGCTGAAGCTCAGCTCGACCGGGGTCTCCCGGCCGAAGATCTCGACGAGGGCCTTGACCCTCTGCGACTCCGCGTTGATCTCGGTGATCGTGGCGTGCAACGTGGCGAACGGTCCGTCGACCACCATCACGGAGTCCTGGACGTCGAAGTCGGCGACCTCGACCTTCTTCTTGGCGGTGCTCGGGGCGCCGCCCTTCTCCGGCGACGCGGCCTCGACCTCGGCCACCACCGCGGGAGCAAGCATGTTCTCGACCTCGGTCAGGCTCAGCGGCACCGGCTGGTGGCTGTGGCCGACGAAGCCGGTGACCGACGGCGTGTGCCGCACGGCTGCCCACGACTCGTCGGTCAGGTCCATCCGGACGAGCACGTAGCCGGGGAGCACGGTGCGCTTGACGAGCTTGCGCTGGCCGTTCTTGATCTCGGCGACCTCCTCGGTGGGGACGATCACCTCGTGGATGTAGTCCTCCATGTTCAAGGAGGTGGTCCGGTTCTCGAGGTTGGCCTTCACCCGGTTCTCCATGCCGGAGTAGGTGTGCACCACGAACCAGTCGCCGGGCTTGGCCCACAGCGCCTGGCGGAACTCCTCGAGCGGGTCGGCGGCCGGCTCCTCGGCCTCAGCCTCACCGTTTGCCTCAGGGTCACCGGCTGCCTCGGCAGCGGCCAGCTCCGCGCCGGTGTCGGCCGGAACCTCGGGGTCCGCGCCGGCCTCGCCCCCGGCGTCGGCCGCCGGAACGGTCTCGGAGTCGGCGGCGGCCTCGGTGTCCACGTCGGACTCGAGGGCGGCGTCGAGGTCGGGCAGGCCGTCCTGCACGTCGGCGGTGTCACCCGACGCCTCGGCAGGGGTATCGCCCTCAGGCGTGCCCTCGAGCTGGTCGTCGTACGGCTGCGACACGGTTAATCAGTCACCTTCACTGTTGCTGGGTTGATGCGGGGCCGGGGCGGGGCGGACCTACGCGAAGATCGCGAACATGGCCTTTCCGAAGCCCAGGTCGAGCAACGAGACGATCGTCATCAGGACCACCACGAACACCATCACCACGATGAAGTAGGTGATCAGCTGCTGCTGCGTGGGCCAGACGACCTTGCGCAGTTCGGCGACGACCTGGCGGTAGAAGGTGACGGGGCTGGTGCGCTTGTCACTCGACGAAGAAACGGAGCGGCTGTCCGACACTGTCCTCCACCTTTCACTGCTCTCGTCGTTGCGAACATTTCCCTCCGCCGGAGCGGAGCCTCGCAGGGCACGAGGGACTTGAACCCCCAACCTTCGGTTTTGGAGACCGATGCTCTGCCAGTTGAGCTAGTGCCCTTCGGCGGTCCCTGGCCTGACCGGCTGCGGCGCGATCCCGGACGCGGTGGAGCCTTCGCGGGGAGATTGCGGGCATGACAATCGAGGGTGAGAACCACCAAGACGAAGATTCTACGGGGAACACCAATGCTAAGTCGAACCGAGAAGGCCCGGCGAGGTTCGAGGGCCGGACCCGGGTGTCGGTCCGGGGCCGTGAGTGAAACGATAGCGACATGACCGAAAGCCCGATCAGCCCCAGCCAGATCCGGAACCGCGTGTCCGAGCGGATCGACGGAATCGCCGAGTCGGCCACCCTGGCGGTCGACGCGAAGGCCAAGGCTCTCAAGGCGGCCGGGCGTCCGGTGATCGGCTTCGGCGCGGGAGAGCCGGACTTCCCCACGCCGCCCTACATCGTCGAGGCCGCCGTCGAGGCGTGCCGGGACACCCGCAACCACCGGTACACCCCGGCCGGCGGCCTGCCCGAGCTGAAGCGGGCGATCGTGGAGAAGACGCGGCGCGACTCCGGGTACGAGATCGAACCGGCCCAGGTGCTGGTCACCAACGGCGGCAAGCAGGCGATCTACGAGGGGTTCGCCACGATGCTCGATCCCGGCGACGAGGTGATCGTTCCGGCGCCGTACTGGACCACCTATCCGGAGTCGATCCGGCTCGCCGGTGGCGTCCCCGTCGAGGTGCTCGCCGACGAGACGCAGGACTACAAGGTCACCCCGGCACAACTCGAGGCCGTACGCACCGAGCGGACCAAGGTGCTGCTGTTCAACTCGCCCTCGAACCCGACCGGCGCGGTCTACAGCACCGAGGAGATCGAGGCGATCGGCCGCTGGCTGCTCGAGCACGACCTGTGGGTGATGACCGACGAGATCTACGAGCACCTGGTGTACGACGGACTCGAGACCGCCTCACTTCCGGTGCTGGTGCCCGAGCTCGCCGACCGCTGCGTCGTGGTCAACGGGGTCGCCAAGACGTACGCGATGACCGGCTGGCGGGTCGGCTGGCTGATCGGTCCAAAGGACGTCGTCAGGGCCGCCACCAACCTGCAGTCGCACGCCACCTCGAACGTCTCCAACGTCGCACAGCGCGCCGCGGTCGCCGCGGTGTCGGGCGACCTGTCCGCGGTCGCTGAGATGAAGACCGCCTTCGACCGCCGCCGGCGCACGATCGTGGCGATGCTCAACGAGATCGACGGCGTGGTCTGCCCCGAGCCCACCGGCGCCTTCTACGCCTATCCCTCGGTCAAGGGCCTGCTCGGCCGCACCGTCGACGGCGTGACCCCGCAGACCTCCGCCGAGCTCGCCGAGATGGTCCTGGACAAGGCCGAGGTGGCCGCGGTGCCGGGCGAGGCGTTCGGCTCCCCCGGCTATCTCCGGTTCTCCTACGCGCTCGGCGATGACGACCTCGTCGAGGGCATCACCCGGCTCCAGAAGCTGTTCGCCTAGGTTGGCGGCCCAGCATCCCGAGTCGGGGACGCCCGTCCGGTCGGTGACCGACCTCCCGAAGGCACACCTGCACCTGCACTTCACCGGCTCCATGCGGCACTCGACGCTGATCGAGCTCGCCGCGCGGGACGGGATCGTGCTGCCCGACGCACTCGTGGAGGACTGGCCGCCGAAGCTGTCGGCGGCCGACGAGAAGGGCTGGTTCCGCTTCCAGCGGCTCTATGACGTCGCGCGCTCGGTGCTGCGCACGGAGGACGACGTCCGGCGGCTGGTCCGCGAGAGCGCCGAGGACGACGCGGCCGATGGTTCCCGGTGGCTCGAGATCCAGGTCGACCCGAGCGGGTACGCCGCGAGGTTCGGCGGGATCACCGCGTTCACCGACCTCGTCCTCGACGCGGTGCGCGACGCCGCCGAACGGGCCGGGATCGGGATGGCCGTGATCATCGCCGCGAACCGCACCCGGCACCCGCTCGACGCGCGCACCCTGGCCCGGCTGGCCGCACAGTACGTCGGACGCGGCGTGGTGGGGTTCGGGCTGTCCAACGACGAACGCCGCGGGACCACCACCGAGTTCGCGGCGGCCTTCGCGATCGCCGAGCGCGCCGGGCTGCTGCTGGCCCCGCACGGCGGTGAGCTGGCCGGGCCGCGCAACATCCGCACCTGCGTCGAGGACCTGCATGCGGACCGGCTCGGCCACGGTGTCCGCGTGGTCGAGGACCCCCAGCTGCTCGAGGAGGTCGTCACCCGGGGCATCGCGCTGGAGGTGTGCCCGGTCTCGAACGTCGCGCTCGGCGTGTACTCGGACCCGACCTCGGTGCCGTTGCCGAGCCTGCTCGAGGCAGGAGCGACGGTCGCGCTCGGCGCGGACGACCCGTTGTTGTTCGGGTCGCGGCTGGCCGGGCAGTACGCCACGATGCGCGCCGCGCACGACCTCTCGGACGCCCGGCTCGCCGAGCTGGCCCGGATGTCGGTCCGCGCTTCGCGGGCACCGGACTCGCTGAAGGCGGAGGTGCTGCGCGAAGTCGACGGCTGGTTGGCACAATGAGCGGCATGACGAACACGCCGGGCGACGGGCAGCCGCCCGAGGAGCCCAACCGCGACCAGACGGGGCAGGACCAGTCGGGCTACGGGCAGCCGCCGGGTGCGTACGGCCAGGCGCCGTACGGCCAGGCACCGTCCGGCCAGACACCGTACGGCCAGGGCGGCTACGCGCCTCAGGCACCGATGCAGTACGCCCCGGACCACCCGAAGGCCACCACCGTGCTGGTGCTCGGCATCCTCGGTCTGGTGGTCTGCGGGGTGATCGCGCCGTTCGCCTGGTCGATGGGCAAGAAGACGCTCGACGAGATCGACGCCTCCCAGGGGACGCTCGGCGGCCGCGGCGCGGCGAACGCCGGCTACATCCTCGGCATCGTCGGCACGATCCTGCTCGGCCTGGCCGTGTTGATGTTCGTGCTGTTCGCCGGGATCGGGATCCTGGGCGCGGTGGCGAGCAGCGGCTCGTCGTACTGACGGGCCGGCCGGCGCTCAGGGTCGCGGCAGCTCGCAGTCCACGAGCACCGGCTCGTTGGCCAGCCAGACGCCGAACGTGTCGTGCACACCGCGCTGGACCTCCTCGGCGAGCGTGAGCAGGTCGCGGGTGCTGGCGCCGCCGCGGTTGGTCAGCGCGAGGGTGTGCTTGGTGGACAGGCCGACCCGATCGTTGCCGTAACCGCGGTGGAAGCCGGCATGCTCGATCAGCCACGCGGCACTGGTCTTGGTGGTGCCGTCGGGCTGCTCCCACCGGGGTGCTCCGGCGGGCAGCCGGCCGATCTGCTCGGGGGTGAGGAACGGGTTGGTGAAGAACGACCCGGCGCTCCAGGTGTCGTGGTCGGCGGCGTCGAGCACCATTCCCTTGCCCCGGCGCAGGGCCAGCACCGCGTCGCGGACCTCGCGCATCGGTGCCCGGCCGCCCCGTTCCACACCGAGCGTGCGGGCGAGCTCGGCGTAGGCCACCGGCGCACCGAGGTCGCCGAGCCGGAACTGGAACGTCACCGACAGGACGATGAACCGTTGCGGGTTCTGCTTGAACCTGCTGGTGCGGTAGCCGAAACCGCAGTCGGCGGCCGCGATCGTCTTCACCGCCCGGGCGACCCGGTCCCAGCAGCGCACGGACGCGATCGTCTCGGCGACCTCCTGGCCGTAGGCGCCGACGTTCTGGATCGGGGTTGCGCCCACGCTGCCGGGGACGCCGGACAGCGCCTCGACGCCGACCCACTCGCGCTCGATGGCGGTGGCCACGAGGTCGTCCCAGCTCTCCCCCGCCGCTACGGTGACCATCGCGCCGCCGCAGGCGTCCTCCTCGGCGGCGACGCCGGTGGTCCGGATCCGCACCACGGTCCCAGGGAACCCGTCGTCGGAGACCACCAGGTTGCTGCCGCCGGCCACCAGCAGCAGCCGCTCACCGGCCTCGTCGGCCAGCGCCACCGTGTCGAGCAGCTGCTGCTCCGAGGTCACCTCGACCAGCGACCCGGCGGGTCCGCCGAGGCGGAGGGTGGTGCAGCCGGACAGCCGTGCCGGTTGGTGGCCGGCGTCAGCCACGCGCCAGCACCGCCTTCGGCTGCCCGAGCACCTTCTGGTCTCCGCAGGTGACCTCGAGGGAGACCTGCACGCCGTCGTCCGTGATGTCCTTGACGGTGCCGGCGACCACGACGCTGACGCCGTCGTCGTCGTCGGGCACCACCACCGGCTTGGTGAACTTGCAGCCGAGCTCGCGGACCCGACCGGGTCCGCCCGCCCAGGTGTCCAGGGCCCGTCCGGCCAGCGCCATCGTGAACATGCCGTGTGCGATCACGCCCGGCAGGCCGACCGAGGTCGCGACCCGGTCCGACCAGTGGATGGGGTTGAAGTCACCGCTCGCGCCGGCGTAGCGGACCAGGTCCGCGCGGGTGACCCGATAGGTCTGGGCGGGCAGCACCTCACCGGGCCGGAGGCTCGTCACGACTCCCCCCGGTGGACCAGGGTGGCGAACGCGGTGCACACGTGCGCACCCTCGGCATCGGTGATCTCGCTGCGCGTGCCGATGATGTCGGCGCCGCCGATCTGGCGCAGCGAGTCGACGGTGAGCTCGGCGGTCAGCCGGTCGCCCGCGACGACCGGTCGGCTGTAGCTGAACCGCTGTTCGCCGTGCACGACCCGGTGCAGCGCGATCCCCACCTCCGGGTCCTCCATCAGCGCGTTCATCGCCGCGAACGCGACCACGATCGGGAACGTGGCCGGAGCCGCCCGCCCGTCGTACTCGGATCCGGTCGCCCGCGCGAACTCGAGGATCTTCTCGGCGGAGACGGCGTACGGCTCGGTCGGTGCGAACGTGCGCCCGGCCAGGGATGCCTCGACTGCCATGGGAGGGGACGCTAGCAGGATCGCGGGCACGACAAAGAGGGCGGCACCCCGTCACCGGGGTGCCGCCCTCCGCGGCTCAGTGGCCGAACGTCAGCGGGTCTCGCGGTGCTCGGTGTGGGTCCGGCAGCGCGGGCAGAACTTCTTCAGCTCCATGCGGTCCGGGTCGTTGCGCCGGTTCTTCTTGGTGATGTAGTTGCGTTCCTTGCATTCAACGCAGGCCAAGGTGATCTTGGGGCGAACGTCAGAGCTCTTGCTGGCCACGGGGTGCCTCTTCTTCGGTCGTGTCTGAGTGGTGCTGCTGGCAAGTCTGCCCCAGCACACAAGCCGAGGGCCGACTTCGGTCGTTCTCAGTAGCGGGGGCGGGACTCGAACCCGCGACACCACGATTATGAGCCGTGTGCTCTAACCACCTGAGCTACCCCGCCACCGGGACGGGGTCCTCGCCGGAACAACCCGGCGAGGTTCCCTACCCAGAGCCCCTTTACGGAATCGAACCGTAGACCTTCTCCTTACCATGGAGACGCTCTACCGACTGAGCTAAAGGGGCAAGCGACGACAAAGAATACACACGGCCGCGTCCGTTTATGAAATCGAGCCGGTGCTCGCGAGACGCGCGTCACCCACGGCTGCTGCGGCGCTCCGGAACGCCGATCGCGGCCCGTTCCGGAAGCCTCCGACGCGCCCCGGCATGATGAGGTGCGTGCAGTCCTTCTACGTCCGCGAGCAGGCGGACACCTACCTCTCGCAGCCCACCACCGGAAGCCCGTGGGGACCGGCCAGCCAGCACGGTGGCCCACCCGCGGCGCTGCTGACCCGTGCCCTCGAAAGCCTCGACACCGGCACCGGCACCGGCCGGGTGGTCGGCCGGATGACGATGGAGCTGCTCGGACCGGTCCCGGTCGGCCCGCTGTCGGTCACCGCGTCCGTCGTGCGTCCGGGCCGCACGGTGGACCTCTGCGAGGCCACGCTGTACGACGGGCGGGGCGGCCGTGCCGTGGCACGGGCAGCCGGATGGCGTTTTCCGGCCGGCGAGAACGGCCCACGGGGCACCGGTGAGCCGCTGCCGCACACGGCTCGGGACGGGGAGCCGCACGAGCGGCCGGTGAGCTGGTCGGGCGGCTACCTCGACGCGGTGGAGTGGCGCTGGATCACTGGCGCGGTGATGGAGCCCGGTCCGGGTGTGGTCTGGATGCGGCCGCGGGTGCCGCTGGTCGAGGGCGAGCAGATGAGCCCGGTGCAGCGGCTGATGACCTGCGTGGACTCGGCGTCCGGGGTGTCCGCGGAGCTCGACCCGGGACGGTGGGCGTTCCTCAACACCGAGCTGACCGTGCACGTGCTGCGGCCACCGGTCGGCGAGTGGCTCTGCCTGGAGGCCCGGACCACGCTGTCCACGGGGTCGGTGGGACTGGCCACCTCGGACGTCTACGACGAGCTCGGGCCGGTCGCACGCTCGGCGCAGGCGCTGCTGGTCGCGCGCCGCTGACCGCGTGCGGCCGGGCCGGCCGCGGGCTCAGCCAAGGCGCCAGGTCGCGACGTAGTACATGACTCCCCACGGGTCGTCCTGGTAGACCAGCTCGGCCCGGGGCGTCGCCCCCTCTGCCCGCACCGCGTTCGCCAGCACCGCGAACGGGGCGCGGCCGCTGACCATCAGCTCCTCGGCCAGTCCGGCGTCCGTGGCGGCGAGCGCCTCGGTGGCACCTGTGGCCAGGGCCCGGCCGGTCGCCTCGTCGAACGCGAAGGCGCGCTCGTCGAGGTAGCCGGGTGCCTTCTCGCCGCGACGGGTGGAGCCTTCCCCGAGCACCAGCAGGGCCACCGGCTCGTCGCGTGCCGTGAGCTTGTCGGCGAGCGCACGTACCTCCGCGGCGGGCGCGTCCCACGCGACGGTGTGCATCTCCACCGGACCGCGCCAACCGGCCTGGTCGAGCAGCCGGCGCGCCACCCCCAGGCTCAGCGGCAACGAAGGACCGTTCGGGCGCGCGCCCGTCGTACCGAAGGCGCGGACGTCGACGAGCAGTGTCGGGTCCCAGCTCCCGGTGGCCTCGGCGCCGCCGATGACCACGACGCGTTCCACGCCGGCACCGGTCGCGAGCGAGACCGCCCGGACACAGGCGGCGCGCAGCTCGGCGGCGACGTCACGGTGACCGGCCAGCTCGCGGAACAGCAGCGGCGGGTGCGGGCAGACGGCGACGGCAGCGATCACACGCGCGACAGTAGCCGACCGTAGCTCAGGCCGAGCTGGGCTCGAGCGGCTTCACCTCGGTGTCCACGCCCGGGATCCCGGTGCCGCGGATGGACGCGCGCGCGGTCTCCGGGACGAACATCAGCGAGACCGCACCGATCACGCAGGCAGCCATCATGTAGTAGGCCGGGACGAGGTCTGTGCCGGTGATCTCGATCAGCTTCTCGTTGGCGTACGGCGCCGTGCCACCGAACAACGCGGTGGAGAGGTTGTAGGCGATCGCGAAGCCGGCGAACCGCACCTGGGTGGGGAACATCGCCGGGAACGTCGCCGAGATCGTGCTCAGCTGGATCACGTAGAGCAGCCCGAGGATCGCGAACCCCACGATGGCCAGCGCGAAGTTCTGCGCGATCAGCAGGTACATCGGGATCGCGAGGACGAACAGCCCTCCGAGCGAGACCCACCACATCGGCTTGCGGCCCAGCCGGTCCGAGAGCCGGCCGGAGAACGGGATCACGGCCATCATCGCGACCTGACCCACGATGATCACGGTCAGCGACGCGGTGGAGCTGAGCCCGACCGTCTGCTCGAGGTACGTGGGCATGTAGGCCAGCAGCGTGTAGTTGCAGACGTTCAGCGCGATCACCAGACCGGCCAGCGCCAGCAGCGGCCGCCGGTAGTCGGCGATCAGGTCGCGGAACTCCGCCATCACGCTCTGCTTCTCGGAGTCGTCGGTCTGCAGCTCCTCGAGCTCCTGGAACACCGGGGTGTCCTCGAGCTTGCTGCGTAGGTAGAGACCGACCAGGCCGAGCGGTCCGGCGACCAGGAACGGGATCCGCCAGCCCCAGTCGGACATCGCCGCCTCGCCGACGACGAGCTCGGTGCCCAGCACGACGAGGGCGCCGAGCGTGAAGCCGGCCAGGGTGCCGAACTCCAGGAAGCTGCCGAGGAAGCCGCGGCGCCGGTCCGGGGAGTACTCGGCCATGAACGTGGCCGCTCCGCCGTACTCACCGCCCGCCGAGAACCCCTGGAGCACGCGCAGCAGGATCAGGAGTGCCGGCGCCCACAACCCGATGGAGGCCTGGCCGGGGAGCAGTCCGATGCAGAACGTGGCGGCGGCCATCATGATGATCGTCGCGGAGAGCACGGCCTTGCGGCCGAGCCGGTCACCGAGCGGGCCGAGGACCAGGCCGCCGAGCGGCCGGAACACGAACGAGACCGCGAACACCAGCAGCGTGGCGGCGGTGCCCGCTTCGGGGAAGAACTGTGCGGTGATGTAGGTGGCGGCGTAGGCGTACACGCCGTAGTCGAACCACTCGGTCATGTTCCCCATCGCCGACGCCCCGATGGCGCGGCGCAGGACAGTGGGCTCGACGGGCTTGGCGGGTTTGGCTGGCTGGGCGGGCGGTTCGGAACTGGACCGATCGGTCATCGCGTCTCCTCTGCTAGGCCGACCCGAAGCCGTACCCCGGTTCGGGGCAGCGGAAACGCGCAGGCCCGTGGCGACGGTCACGCCAGGCCGCGGACCACCGCCGACGGCTCCCGGGTGCCCTTGATCGTCGCGACCATGTCGAGCAGCTGCCGGGTCTCGGCGACCTCGTGCACCCGGTAGACCCGGGCGCCGTGCCAGGCGCTGACCGCCGTGGCCGCCAACGTGCCGATCAGCCGCCCGTCGATCGGCAGGCCGAGTGACTCGCCGACGAAGTCCTTGTGGGACAGCGAGACCAGCACCGGCCACCCGGTCCCAGTCATCTCGTCGAGCCGCCGGGTCAGCTCCAACGAGTGCCAGGTGTTCTTGCCGAAGTCGTGCGCGGGATCGATCAGCACGCTGCGCCGGTCCACGCCGAGCGCCACCGCACGCTCGGCGAGCGCGGTGGTGTCCGCGACCGCGGAGGCGACCACGTCGTCGTACTCCTGCCGGTGCGGTGGTGTGCGCGGTGCCAGCCCCCCGGTGTGGGTGCACACCAGTGCCGCGTCGAACTCCGCGGCGACCTCGGCGAGCCGCGGGTCGTGCCCGCCCCAGGCATCGTTGAGCACGTCGGCCCCGGCGGCACACACCTCCCGGCCGACCGCCGAGCGCCAGGTGTCGACGCTGATCACGAGGTCGGGGAACTCGGCGCGGACCAGGCCCACGAAGCCGGCGGTACGACGGACCTCCTCGGCGGCGTCGACGTCCTCACCGGGGCCCGCCTTGACGCCGCCGACGTCGACGAGGTCCGCACCCTCGGCCACCACCCGACGCACCCGGTCCAGGGCCCGTTCCTCGTCCCAGGTGGCGCCCTGGTCGTAGAAGGAGTCCCGGGTCCGGTTCACGATCGCCATCACCAGCAGGTCGGTGTCGGCGAACTCGCGGCGTCCCAGCTTCAGCACATCCGCGACAGTACCGTCGGCCGGAATGCCCACGGCGGCGCCCGCGTTCCACGACACGTGAGAGATGTCGACGTGCTGGTGGCCGGTGCCGGTCAGGCCGGCCTGTCCGCCGCCTACCACCTGCGGCGCCGGGGCCCGGCCGACTTCGTGGTGCTCGACGCGAACCCGGGGCCCGGGGGCGCCTGGCGGCACCGCTGGCCCTCGCTCACGCTCGGTGCGGCCCACCGGGTCCACGACCTGCCGGGATTCCCGCTCGGAGACCCGGACCCCGACCAGCCGGCCTCGGCGGTGGTCTCCTCCTACTACGGGGACTACGAGGCCGCCTTCGACCTCCCGGTGCGGCGACCGGTGCGGGTGCACGCGGTGACCTCACCAGAGGGCCCGCACGGACCGCTGCTCGTGCAGACCGACGCCGGCGACTGGCGCACCCGGGTGCTGGTCAACGCGACCGGGACCTGGGACCGCCCGCACTGGCCCTACTACCCGGGTCGCGAGCTGTTCCACGGCCGGCAGCTGCACACCCACGACTTCCGCTCCGCCGAGGAGCTCGCCGGCCAGCACGTGGTCGTGGTCGGCGGCGGCACCTCGGCGGTGCAGTTCCTGCTCCAGCTCGCCGAGGTGGCCGAGACCACCTGGGTGACCCGACGGCCGCCGGAGTTCACCCGCCGCCCGTTCGGCCCCGAGTGGGGGCGCGACGTGGAGCGGCGCGTCGACGAGCGCGTGCGTGCGGGGTTGAGTCCGCTGAGCGTGGTCGCCGCGACCGGCCTGCCGCTGACCGAGGAGTACCGGCGCGGCATCGAGGCCGGTGTCCTCGTCGCCCGGGAGATGTTCACCTCGATCACCCCGGACGGCGTGCGGTTCGGCGACGGCGAGGAGCTGCGCGCCGACGCGATCTTGTGGGCGACCGGGTTCCGGGCGTCGTTGGCGCACCTGGCGCCGCTGCGGCTGCGGGAGCCCGGCGGCGGGATCGCGATGGACGGGACCACGGTGCTCAAGGACCCCCGGGTCCAGCTGGTCGGGTTCGGTCCGTCGGCCTCGACCCTGGGTGCCACCCGGGCCGGACGGGTCGCGGCCCGCAACGCGGTGGCCATGCTCGAGGAGCAGCGGCCGCTGGCCGGGTGAGGCAACCGCCCGAGGCGTTTCCCGGTTCCTCTGACACCGCCCGGATCGCCGGGGTAGAACAGGAGGCCCACTCCCCCAGCACGTCCGGTCACCACCATGCCCTCGCACCCCTCCGCCGACGCCCGTCGTACCCGGGTCCTCGGCGCCGCCGTCCTGCTCGGCCTGCTCGGCGGCTGGCTCGGCCTGACCCTCGGTGGCACGGTGCACCACGAGGTCGGACCGCTGACCACCTCGATGCGGGTGCTGCCGGCCTGGGGCGGCGGTACGACGGTCGACTTCCCGCCGCTGGGCCGACTGGTCCTGGACACTCACGACGGACCACTCGGGATCGAGGCCGGGCTCGACGGGGTCGACGTGGAGGAGGCCCGCGAGATCGTCCGGGACCCGGAGCTGCTGCAGGGAATGCAGGAGCGTGCCGAGGGCGACCTCCGGTGGGAGCTGAAGATGGCGGTGCTGCGCGCGCTGCTCGCCGCGGTGCTCGGTGCGCTCGTGCTGTCCGCGCTGGTGCTGCGCCGGGTGCGGGTTGCGCTCGTCGGTGGCGCCACCGCCGCGGTCGCGATGGGGACCTGCCTCGCGGTCGCCCTGTCCACCTGGAACCCCTCCGCGCTCGCCGAGCCGCGCTACACCGGCCTGCTCACCAGCGCGCCGTCGGTGGTCGGGAACGCCGAGGACATCGTCAACGAGTTCTCCGTCTACGGCGACCAGCTGGCCCGGATCGTGCAGAACGTGAGCGGCCTGTACACGGTCACCTCCGACCTGCCCGTGCTGCCGCCGCAGACCGACCTGGTCCGCGTCCTGCACGTCTCGGACCTGCACCTCGCGCCACAGTCCTGGGACCTGATCCGCACCGTCGTGCGGCAGTACGACATCGACGTCGTCGTCGACTCCGGGGACATCACCGACCACGGCAGCCCGCCCGAGAACCGTTACCTGCAAGAGATCCGGCACCTTCCGGTGCCCTACGTCTGGGTCCGCGGCAACCACGACTCGCTCGCCACGCAGGCCGCGATGCGGAAGATCCCGAACGTCGTCGTGCTCGACGGGTCCGTGCGCACGGTGCAGGGGCTGCGGTTCCTCGGCGTGGGTGACCCGACGTTCACCCCCGACAAGTCGGGGACCGAGCCGGAGGACCACCCGGTCACCACGGCGGCGGACCCGGAGACCGCGGAGGAGGCGGTCGCCCGGGTCGCGGACGAGCTCGCCGCGACCGCCGAGCAGGCCGGTGACGTGGACGTCGTCGTCTACCACGACCCGGCTCCGGCGGAGGTCTTCGACGGGCACGCGTCGATGGTGCTCTCGGGCCACCTGCACTACCGGAAGGTGCGCCACGGCGACGAGGGGACCTGGCTGATGACCGAGGGGTCGACCGGTGGCTCCGGACTACGCGCGCTCGAACCGGACGAGCCGGCGAAGATCGAGCTCTCGGTGCTGTACGTCGACCGGGCCGATGCCGAGCTCGAGGCCTACGACGACATAAGCCTGGGCGGCCTGGGTCTTGCGTCCGCGCAGATCAACCGCCATGTCGTCGACGCGCCCACCGAGGAGACCGAGCTGGTGGCGCCCGAGCCCGCGGCGTCCCCGGGCGCCACGGCCACACCGCGCTGAGCGTGGAATAGACCCCGGCTTCCTTCGGTTGACCTAGGTAGTTGAAACTGAAATCATCCAGGAAGTCAGCCCGAGGAGTCATGATGCAGTTCGGAATCTTCACCGTCGGTGACGTGACCACCGATCCCACCACCGGCATCACCCCGACCGAGCACGAGCGCATCAAGGCGACCGTCGCGATCGCGAGGAAGGCCGAGGAGGTCGGCCTCGACGTGTTCGCGACCGGTGAGCACCACAACCCGCCGTTCATCCCCTCCGCCCCGACCACCACGCTCGCCTACATCGCGGCGCAGACCGAGCGGATCATCCTGTCCACCGCCACCACCCTGATCACCACCACCGACCCGGTGCGGATCGCGGAGGACTACGCGACCCTCCAGCACCTGTCCGACGGCCGGGTCGACCTGATGATGGGCCGCGGCAACACCGGCCCCGTCTACCCGTGGTTCGGCAAGGACATCCGCGACGGCATCCCGCTCGCGATCGAGAACTACCACCTGCTGCACCGGTTGTGGCGCGAGGACGTCGTCAACTGGGAGGGCAAGTACCGCACCCCGTTGCAGGGCTTCACCGCGACCCCGCGCCCGCTCGACGGCGTGCCGCCGTTCGTGTGGCACGGGTCGATCCGCAGCCCGGAGATCGCCGAGCAGGCCGCCTACTACGGCGACGGGTTCTTCGCCAACCACATCTTCTGGCCCGCCTCGCACACCGAGCGGATGATCCGGCTCTACCGGCAGCGCTTCGAGCACTACGGGCACGGCTCTGCCGACCAGGCGATCGTCGGCCTCGGTGGCCAGGCGTTCATGCGCAAGAACAGCCAGGACGCCGTCCGCGAGTTCCGTCCCTACTTCGACAACGCCCCGGTCTACGGGCACGGTCCGTCGCTGGAGGAGTTCACCTCGCAGACCCCGCTGACCGTCGGCAGCCCGCAGCAGGTCATCGAGCGCACGCTCGGCTTCCGGGACTACGTCGGCGACTACCAGCGACAGCTGTTCCTGATGGACCACGCCGGGCTCCCGCTGAAGACCGTGCTCGAGCAGCTCGACCTGCTCGGCGAGGAGGTCGTCCCGGTGCTCCGCAAGGAGTTCGAGGCCCGGCGGCCCGCCCATGTCCCGGACGCACCCGACCACGCCAGCCTCGTGGCCGCGGCCGGTGACGTGACCGGCGACGTGACCGGCGACGTGACCGGCGACGTGACCGGCGGCGCGCCGGAATTGACCCGATGACCGCCCGTACCATCGCGGTGGTCACTGCCGGCCTGAGCCAGCCCTCGTCGACCCGGCTGCTGGCCGACCAGCTGGCCGCCGCCACCGACCGCGCGCTGCGCCTGCACGGCGACCAGGTGCGCGTCGAGGTGATCGAGCTGCGTGATCTCGCCCACGAGCTGACCAACCACCTGCTCACCGGGTTCCCGAGCGGTGACCTGAGCGCCGCGCTCGACACGGTGGCCCGCGCCGACGGCGTGATCGCGGTCACGCCGATCTTCAGCGCCTCCTACAGCGGCCTGTTCAAGACGTTCTTCGACGTCCTGGAGGCCGACTCGCTCGCCGGCAAGCCGGTGCTGATCGCGGCGACCGCGGGCACCGCGAGGCACTCGCTCGCGCTCGAGTTCGCGCTGCGGCCGCTGTTCGCCTACCTCAAGGCGGTCGTGGTCCCCACCGCGGTCTTCGGGGCCACGGAGGACTTCGGCAGCAAGCGCGCCCCCGGCAGCACCGGGTCCTCCTCGCTCGCCGACCGGGTCGAGCGCGCCGGCCGTGAGCTGGCCGACCTGGTCGCGTCGCGCGCCACCGCCGGCACGGTGGACCCGTTCGAGAACCCGACCCCGTTCGCGGAGCTGTTCGGCCGCTGATGCGGGGCGTTGTTTCCCCAAGGTATGTAGGGAAGCTCGCACTTCCCACGACGTGCGAATCGTGGGAAGTGACGGGATCCCTACATACCTTGGGGAAGCTGTGACACGAGGCTCAGCAGGCAGGGGGTTCGCGCACCGCAAGTGAAGTGTTACCTTACATAGGTAAGGCACACCTAACTTTG
>DASSBE010000143.1:0-20464 GCA_035699065.1 Nocardioidaceae bacterium
CCCGCAAGGGGTGCGACCTGCTCGTCGTCAACGACGTGAGCGGCGGCAAGGTGTTCGGCAGCGCCGAGAACGAGGCCGTCGTGCTCTCCCGCGACGGTGCGCCGACACCCGTGCCGCGCGGGTCCAAGTCGTCGCTGGCCCAGGTGATCTGGGACCAGGTCGTGACGCGGCTCGAGACCGGCTGAGCGCTCCGGCGTACACCGGTTAAAGTTCTGAAAGTCGAAATCAACCAGGACAGCGTCGCCCCCGCGCGGGAGCACGCAGGCAGGGGAACACCACGTGGCTGGACGCCTTTTCACCTCCGAGTCGGTGACCGAGGGACATCCGGACAAGATCGCCGACCAGATCAGCGACACGATCCTGGACGCGCTGCTCACCGACGACCCGAAGAGCCGGGTCGCCGTGGAGACGCTGGTGACGACCGGGCTCGTCGTGGTCGCCGGTGAGGTGACCACCGAGACCTACGCGCCGATCGCACAGCTGGTCCGCGAGAAGGTGCTCTCGATCGGGTACGACTCCTCGCTCAAGGGCTTCGACGGCTGGTCCTGCGGCGTCCAGGTCGCGATCGGCGCCCAGTCCTCCGACATCGCCCAGGGCGTCGACGACGCCTACGAGGAGCGCACCGACCACTCGGTCGACCCGCTCGACCGGCAGGGTGCGGGCGACCAGGGCCTGATGTTCGGCTACGCCTGCGACGACACCCCGGAGCTGATGCCGCTGCCGATCACGATCGCGCACCGGCTCGCCGAGCGGCTCTCCGAGGTCCGCAAGGACGGGACCATGTCCTACCTGCGTCCCGACGGCAAGACCCAGGTCACCATCGAGTACGACGACGAGGACCGCCCGGTCCGCGTCGACACGGTCGTGGTGTCCACCCAGCACGCCAAGGACATCGACCTCGAGGCGATGCTGACCCCCGACGTCCGCAAGCACGTCGTGGACGCGGTGCTCGAGCACTTCGACATCCCCTCCGAGGACTACCGGCTGCTGGTCAACCCGACCGGCCGCTTCGAGATCGGCGGACCGATGGGTGACGCGGGGCTGACCGGCCGCAAGATCATCATCGACACCTACGGCGGGATGGCCCGCCACGGTGGCGGCGCGTTCTCCGGCAAGGACCCGTCGAAGGTGGACCGCTCGGCGGCCTACGCGATGCGCTGGGTGGCCAAGAACGTGGTCGCCGCCGGCCTGGCGCGCCGCTGCGAGGTGCAGGTCGCCTACGCGATCGGCAAGGCGCACCCGGTCGGGTTCTACGTCGACTGCTTCGGCACGGAGAACGTCCCGGCGGACACGATCCGCAAGGCCGTGCTCGAGGTGTTCGACCTGCGCCCGGCCGCGATCATCCGTGACCTCGACCTGCTCCGGCCGATCTACGCCCAGACCGCTGCCTACGGCCACTTCGGCCGCGAGCTGCCGGACTTCACCTGGGAGCGGACCGACCGGGTCGACGCGCTGAAGGCCGCCGCCGGCATCTGAGCGAGCGGCGGGTTCCGGGCCGTTGGTTCCCCAAGGTATGTAGGCCAACCCGCACTTCCCACGGTGCACAGGTCGAGGGGAGTGCGGGTTCGTCGTGGGAACCGGCGGGGTACCCGACGTCGGGTTCCCGGTGCCGGAGGGAAGGTGCGGTACGACGGGCAGGGCAGAGGTTGTCCACAGCCTTTCGCCGCCCGAGATGAACCGGTCGGTGACTGCTGATAGGACTGACCGCGTGGACGACACCGCGCACACCGAGCACGCAGAAGGAGACCCGGGCCAGCTGGCGCTGATGCCCGAGGTCGCCCGGTCGCGCGCCCGGCAGGCCAAGCAGCGCGCCACCACGAGACCGAAGAAGCCCCTCGAGCCGGCGGAGGTCGACCCGATCGCCCGCGTGCTGGTCGACGTCGCGCTGGCCCACCTGGACCGGCCCTTCGACTATCTCGTGCCGGCGACGATGGCCGACGCGGCCGTGCCCGGGTCCCGGGTGAAGGTCCGCTTCGCCGGCCAGGACGTCGACGGGTTCGTGCTCGAGCGGGTCGACCGGTCCGAGCACACGGGCCGGCTCGCGCCGCTACGGCGTGCGGTGAGCCCCGAGCCCGTGCTCGCGCCGGCGATCGCCGGGCTCTCCGCAGCGGTCGCCGCCCGCTATGCCGGCACCCGGTCCGACGTACTCCGGCTCGCGGTGCCGGCCCGGCATGCCACGGTCGAGAAACAGGACTCTGCGACCCCACCGGCCTTCAACGTCGACGTGAGCGCCGCGGAGAAGGCGTGGGCGTCGTACCCGTCCGGGCCGGCGTTCGTCCGGCGGCTGGCCGAGGGCGGGTCCCCGCGTTCGGTGTGGTCTGCCCTCCCCGGCGAGGACTGGGCGCACGCGCTCGCGCAGGTGGCCGCGGCGACCACCGCCTCCGGGCGAGGTTCGCTGCTGTGCGTTCCCGACCACAAGGACGTCGCGCGGCTCGACACGGCGCTGACCGACGTGTTGGGTGCGGGCCGGCACGTCGTGCTCACCGCCGACCTCGGGCCCGCCGCGCGGTACCGCGCGTTCCTCGCCGTCTCCCGGGGCGCTGCGCGGGTGGTGGTCGGCACCCGGGCCGCAGCGTTCGCTCCGGTGCACGACCTGGGCCTGGTCGCGATCTGGGACGACGGTGACGACCTGTACGCCGAGCAGCGGGCGCCCTACCCGCACACCCGCGAGGTGTTGCTGCTGCGCGCACACGAGGAGTCGTGTGCTGCGCTGGTCGGCGGGTTCGCGCGCACAGTGGAGGCTGAGCACCTGGTCCGCAGCGGCTGGGCACACGACCTGAGCGCCGACCGGGACACCCTGCGCGCCACCGCGGCGCAGGTCAGCATCACTGGCGCCACCGACCGGGAGCTCGACCGCGACCCGTTCGCACGGTCCGCCCGGTTGCCCCGGACCGCGTTCGACGCGATCCGAGAAGGCCTCGACGCCGGGCCGGTGCTGCTGCAGACACCGCGCCAGGGCTATGTCACCTCGTTGGCCTGCGACCGCTGCCGCACCCCCGCGCGTTGCGGCCGGTGCACCGGGCCACTGACCCTGTCCGCGGCACACCGCCCGCCGACCTGCCGATGGTGCGGCCAGGAGGACGGGGCCTGGGCGTGCGGGCACTGCGGTGGCCGCGGGCTGCGTGCCCCGGTCCTCGGGGACCGCCGCACTGCCGAGGAGATCGGCAGGGCGTTTCCGGGGGTGGCGGTGCGGACCTCGTCGGGCGACCACGTGCTGGCCGGAGTGGACGGCCATCCCGGGATCGTGGTGGCGACGCCGGGTGCCGAGCCCGTGGCCGAGGGCGGCTACTCGTGCGTTGTGCTGCTGGACACCTGGCTGATGCTGGCCCGGCTGGATCTGCGCACCACCGAGGAGTCGCTGCGGCGTTGGATGAACGCCGCAGCGCTCGCGCGACCCGGCACCAGCGGCGGCCGGGTGGTCGTGGTGGGGGAGAGCAGCGAACCGGTCCTGCAGGCGCTTCTGCGTTGGGACCCGGCTGGGTTCGCGCGACGTGAGCTGGCCGAACGTGAGTCGGCGCACCTGCCGCCCGCGTCGCGGCTGGCCACGGTGGTCGGTGACGCCGCGTCGGTGTCCTCGGCGCTGCAGATGCTGCGGCTGCCCGACGGGGCGGAGGTGCTCGGGCCCGTCCCGGTCGAGCCGACTCCGGGGAGGACGCAGTCCTCCGGGTCGCAGGAAGCCGCTGAGCCGCCGCAGGTGCGGGCGGTCGTCCGGGTGCCTCGGGCGGGGGCTGCCGGCCTGTCCCGGGCCCTGGTGGAGATGCAGGGCGTGCGGGACGCGAAGAAGCTGACACCCGTGCGGGTGCACGTCGACCCGGTCGGTCTCGGCTGAGCGTCCGGCGGGTCCGTAGACTTGGCATCCGGCGATCTACCCGCCGCCAACCCAGCCACCTCCGATCCACCACGTCCGATCCGCCCCGGCCACGCGCCGCGCCCCGCAGGCACCCAAGGAGCAGTCTTGGCCATCCAGCCCATCCGGCTCTTCGGCGACCCGGTGCTGCGCAGCCCCGCCGTCGAGGTGACCGACTTCGACAAGGAGCTGCGCCGGCTCGTCGCCGACCTGACCGACACCATGCGCGACGCCCCCGGATCGGGGCTGGCGGCGCCACAGATCGGGGTCGGCCTGCGGGTGTTCACCTGGCACGTCGACGGCGAGCTCGGCCACCTGGTCAACCCGAGCCTGGACCTGTCCGAGGAGCTGCAGGACGGCCCGGAGGGATGCCTGTCGATCCCCGAGCTCACCTACGACTGCCGGCGCGCGATGTCGGTGGTCGCGAAGGGGTTCAACATGCAAGGCGACCCGGTCACCATCGACGGCTCGCAGATGCTGGCACGGGCGATCCAGCACGAGACCGACCACCTCGACGGCATCTTGTTCATCGACCGGCTGGACCGGGAGACCCGCAGGCTCGCGATGAAGGCGATCCGGGAGTCCGAGTGGTTCGGCCAGGCGCCACCGACCGTGAAGCTCTCACCGCACCGGACGAACGGGCTCGGCCTCTGATGCGGGTCGTCTTCGCCGGTACGCCGGACACCGCCGTCCCCGCGCTGGAGGCGATCGCCGCGAGCAGCCACGAGCTGGTCGGTGTGGTGACCCGCCCCGACGCACCGTCCGGCCGCGGTCGCCATCTGGTCGCCTCGCCGGTCGCGCAGCGCGCCGAGCAGCTCGGGGCACCACTGCTGCGTCCCACGCACCCCAAGGACCCCGACTTCCAGCAGCAGCTCAAGGAGCTCGCACCCGACTGCTGCCCGGTCGTCGCCTACGGCGCGCTGCTGCCGCAGAGCGCGCTCGACATCCCGCGCCACGGCTGGGTGAACCTGCACTTCTCGCTGCTGCCGGCCTGGCGGGGCGCCGCCCCGGTCCAGCATGCGATCCGTGCTGGGGACGAGGTCACCGGCGCCACCACGTTCCGGATCGTCAAGGAGCTCGACGCCGGCCCGGTCTACGGCGTGACCACCGAGACCGTGCGCCCCACCGACACCGCCGGTGACCTGCTCGACCGGCTCGCCACGAGCGGTGCCGGGCTGCTCGTGGCGACCCTCGACGGGATCGAGGACGGCTCTCTCCACGCCATCGAGCAGCCGGTCGAAGGCGTCAGCTTCGCCCCGAAGATCAGCGTCGAGGACGCCCGGGTGGACTGGGCCGAGCCGGCGGTCGCGGTGGACCGGAAGATCCGTGCCTGTACGCCGGGTCCCGGCGCCTGGACGACCTACGACGGGGACCGGGTCAAGCTGCTGCCGGTCCAGGTGGCCGCCGACCGCGAGCACCAGCAGCCCGGCGTGCTCGAGGTCACCAAGAACGCGGTCTACGTCGGCACCGGCACGGGCCCGGTCGAGCTCGGCGCGGTCAAGGCCTTCGGCAAGAAGCAGATGTCGGCCGCGGACTGGGCCCGCGGTGTGCGGGTCGCCTCGGGTGCTTCGTTCGGTGGCTGATCCCCGCGCCCGTCGTACCCCACCCCGGCGCGCCGGAGGCCGGCCACCGCGACGGGCCGGCAAGGTCGACGCCGCACGGCTCGCCGCGTACGACGTGCTCGCCGCCGTCCGTGAGCAGGACGCCTACACCAACCTGGTGCTGGCGACAGTGCTGCGAAACGCGGGGCTCACCGGACGCGACGCGGCGTTCGCCACGGAGCTGGTCTCCGGCACAGTCCGCCGACAGGGCACCTACGACGCGATCCTCGCGGCGAACCTGGACCGGCCGCTTGCGAAGGTGGACCCTGCGGTGCTCGACGCGCTGCGGCTCGGTGCGCACCAGGTCCTGGCGATGCGAGTCCCCTCGCACGCGGCGGTGGGCACGACCGTCGAGCTGGTGCGGGACCGGGTCGGGCACGGCCCTGCCGGCTTCGTGAACGCCGTGCTGCGCAAGGTTGCCGCGCACGACCTGGCCGGATGGGTACGCCGGGTCGCGCCGGACCCGACCAGGGACCCGACCGGGTTTGCGGCGATCGCGCACTCCCACCCGCGCTGGATCGTCGACGCGTTTGCGGCCGCGCTCGGCGCGGCCGATGCCACCGATGAGCTGGAGGAACTGCTCGCCGCGGACAACGCGCCGCCGAAGGTCACCCTGGTGGCGCGCCCCGGTGTCGCCACCGTGGCGGAGCTGGTCGCCGCCGGGGGCACGGCGTCGGCCCGGTCGCCCTACGCAGTGGAGCTGGGCGGGGGCGACCCGCACGATGTGCCGGCGGTGGCGGAGGGACGCGCGGGTGTGCAGGACGAGGGGTCGCAGATGGTCGCAGTGGCCCTGGCCCAGGCACGTCTCGGCGGCCGGGATGAGCGATGGCTCGACCTGTGCGCGGGTCCCGGGGGCAAGTCCGCGTTGCTGGCCGCGCTCGCACGCGGTCGTGGCGCACGGCTGCTCGCCTCCGAGCGGCTGCCGCACCGGGCCGAGCTGGTCCGCACCGCCAGCCGCGCCGTGTCCGGCGGCATGCTCGGGGTGGTCACGGCGGACGGCACCCGGCCGGCATGGGCTCCTGGGACCTTCGACCGGGCTCTCGTCGACGCGCCGTGCTCCGGTCTCGGCGCCCTGCGACGCCGCCCCGAGGCACGCTGGCGCCGTACTCCAGCAGACCTCGACGACCTCGTCCCGCTGCAGAAGGCGTTGCTGGGCTCGGCGCTGGACTCGGTGCGGTCCGGAGGACTGGTGGGTTATGCGACCTGCTCGCCGGTGCTCGCCGAGACGTCCGGGGTTGTCTCCGAGGTGCTCGCCCGGCGGGACGACGTCGTGCTCGAGGACGCCGCCGTCCTCTTCGAGGTGCCCGCGCTCGGAGCGGACCGGATGCCGCTCGCCGGAACGGTCCAGCTCTGGCCGCACCGGCACCACACCGACGCGATGTTCTTTGCGCTGCTGCGCCGTCGCTAGGATCGCGACGTTATGGGAATCCAGATCTCGCCGAGCATGCTCGCCTCCGACTTCGCGAACCTGGCGACCGAGGCGGAGCGGGTCTCCAACGCCGACTGGTTGCACATCGACGTGATGGACAACCACTTCGTGCCGAACCTCACCCTGGGGCTGCCGGTCGTCGAGGCGCTGGGCAAGGCCACGTCCATGCCGATGGACTGCCACCTGATGATCGAGGACCCGGACCGCTGGGCCCCCGGCTACGTGGAGGCCGGCGCGCAGTCGGTGACGTTCCACGTCGAGGCGGCCACCGCACCGGTGCGGCTGGCCCGTGAGCTGCGTGCCCAAGGCGCCCGGGCCGGGATGGGCCTGCGGCCGGCGACCCCGATCGAGCCGTACGAGGACCTGCTTCCCGAGCTCGACATGCTCCTGGTGATGACCGTCGAGCCCGGCTTCGGTGGGCAGGCGTTCCTGGACATGTGCCTGCCGAAGATCAGGCGGACCCGTGAGCTGATCGCCCGCCACGGCCTCGAGCTGTGGCTGCAGGTCGACGGCGGGATCTCCCCGGAGACCATCGAACGGTGTGCCGAGGCCGGCGCGGACGTGTTCGTCGCCGGATCCGCGGTCTACAAGGCCGACGACCCGAACACCATGGTGGAGAGTCTCCGCGAGCAGGCGGCGGCCGCCTCGACGCTCGGCTGACCCGGGCCGAGACCCGGGTGCGGTCTGGCCCGGCCCGGAAACCCGGACGAGTCGCGTCTCAATGGCGAAAACCTCGTGCCTCGACAGAGCGTGGGTGGGCGGGGTCACATATCCATCGGCGGCTGGGATGTGGCAACCTAGGGGTGGCGAGTGAACAGCTCGCGTGCTCTGGGGTCGGTGTAATTCCGAGCCGGCGGTGACAGTCCGCGACCCGGCCGCATCCAGCGGCCGGTTGACCAGGTGGAAATCCTGGACCGACGGTGAAAGTCCGGATGGGAAGCGCACGCGGTTGCCGACGTCGCCGGTGACGCCACGCAGGGCGAGCCGACGTGACAGCAACCGGTTTCTCCGGCCCCGGGGTCCGCACAGGACGAGAGGGGCAGCACCGCGATGACCGGATCCGTCGGTCGCACGCGCGCCACGGCTGCGCCCACCCGGTTCAGCGCCGCGGAGGAGCGGGCGATGCGCCGCGCCCTCGAGCTGGCCGCGACCCCCGGCGTCCCGAGCGGCCCGAACCCCCGCGTCGGTTGCGTGCTGCTCGACGAGACCGGCGAGACACTCGCCGAAGGCTTCCACCGGGGAGCGGGTACGCCGCACGCGGAGGCCGATGCCCTGCACCGGGCCGGTGACCGTGCCCGCGGCGCCACCGCCGTCGTCACCCTGGAACCTTGCAACCACACCGGCCGCACCGGTCCGTGCGCACAGGCCCTCGCCGAGGCCGGGGTGACCCGGGTGGTCTTCGCGCAGGCCGACCCGAACCCGGTCGCCTCCGGCGGAGCGACCACCTTGCGCGCCGCCGGCGTGGCCACCGCGAGCGGGCTGCTGGCCGACGAGGCGCGGGCCCTGAACCCGGCGTGGAGCTTCGCGGTCGCGCACGGCCGACCCTTCGTGACCTGGAAGTTCGCCACCACCCTCGACGGCCGCAGTGCCGCCGCGGACGGCACCTCGCGGTGGGTCAGCTCACCGGCGGCACGCCGCGACACCCACCGGCTGCGCAGCCTGTGCGACGCGATCCTGGTCGGCACCAGCACCGTGCTCGTGGACGACCCGCAGTTGACCGTGCGCGACGAGCAGGACCATCCGCTGCCGAGGGAACGGCAGCTGCTCCGCGCGGTGATGGGCCTGCGCGACCTCCCCGGTGACCGGCGGGTGCTCGACGAGACGGCGGAGACAATCCTGCTCAGGACCCGCGACGCGCACCAGGCGCTCGCCGCGCTGTTCGCCCGGGACCGGCACCACGTGTTCCTCGAGGGCGGTCCCACCCTCGCGGCCGCCTTCCTGGGCGCCGGGCTGGTCGACGAGGTGGTCGCCTACGTCGCACCGATGCTGCTCGGGGCCGGCCGCAGCGCCGTCGCCGACCTCGGGGTCACGACGATCGCCGACGCCGTCCGCTTCGACGTGCACGAGGCGACGACGGTGGGCGAGGGGCAGGACCTCGACGTACGACTGACCATGACCGTCCGAGAGGCAGGAAGCTGATGTTCACCGGAATCATCGAGGAGCTCGGTGTCGTCGAGGGCATCGAGGACCAGGGCGACGCCGTCCGGCTCACGGTCCGCGGTCCTCAGGTCGTCTCGGACGCCGGGCTCGGTGACTCGATCGCCGTGAACGGCTGCTGTCTCACCGTCGCTGCCCTGGACGAGGAGCGGTTCACCGCCGACGTGATGCCCGAGACGCTCGACAAGACCACGCTGGGTGCGCTCGCGCCGGGCGGCCGGGTCAACCTCGAGCGCGCGGTCACCGCGGGAACCCGCCTCGGCGGCCACCTGGTCCAGGGCCACGTCGACGCGACGGGCTCGCTGGTCCGTCGTACCCCTTCCGAGCACTGGGACCTGGTCGAGGTCGCGGTGCCCGCACCGCTGGCCCGGTACCTCGTGGCGAAGGGGTCGATCACCGTCGACGGTGTCTCACTGACCGTGGTCGAGGTCCACGACGACCCCGAGCCCACGTTCACCGTCTCGCTCATCCCGGAGACCCTGACCCGCACCACCCTCGGCCTCGCGAGACCCGGTGACCCGGTGAACCTCGAGGTCGACGTGATCGCCAAGTACGTCGAACGCCTGCTCGGACCCCGGGCGGCCATCCCGACCCCGAACGACGAGGACAGCTGATGGAATTCTTTGACTGGCTCCTGGAGGGCACCTTCACGATCGGGTCCTCCGCGATCCTGGTGCGTGAGGTGGTCGGCAACGGCTTCGGACTGGCCAGCGCCATCGGCGGCATGCGCCGCAAGGTGTGGGCGTGGCCGGTGGGCATCGTCGGCAACCTGCTGCTGTTCACGGTGTTCGTCGGCGGGATCTTCGACAAGCCACAGGTCCAGGACCTGTGGGGCCAGGCCGGCCGGCAGCTGTTCTTCCTGGCCGTGTCGGTCTACGGCTGGTGGCGCTGGCAGCAGAGCAAGAAGGCCGGAGGCGGCAGTGACGGCGGGGCGATCGTGCCGCGCTGGGCCGGCCCGCGTGGCTGGGTCCAGCTGGCGGTCCTCGCCGTGGTCGGCACGGTGGTCTTCTACTTCGTGCTCAGGGCACTCGACTCGTGGGGGCCGCTCGCAGACGCGTGGATCCTCACCGGCTCGATCCTCGCCACGTACGGCATGGCCCGTGGATGGACCGAGTTCTGGCTGATCTGGATCGCGGTCGACGCGGTCGGCGTCCCGCTGCTGCTGCAGTCCGGCTACTACCCCTCCGCGGTGCTCTACCTGGTCTACGGGGCGTTCTGCCTGTGGGGCTTCCTGACCTGGACGAAGGTGCAGCGCGACCTCGGCCGGACCGACGACCCGGCACCGGAGCGGGTGTCGTTGTGAGCGCCCCGAAGGTCCGCCTGGACACCGTCGAGGACGCCGTCGCCGACATCGCCGCGGGTGGCGCCGTGGTGGTCGTCGACGACGAGCAGCGGGAGAATGAGGGGGACCTGATCTTCGCTGCCGTCAAGTCGACCCCGGAGCTGATGGCCTTCACGATCCGCTACTCCTCGGGCGTGATCTGTGCCCCGATGACCGCCCAGACCCTGGACCGGCTGGGTATCGCGCTGATGACGCCGCACAACCGGGAGCGCATGCGGACCGCCTACACCATCTCCTGCGACGCCCGCGACGGGGTCACCACCGGCATCTCGGCGGCCGACCGGTCGCACACGGTCCGGGTGCTCAACGACTCGGCGACCGAGCCGTTCGAGGTCGTCCAGCCCGGACACGTGTTTCCGTTGCGTTACCAGGAGGGCGGCGTGCTGGTCCGGCCCGGGCACACCGAGGCGGCGGTGGACCTGGCGCGCCTGGCCGGCCTGTCCCCGGCCGGGGTGATCTCCGAGCTCGTCAACGACGACGGCACCATGAAGCGCGGACAGCAGCTGCGGGACTTCGCCGACGAGCACGGCCTGCGGATGATCTCGATCGAGGACCTCATCCACTACCGGCGCCGGCACGAGAACCATGTGCAACGGGTCGCGGAGACCCGGCTGCCCACGACGCACGGCGACTTCACCGCCTACGGCTACCGGATCACCATCGACGGGTCCGAGCACATCGCGCTGGTCCACGGTGACCCGGACAGCCTCCGCAACGGGACTCCGGTGCTGACCCGCGTGCACTCGGAGTGCCTGACCGGTGACGTGCTCGGCTCCAAGCGCTGCGACTGCGGGCCGCAGCTCGACGAGGCACTGGACCGCATCGTCGAGGAGGGCCGCGGCGTGGTGGTCTACCTGCGCGGCCACGAGGGACGCGGCATCGGCCTGGTCGCCAAGCTGCAGGCCTACCAGCTGCAGGACGGCGGCCGGGACACCGTGGACGCCAACCTCGACCTCGGGCTTCCGGCCGACGCCCGGCACTACGGTGCTGCCACCCAGGTGCTGCGCGACCTCGGGGTGACCTCGGTGCGGCTGCTCACCAACAACCCGGCGAAGACGACCAGCCTGGAGGAGTACGGGATCGCGGTCACCGAACGTGTCCCGCTCACGCCGCACCCGAACGGGCACAACATCGGCTACCTGCTGACCAAACGCGACCGGATGGGCCATCAGCTGCCGGACCTGCCTACCCTGGACGGCGCCGAAGCGGCGCCGGTCACCGAGCCGGCCCCGGTCACCGAGCCGGCCCCAGCCACCGAGCCGGCTCCGATCAGCGAGTCCGCACCGGTCAACGAAGGAGACCCAGCGTGAGCGGAGAAGGATCACCCGACGCCACCCCGATCGACTGCCACGAGCTCCGGGTCGCCGTGGTCGCCGCCTGCTGGCACGAGCGGGTGATGGACGGCCTGGTCGCCGGCGCACAACGGGCGCTGGACGCCTACCAGGTCGAGGCGCCGAGCCTGGTCCGGGTGCCCGGCTCGTTCGAGCTGCCGGTCGTGGCCGCCGCCCTGGCGGAGAAGGGGTACGACGCGATCGTCGCGCTGGGCGTCGTGATCCGCGGAGGCACCCCGCACTTCGAGTACGTGTGCCGGGCCACCACCGACGGGCTGTCCCGGGTGGCGCTCGAGTCCGGCGTCGCCGTCGGCTTCGGGCTGCTCACCTGCGACGACGAGCAGCAGGCCCTGGACCGGGCGGGCCTCGAGGGCTCCTCGGAGGACAAGGGCTACGAAGCGGCCGCCGCGGCGCTGGTGACGGCCTCGACCCTGCGCAAGATCCGCCGCGGCTACGAGTACGAGGACTGACCCCGGTCTCGCCCTCGGGGTAGCCCGATCGCCCCGCCCGTCGTACGCCGTAGGCTTGGCCCGGCCAGGCAGGCGACTGCGACGCCCGGCCACCACCCTGACGGAAAGCGTGCGAATGAAGACGTTCGAAGAGCTCTGGGACGAGCTCGGCGAGAAGGCGCAGACCCGGCCGGAGGGCTCCGGCACGGTGCAGGCGCTCGACGCCGGCGTGCACGCGATCGGCAAGAAGCTGGTCGAGGAGGCAGCCGAGTCGTGGATGGCCGCCGAGCATGAGGGGCGCGAACGCGCCGCCGAAGAGATCAGCCAGCTGCTCTACCACGCCCAGGTGCTCATGCTCGCGAGCGGGATCACGCTCGACGACGTCTACCGCCACCTCTGACCACAGCGAGGTCTTCCATGCTCCGCATCGCCATCCCGAACAAGGGATCCCTGTCCACCTCGGCCACCGAGCTCCTGCGCGAGGCCGGCTACCGGCAGCGCACCGACACCAAGCAGCTCGCGCTCGACGACCCCGACAACGACGTCGAGTTCTTCTACCTGCGGCCCCGCGACATCGCGCTCTACGTGGGGGAGGGCACGCTCGACCTCGGCATCACCGGCCGCGACCTGCTGCTCGACTCCGGCGCCAAGGCCGAGGAGGTGCTGCAGCTCGGCTTCGGCCGCTCCCGGTTCCGGTTCGCGGCCCCGCCCGGCACGATCTCCGACGCCGGTGACCTGGCCGGCAAGCGGATCGCCACGTCGTACGACGGGGTGGTGCGCCGCTACCTGGAGGAGCACGGGATCGACGCCACGGTGACCCGCCTCGACGGCGCCGTGGAGACCAGCGTGCAGCTCGGTGTCGCCGACGTGATCGCCGATGTCGTGGAGACCGGCAGCACCCTGCGGCAGGCCGGTCTCGAGCTCGTCGGGGACACGATCCTGGAGTCCGAGGCGGTGCTGATCCGGCGTGCCGGCGCGGAGACACCGGCCGGGTTCGAGGTGTTCCGGCGGCGGGTCAAGGGCGTGATGGTCGCCCGGTCCTACGTGATGATGGACTACGACATCCGCGTCGAGCGGGTCGACGAGGCGGTCGCGCTGACCCCGGGCATCGAGAGTCCCACCGTGTCCCCGTTGCATCGGGAAGGGTGGGTCGCGGTGCGCTCGATGGTGCCCCGCGTCGCTGCCCAGAAGGTGATGGACGCGCTGTGGGAGATCGGTGCCCGCGGGATCCTGGTGACGGAGATCAATGCCTGCCGCCTCTGAACCGGTTCCCGTCCCGCTGCCGCACACGTTCCGGCCGCTCGGCGTGCGCATCGCGGCCTACGTGTTCGGGTTCCTGCTGCTGCTCGTGGTGGTGGTGATCTGGTTCGCGTTCAGCCAGGACGTGCGCGACCAGTTCACGCTCTTCCAGCGCGGCACGGTGATCTTCTTCGGGCTGGCCGCGGCGGTCGCCGGGCATGCGCTGGCCCGGTGCCGGGTGGTGGCCCGCCAGGAGTCGGTGACCGTGGTGAACGGCTACAAGTCCCGCAGCTACGAGTGGAACGAGCTGGTCGCGGTGTCGCTGCGGCCCGGCAGCCCCTGGGCCACCGTCGACCTCAGTGACGGTACGACGGTCCCGGCGATGGCGATCCAGGGCTCCGACGGGTCCCGCGCGGTCACCCAGGTCCGGCAGCTGCGTGCGTTGCTCGCGCGACAGAGCCACACCGACCGCGACGACTGACCTCAGCCGGCCGGGACCGCGGCGGCCAGTGCGGCGATCGCCTGCGTGAAGCACTCCATCGGCGGGGTGACCAGCCCGGCACCTACCTGTCCGGTGCCGGCGACGCGGCCGGCCATCCCGGTGTTGATCTGGGGCAGCACGCCGCTGCGCACCACCGAGGTCACGTCGATCCCGGTGGGCGCCCCGCGGAACTCGAGGATCGGGATCGCGAACGCCGGGTTCTCTCCGACGGTGATGTCGTACATCCGCTGCGAGGTCGCCAGCGCGTCCGGGACGCTGCCGCCGACGAACCGGACGATCGCCGGGGCCGTGGCCATCGCGAAGCCGCCGATGCCCGCGGTCTCGGTGATCGCCGAGTCCCCGATGTCGGGGTTGGCGTCGTCGGGGCCGTAGCCGCCGAGGAACAGCCCGTCGGGGGTGTTCGCGGGCGCGGTGAACCACCGGTCCCCGGTGCCGGAGACCTGGATGCCGAAGTCGGTGCCGTTGCGTGCCATCACCGTCACCACGGTGGACCCGCCGATGCCGGCCGCCGCCGCGGTCTGCAGCTTGCACGCGGGCATGCCGAGGTTGAGGAAGAAGTGGTCGTTGCCGGACATGAACCGGACCGCCTGGGCGACGTCCCCGGTCGGGTGACCGGAGTCGATCATCGCCGGAAGCACCTCGCGCAGGAACATCAGCGTCCCGGCGCGGTTGCGGTTGTGGCCCTCGTCGCCCATCTGCACCATCTGCGCGACGATGCCCTTGACGTCGACCGGGTCCCCGGCCCGCACGGCGCTCTGCAGGATCGGGCCGAGCACGTCGGTCATCCAGTGCAGCCGTTCGATCACCTCGCTGCCGTAGGCGCCGTACCTGAGCACCTTGCCCAGGCCCTCGTTCAGCGAGCACCACGAGGTCGCGTCGTGCGCCTCGTCGCGCAGCTCGAACATCCACATCGACGGCGAGACCACACCGGCCATCGGCCCCACCGCCCCGCGGTGGTGGCACGGCTCCCAGCTGACCCCGTCGCCGGCGGCCAGCATCTTCTCCGCGGACTCGGGCGTCTGCGCGAGCCCCTCGAACAGCACCGCGCCGATCAGCGCACCGCGCATCGGCCCGGACGCCCGCTCCCAGGTCACCGGCGGTCCCGCGTGCAGGAAGTGCCCGCGCTCCAGACCGAGCACCTCCGAGGCAGGGCGTACGTCGACCAGGGTGGCCTCCGCCGCGAGCATCGCCTCGAGTGCCTTCGCGTTGGCGTGCCGGCGGCGACGGTCTCCCATCACGGCGGCCACCGCGTCACCGGAGCCGTCGACCGGTGGCTGCCAGGCGACGCGCGCGGTGCTGATGCCCTGCTGCTCCACGGAGTCGGCGAACATCTCGGCGCCGGCGGTGACCACCGTGTCCGGTGTGCTGAGGTCGAGCGGGCTCATGCGGACTGTCCCTTCGCGAGCAGGTCGAGCGCGGTCCGTGCCGCCTCGGCGTTGGAGTAGAACACCCAGGCACCCGCCGCGTTCAGCGTGGTCGCCTGGCGTTTGAGGTCCTGCGGGTCGTCCCGGGTGCCGACCACGGCAGCGACCACCGGGATCCCCGCCCGGGTGGCCTCGGTGATCACCGGGGCGAGCTCCGCGGCCGGGTCGGCGGCCGCGCCGAGCCCCAGCACCACGTCGAGCAGCAGCACGCCGCAGGTCGGGTCCGCCACCTCGGCGCGCATCCGCTCCACCCGGATCGACCCGTCGATCATCGGGTGCGGCCGGCCCTGGGTCAGCTCGTCGTCGCCGAAGTCGATCATCGTGTGCCCGTCGGAGCCGAGCCCGTCGTCGAGGGCCCAGGCGGGGTCGAGCGGGATGTTCGACCGGACCGCTCCGACGACGTCGACGGCGAGGATCATCGCCTCGTCGCACAGAGTGCCGCCGGCGAACAGGCCGCGCAGGAAGCCTTTGTCGCGGGCGCGGTCGACGGCGCCGCTCAGGTGCTGCGGTGCGCGCCACGTGCGTCCCGTCGCCTCCACGGTCCGGCGCGCGGTCTCGGTGAGGTCCGGCTGCCCCTTGCCGAGCAGGCCGAACACTACCGGCTTGCCGAGAGTGGCGGCATGCGCACGCACCGTCTCGGCCACCGACGGGGACGGCGGCTTCGAGACGATCACGATCACCTCGGTGGCCTCGTCGCCGGCGAGCAGGTCCAGCGCCCGCAGCGTCGAGCTGCCGCCGACCCGCTCGGACAGGTCACGGCCACCGACGCCGAGGCAGTGACTGACCCCCACCCCGGCGCCGTCGAGCAGTGTCATCAGGTGCTGCGCGCCGGTGCCGGACGCGGCGACGATCCCGATCGGGCCGGGACGGACCACGTTGGCGAAGCCGAGAGCGACGCCGCCGACCACCGCCGTGCCGCAGTCAGGGCCCATCACCAGCACCCCGGCGTCGGCCGCGTACCGCTTGAGCGCGACCTCCTGCTCCAGCGGCACGTTGTCGCTGAAGACCATCGTGTGCAGCCCGGCGTCGACCGCGTCGATCGCGTCGGCGAACGCATACCGGCCCGGTGTGGAGATCAGCGCCAGCCCCGCCGCGACGTGGCGGGCGGCCGCACCGATCGTCACCGGCGGCGGGGCGGTGCCGAAGCCCGTGGCCGAGGGCGCGGACCTCGCGTTCAGGGCGGCCTCGACCTCGGCGTACGCGTCGGCGATCGCGGTCTCGTCGTCGGCCTCGATCGCCACCAGCATCTCGTTCGGCGCGGTCCTGTCCGGCAGGGTGAACCCCATCCCGGTGGCGAGGTCGAGGTTGAGCTCGGTGGCCATCGCGACCAGCGCCGACCTGACGCCGGGCAGCGCGGAGACGCGTTTGCTCACCTGCATCAGCGCCACCGAGTCGACGTACGAACCCTTGCGGACGGTCAGGCTTCTGGTCACGCTGCTCCTTCGAGGTGGTGGGTGCTCAGGGTGTGCAGCACCCCGGTCAGCAGGGCACCGCCCGAGGTGTGGCCGACCGCCAGCAGGTCGGTCCAGGGGCGGGTGAGGTCGTGCGCGAGGCACAGGGCGGTCACGAACCGGGCGAGCTGGGGTGTGGCGTAGCCCTCGAGCGCACGGTGCAGCATCGCCCGCGACACCGCCGTGGTCCGGCCCTCGTCCAGGCGCGGTCTCAGGGCGCGGCGCCACGTTGCCAGGCGCGGGTCATCGGTGGCGTGCGCCGCCACGAGCGCACCCGCGAGCACGTCGTCGCCGGCGGGGGTCAGTCCCGGGCCGGCTCCGAGCAGGTCACGAGGGGAGAGCCCGTCGTACGACGGAGGGGGGAGCGGGACCCCGGGCAGCGACCCGAGGTCACGGGTGCACCGGGCGGCGTCTCCTGCGCTCGGTCGGGGCAGTCCGCAGGGCCGGGGCGGCTGCCACCAGCGCCGGACGCGCCACGTCGTGCCGCCCGCACGCAGCCCGCCACCCCCGACCCGTGCTCCCGTTGAGTCGTGGGCTTTCCGGGGTTGAGACGCGGCCTCGTCGGCGCCGGGGAGGCGGTCGGTGACAAGGCTGTCGGGGAGCCGCACGGCGTCCGGCGTACACAGGGTGAGCACCGGGACCGCGACGTCACCGGTCTCGTAGTGGACGCTGACCCGGGTCCGCGCGACCTCGACGCAATCCCGCGGTGCGCCGTCGAGGAGACCGGCGACCAGCGTCGAGGCGGCGCAGGGGATCTCTCGGGTTGTCACCCCTCGACGATAGGGACTCCGGTAGCGTCCGGTGCATGGGTAAAGTTGCCAATGATCCGCGTCGTCGTGATCTTGAGTTGCTAGCCGGTGGCTCCGAGCCGCCCTCGGTCGGGCGGCAGGACGCCACCCAGCCCATGAGCGTGGCGAAGATGCTCACGCTGCCCGCGTTCTCCGGCGCCGAGGTGGTCGCCGGCGCCCGCGGCCTCGAGCGCATCGTGCGCAGCGCCAATGTGATGGAAGTCCCCGACATCGTCCCCTGGGTGCGCGCGGAGGGGCTCCTGCTCACCACCGGCTACCCCTTGCGCGCCGGGATCGAGAGTCTTCCCCGGCTGGTCGGCGACCTTGACGACCGCGGTGTCTCCGCCGTGGCGGTCAAGCTGCACCGCTACCTCGACGCGCTGCCCGAGGCGATGCTCGCCGAGGCGAACCGCCGCGGGCTGCCGGTGATCCTGGTCCCGGACAGCATCGGCTTCGATGACGTGCTGACCCAGGTGTTCACCAGTGTGGTCAGCGAACGCGCGTCGCTGCTCGAGCGCAGCGAGGAGGTGCACCGGCAGCTGGTCAACGTGGTGCTCACCGGTGGGGGCGTGGCCGATGTGGCGGCCAGTGTCAGCGAGCTGTTCTCCGCGGTCGCGATGATCACCACCGCGGACGGCCGGGTGGTCAGCGACGTCGGCAACCCTGAGCAGCGCACCGCCCTGCGCGCCTCGTCGGTGTTCCACCCGAGCGGCCGCTTCCGCACCGAGGTGTCGACGCCGGGGGTGCACGTCGTCGACGACCTGCCAGGCTCACACGCGGTGGTGCCGATCAAGGGCGGCCGGATCGACCACGGACGGCTGGTGCTGTTCGACAGCAGCCGGGTGCTCACCGCCGCGGACACCACCGTGCTGGAGCGTGCTGCCACGGTCGCAGCGATCTCGCTGACCAAGGAGATCGCGATCACCGCGGTGGAGAGCAAGTACCGCGGCGACTTCCTCCGCGACGTGCTCTCGGGCCGCGCCGGTTCGGCCGGCGACGTGGAGGCCCATGCGCGCTCGCTGGGCTGGGACATCGCCCGCCCGATGGTCGTCGTGGTCGCCGCGCTGCAGACCACGGACGCACCCCCGATGGGTCTCGGCTACGAGGGCCCGTTGGAGCTCGAACGCTTCGCGTCCGCATGGCGCAGCGTGACGACCCGCCGCGATCCCAGCGTGCCGGTCGTGGGGTTCGCCGCGGAGGTCGTCGCCCTGCTGCCGGTGCCGGAGGACGGCTCCGCGCGCGCGGTGGTCGACGCCGCGATCCGCGGGGTCGCCGGTGACGGCGGAGGTGGCCGCCGGCCGTTCGCCACCGGGGTGAGCCGGGTGGTCGGCTCGGCGGAAGCCCTGCCGGGCGGGTACGAGCAGGCCCGCAAGGCGCTGCAGGTGGGACGCCAGCTGCACGGCCCACGGGCGCTGACCCACTTCGACGACCTCGGCGTGTTCCGGCTGCTCAGCCTGATCGACGACACCCGGGAGCTGACCAGCTTCGTGGACGAGACGCTGGGGGAGCTCGCCAGCGGTACGTCGACGGAGGCGGCCGACCTGCGCATGACGCTGCAGGTGCTGCTCGACACCAACCTGAACGTTGCGGAGACGGCGCGCCGGCTGCACTTCCACTACAACACGCTGCGCTACCGGATCAACAAGCTCGAGCGGATGCTCGGGCCGTTCACGACGGACCCGAACCTGCGGCTGGACCTCGCGCTGGCGCTGCGGATCGTCGCCATGCGGTCGATGTGAGCCCGACTGGCAACTGTGCACAGTGGCCGCGCGGCTGATTCGGCAGGTGTTTTGCCGCGCGCATGCTGCGTCCGGCGACCCGGCTGGTGCACAGTGAGCGTGACTCTCGGGTGATGGGAGTCACAACGGTTGCGCCGGTTCCCGCGAGGGCGGTGCGTGTGGGCAGGAGACCTGCATGAGCATGAACTTTCGATGGAACGTCGTCTACGACGGCAAGACCCCGCCACCGGGCAAGGCGGTGGGACCGCACGAACGACTGAGCTGGGGCCGGACCATCGGTCTGGGCGCGCAGCACGTGGTCGCAATGTTCGGGGCGACCTTCGTCTTCCCGATCGTGATGGGGCTCGACCCCAACCTCGCGATCCTGTTCTCGGGCGTCTGCACGATCTTGTTCCTGCTCATGGTCAACGGCTACGTGCCGAGCTACCTGGGCACCAGCGGCTCGTTCGTCGCCGGCGTGGTCGCGATCCGTGGCCAGGGCGGTGACTCCGCGGACGTCACGGGGGCGATCCTGATCAGCGGCGTGGTGCTGGCGATCGTGGGTCTGCTCGTCCACTTTGCCGGGCCGGGAATGCTCAAGCGGCTGCTGCCGCCTGCGGTGACCGGCGCCGTCGTGATGCTGATCGGCTTCAACCTCGCCCCGGTCGTCGCCAACATCTACTGGCCCCAGGACCAGTGGATCGCCCTGGCCACCGCCGCGTTCGTGGTGATCGCCGCGGTGCTCTTCCCCGGCTTCTGGGCCCGGATCTCGATCTTCCTGGCGCTCGTCTTCGGCTACATCATCTCCTGGCTCGCCGACAGCATGTTCGGCCAGATCACCTCGTTCAGCCCGGGTGTCGGCAAGGTCATCGCCCACGACCGGATCAACCTGGCCGGGCTCGGTGACGCCAAGTGGTTCGGCCTGCCGACCACGGACCTCGCCGACGGGGTCTCCGCGGTGCACGGTCCGAGCTTCTCGCTGACCTTCACCCTGCTGATCCTGCCTGCCGTGATCGCGCTGATCGCGGAGAACACCGGGCACGTCCGCGCGGTCGCCGAGATGACCGAGACCGACCTCGACCCGTACATGGGCCGGGCGCTCGGCGCCGACGGTGTCGCAACCGCGCTCGCCAGCGCGTTCGGTGCCTCGCCGACCACGACCTACGCCGAGAACATCGGCGTCATG
>DASSBE010000144.1:0-4259 GCA_035699065.1 Nocardioidaceae bacterium
ACCCCGGCGGCCAGCGCGAGTGCGGCCGCACCGACGACGACCGCCATCAGGTAGCCCTGCACGTTCCCGTTCTGCGCCGCCCGCAGCACCCAGCCGACGCCCCGGGTGGTGGCCGCGGCACCGTTCGCGTAGGCGTCGACCACGTCGCGGTCACCGGCGCGCACCAGCCGCGACAGGAACCAGACCGGTCGCTCGATGCCCATCTCGTAGATCCGGTCGACCGGTGCGTGCGGGACGACCTGCGGCTGCCACGGGTCACGCTGCTCGGTGCGCTGCCACAGCCAGAGCACCAGCGCGGCGGCCGCGACCACCAACACGGTCATCACCACCGACAGCGGGCCGTGCAGCAGGTGCTCCTCGGTGCCGGACCCGAAGATCGCGGCCGGGTAGACCACCGCGAGGCCGCCCAGCACGGTCGGGATGCTCAACAGGTAGAGCGGTGTCCGCATCGTCCACGGTGAGTCGTGGATCTCGACGGGCACCAGCTCCGGTGCGACCGCGGCCGGATTGCCGAAGAACACCAGCAGCCATGCCCGCAGGGAGTACGCCACGGTCAGCACGGCGGTCACCACCGTGGAGGCGAACAGCAGCCAGGCGACCCAGGTCCACACCAGCCGGCCGCCCTGCGCGGCCTCGAGTGCCGAGCCGATCACCGCGTCCTTGGTGAAGAACCCGACCAGCGGCACCACACCGGCCAGCGCCCCGAAGCCGATCGTCATCGTGATGAACGTGTCCGGGATCTTGTCGCGCAACGCCCCCATCGCCGACATCGACGTGGACCCGACCGCGTGCACGACCGACCCGGCGGCCAGGAACAGCAGCGCCTTGAACGCACCGTGGGCCAGCAGGTGCAGCACGCCGGCCGACCAGGCGCCGACCGCGAGCGCGCCGAACATGTACGCGAGCTGGCTCACCGTCGACCAGGCCAGCACCCGCTTCAGATCCGTGGTGAACAAGGCGTAGACCGCGGCGATGAACATGGTGACCGCGGCGACGCCGGCGAGCAGGTTCATCGCCGACGGGGCGGAGAGGTACAGCGGGTAGGTGCGCGCCACCAGGAACACGCCGGCGGCGACCATCGTGGCGGCGTGGATCAGCGCGGAGATCGGGGTCGGGCCGGGCATCGCGTCGGGAAGCCAGGTGTGGAACGGGAACTGTGCCGACTTCCCGATCGCCGCGATGGTCAGCAGGAGGGCGGGGAGCCACAGCTCGTCGCGCCCGAAGCCCCCGGTGGTGATCTCGGACATGATCGTGCTGATCCGATAGGAGTCGAACCGGATCCCCAGCACGATGATCGCGAAGAGCAGTCCCAGGTCCGCCGTACGCGTCATCAGAAAGGCTTTGACCGCACCGGCCCGTGCCTCCGGCAGCTCCCAGTGGTGCGAGATCAGGAAGTAGGAGCAGGCCCCCATCAGCTCCCAGCCGATCAGCAGCGCCCACAGGTCGTCGGCGACCACGACCAGGGTCATCGAGCCGGTGAAGATGGAGACGAGGGCGGTGTACGACGGGTAGCGGGGGTCGTCTGCGAGGTAGCCCACCGAGTACAGCTGCACCATGAAGGCGACGGTGTGTGCCAGGAGCAGCATCACGGCGCTGAGCTGGTCGACGTACACCGACAGCTCGATCGGCGGGCCGGAGGCGGCGGTGCGCGCGAACACGTGACCGATCGGCGACGCGTCACCGAGCCGCGGGAACGCCACGCCGTACGCGATCCCCAGCGCCAGCAGGGATCCGCCGACCGAGATGCCCTTGGCCGCGGCGTCGCCGGTGTGTCCGATCAGCAGGGTCAGTGCGGCCGACGCGAACGGGAGCACGAGCAGCAGCAGGAGGACCCAGCTCACCGGCCCACCTCCGACTTGTCAGACTCCTGTGCGGCTATAGCCGCATCACGTTCTGACAACTCGGGGTCGTCGCGGTCGGCGAGCGAGCGGAGCCGGTCCAGGTCGATGTGGCCGTGGGTGCGGAACACCATCAGCACGATCGCGAGTGCGAGCCCGATCTCGGCGGCGGCGATCACGATGATGAACAGCGCGAACGTCTGGCCACCGTGCAGTACGTCGCGGAAGTGCGCGTCGAACGCCACCAGGTTGAGGTTGACCGCGTTGAGCATCAGCTCGACGCCCATCAGCACGAGCACCGCGTTGCGTCGGACGAGCACGCCGTACACGCCGATCGCGAACAGCAGGCTGGCCAGCAGCAGCGGCCACCACAGCGGCATCAGCGGTCCCCCCGCCGGGACAGGACGATCGCCCCCACGAGTGCGGCGAGCAGCAGCACGCTGAGCACCTCGAACGGCAGCACCCAGCTCTGGAAGATCGTGGCGCCGGTGACCTCCGCGGACCCGACCACCGCCTCGTCCAGGTCGATCCGGACCCCGGAGAAGCCGGCCACGACGGTGGTGCCGAGCAGGGCCGCGACGAGTACGCCGACGACTGCTGCGGGGAGCACGCGCCGCACGTTCAGGTCCGGCTGCGCGCCGGTGGGCGCCTTGGTCAGCATCAGCGCGAAGAGCAGGAGTACGACGATCGCGCCCACGTAGATCAGGACCTGGACCCAGGCCACGAACTCGGCCGCGAGCAGCAGGAAGCAGCCCGCGATGGAGCCGAGGGTGACCACCAGCCACAGGGCCGCGTGCACCATGTTCCGCGTGGTCACCACCAGCAGCGCCGAGCCGACCGCGACCAGGCTGAGCAGCACGAAGATCACCTGGACGACGCTCACGCCTCCCCTCCCCCCGACTTGTCAGAACGTTGTGCGGCTATAGCCGCATCAGCTTCTGACAACTCGGCGGCCTTGGCGGCGGCCTTCTCCGCGACACCGATCTCCTTCGCAGGCTCGGCGTTCGGGTCCAAGGCGACGGGTGCGGGCACGGTCCACATCCACTCGCGGAGGCGTTCCTTCTCGTGGGTCAGCTCCCTGATGTCGAGCTCGGCGTACTCGAACTCCGGGCTCCAGTGCAGCGCGTCGAACGGGCACACCTCCACGCAGATCGAGCAGTACATGCAGATCGAGAAGTCGATCGCGAACCGGTCCAGCACGTTGCGGCTCTTGTCCTTGCCGCCCTCGGTGGTCGCCGGGATGGTGTCCTTGTGCGAGTCGATGTAGATGCACCAGGCCGGGCACTCTCGCGCGCACAGCATGCACACCGTGCAGTTCTCCTCGATCAGCGCGATCACGCCGCGTGAGCGGGGCGGGAGCTCGGGGAGCGCGTCGGGGTACTGCGCGGTCACCGAGCGATGCGTCATGTTCCGCATCGTGACCGCGAGGCCCTTGACCAGACCGACTCCGGGAAGACTCATCGGAACATCACCACACCTACCGCTGTGATCGCGAGCTGGAAAAGGGCAAGCGGCACCAGGCCCTGCCACGCGAGCCGTTGCAGCTGGTCCTCGCGCAGCCGCGGGTAGGCCACGCGCACCCAGATCACGACGAACGCGACGGCCATCACCTTGACCAGCGTCCACAGCCAGCCGAGCTGGTCCTCGAACGGTCCGTGCCAGCCGCCCAGGAACAGCACCGTGGTCAGCGCGGACAGCACCACGATCCCGGCGTACTCGGCGAGAATGAACAGTGCGAACCGGAGGCCGCCGTACTCGGTGTACGGACCGAACACGAGCTCTGCGTCGGCGACCGGCATGTCGAACGGCGGTCGTTGCAGCTCGGCGAGCCCGGCGACGAAGAACACCACCGCTGCGGGTGCCTGCCACAACAGCCACCACGGCTCCCAGGCGGTGACGATCCCTGTCAGCGACAGGGTGCCTGCGGCCATCGCGACCGACGCGGCGGCGAGCACGAACGGCAGCTCGTAGGCCATCAGCTGTGCCGCGACCCGGATTCCCCCGAGCAGGCTGAACTTGTTCGCGCTGGACCAGCCGCCCATCAACGTGCCGATCACGCCGACGCCCATCACCGCGACCACGAAGAACAGGCCGAGGTCGAGGTCCTGCCCCACCAGCCCCGGCCCGACCGGGATCGCGATCATCACGATCAGGTAGGGCAGCAGCGCGATCGCCGGTGCCAGCTTGAACACCCGCCGGTCCGCCGCCGCGGGGACGATGTCCTCCTTCTGCACGAACTTCACGCCGTCCGCGACCAGCTGCGCCCAGCCGTGAAAGCCGCCGGCGTACATCGGGCCGACCCGGCTCTGCATGTGCGCCATCGCCTTGTGCTCGGTCTGGCCGACGACCAGCGGGACGACCAGGAACGCGGCGAGCACGACCAGCAGACGCAGGACGACCTCGAGCAGCTCAGGCATCGTC
>DASSBE010000145.1:0-10519 GCA_035699065.1 Nocardioidaceae bacterium
AGTGAGCTGCGGGACAGACCGAGCTCCTCGCTGAGCTCCTTCTCCGGGGGCAGCCGGTCACCGGGCCTGAGCTGCCCGCTGAGCAGCATCTCCTTGATCTTGAGGATCGCCTCGTCCGTCACCGCCACGCTGCGGAGTCTAATCTGCCGCCAACTTGTCAGGGTGTGCGTCCCCCATAGGGCACGCACACCCTGACAACTCGGCGCAGAGAGCGCGGCGGACCCGCCTCAGCGAATCAGGCGCATGCTGTCGATCTCAATGTCTCCCTGGGAACTCAGCGGATCAAGCCGGAGCATGGTCAGCGGGCTGTCCAATGCGGGGAGCGGGACCACGTACACGTGCTCGCCGCCCGCCTCGACGCCGAACCTGACGCTCCTGCCCTCGCTCGGACCTGGTGAGGCCTCAGTGCCCCAGAAGAGCTGCCCCTCTCCCGCGATCGAGGAGGTCATCGTGATCTCCAGGTAGGCGCCCTCCGTGGCATCGAACGAAACGGGGCCGGGGCCGTAGGCCATGTTGGGGTCTCCGCCCGTGGAGCTGGCATGGAGCGCGCCATCCGAGACCGTGAAACCGGTGAGCTGGTTCGTCGCGACCCAGCCCTCGGTGTTGCCCGCGGTGTCGAACTCCCAGCGCTTCAGCGGAGACGAGATCCGCACCTCGGCACTGTCACCAGCGCCCGGTGCGTCCTCATAGAAGGCGTCCACCGAGACAACGCCGGCCAGGCTTGTCGCGTCAACCGGCGAGGTGATGGTGACGTGCACCGAGGCCTCCTCCCCAGCGGCAAGCCCGTACGCCGTGGTCTGGGGGGTGACCTCCCAACCTGAGGGCACGCTGAACCTGAGCACCCCGTCCAGTGGAGCCGCGGGGCGTCGGTTCCGCACCGTCACCGTCACCCTGGTGGAGTCTCCTGGCTGCTCGAGCAGTGAAGGCTCTGCACTCATGGACACGATGCGCACGGGCGAGACCACGTCCACGAGCACACGGACGGGCACGGTCGTCGTGGCAGGCCCGCGGCGATAGGTCATCCGGCCCTTGATCTCGAGGCCCTCGAGGCGCGGCTGGTCTCCGGCGACGTGTACGTCGAGCGGCACCTCGGTCGACTGCCCGGGGGCGACCCGTTCGGTCACCGTGGCCGGATCGGCCGTCCAGCCCTCGGGGAGGTCGAGGGCCAGCGTGACGTCTCGAAGGGGTTGCTCCCCACTGTTCTCCAGTGCGCCCACGACTCGCAGCGTGGAGCCTGGGACAGCAGACTCCTCCCCGACGACCAGCGACGCCGAGACGCCGTGCAGTCTCCGTGCGGCCGCGGAGATATCGGTCTCCGCCCGGGCGAGGGCCTTGGTGAGCGTATCCGCGTCGCCGGCACTGATGGCGCCATCGTCCGCCCATTCTTCGATGAGCCCTTGCAGCCGGTCGGTTCGTGCTTGCGCGCTGGCCAACGCCTCCGCGGTGAGCTCGGCTTCTCCGCCCAGATAGCTCTGCCACGCGCGCTCGAGGGTCTTCGTGAGCTGTTTCGCCTCGACCGGTAGCCGCTTCTCAACGACCTTCGGCGCATCCGGGGAGCCAGCGACCCCTGCGGCCACGTCCTGGAAGGCCGAGCTCCGAGCAACAGCCAGGCCGATGTAGCCACGGACGTCGTCCGACTGGAAGGCGTAGTTACCAGAGCCGACCTCGAAGACCGCCGCTCCCTCCAGCATGCGCACGAAGCGCACTCCAGGTGCATCGGCGGCGAGGCTCCCGCCCTCGAAGACGGCCCGCTTGCTGACCGCCGGGACATGGACCCGCGCCACGGTATTGGCGGGGACGCTCACGTCGAGGGTGAGCCGATCCGCCGTTACCTTGCGCCACGCCGACCGGATCTCGCCGTACGGCGAGTCATGGCTGACCGAGGCATGCGTGAGCCCTCCGCCCGGCCTCGGTGCAACACGGAACGTCGAGTAGCCCGGCCCGGTCGCCGTGATGCCGGCGATCGCGGTGTACATCCACTCCCCGACCGCGCCGTACGCGTAGTGGTTGAAGGAGTTCATCCCGGGGTCCTGGAAGGAGCCGTCCGGGCGCATCGAGTCCCACCGCTCCCATGTCGTCGTCGCCCCCATGGTCACCTCGTAGAGCCAGGACGGGTACTCCTTCTCGAGCAGCAGGCGGTAGGCCACGTCCTCGCGGCCCACGGCGCTCAACGCGGGGAGCAGGTGTGGCGTGCCCAGGAACCCGGTGGTGAGGTGCCAGTCGTGTGCCTCGATGGCGGCGACGAACTCCTCACCGACGGCGTCCAGCTTGGCCTCGGGCACGAGGCCCATGTCGATCGCCATGGCATAGCCGGCCTGTGACCCGGAGCCCACCTTCCCGTCCGCGTCGATGAACCGATCGGTGAAGGCGGTTCGCACCTCTTCGAACAACGCGCGGAACCTCGCGGCCGCGTTTTCGCGTCCTGTCGCTTCCGCCATCTCGCTCAGCAGGAGGGCGTCCTGGGCGTAGTACGCCGTGGCGAGGAAGGTGTCCGGCGTCGGGTCGTTCAGGTTCAGCCAGTCGCCGATCCCGTGCCCGTCGGGCACGATGCCGTTCTGCGCAACTGACGTCCAGTGGTCGACGAGGCGGACCATCGCCGACCAGTTCTCATCGATCACGCTCGTGTCGCCGAAGTTCCGCCACAGCGCGTGGGTCACGGTGATGAACCCGTCACCCCAGCCCGCCGTAGCGGTGGGTTCGCCTGTGCCGGGGTCGATTCCCGGGGCGATCATCGGCATGACGCCGTTGGGGTGTTGCCTGAGGCGCATGTCGCGCAGCCACTTGCTCAGGAACGCGTAGGCGTCCTGGTTGAACACAGCGGTGTCGACGATGGCGTTGAGGTCACCGGAGTAGCCGAGACGCTCGTCCCGGGCCGGGGTGTCCGTGGGGACCGAGAGGAAGTTGCCGCGGATGCCCCAGGTGATGTTCGACTGGAGCTGGTTGAGCATCGCGTCGGAGGTCGTGAACGTCGCTGCGTCGGGGTTGTCCGTGCCCACCACGATCCCGGTGACGTCCTCCGCAGCGGGTGGGTTCTCGAGCCCGGTGATCTCGACGTACCGGAAACCGTGCGAAGTGAAGTCGGGGCTGAACTCGACGGTGCCGTCCTTGCCCAGGAACACGGTCTCCGTGGCCTTCGCCGTGCGGAGGTTCGCGGTGTACAGGGTGCCGTCCGGGTTCAGCACCTCACCGTGGCGGATGGTCACCCGGTCCCCGGATTGACCGGTCAGGCGCACCTTGACCCAGCCCACCATGTTCTGGCCCATGTCGTAGATGGAGACGTCCGGCTGCGGACTGGTCCGCTCGACCGCTTGCCGCTCCTCGGTCACGCGCACCGGCGGATCTGTCTGGGCGTGCAACTCCCCCGGAGAGGGAGGCAGCACCCGCACTGGCCGCCAGTCTCCGGTGGCGTCCGGCTCGCTCCAGCCGGGAACCTCCCGGCGGAAGTCATACGTCTCACCCATCAGCAGGTCTGCCTCGAGCACCGGTCCGGGAGTCGTCGTCCATGTCTCGTCGGTGCTGATGACCTTGGTCGTGCCGTCCTCGAAGGTGACCTCCAGGCGGGCCAGGAATGCAGGGTCGCTTCCGTAGTGTCTCGGGCCGTGCCAGGCCAGGTTGCCGGCGTACCAACCCGTGCTGAGCTCGGCGCCGACCGTGTTCTGTCCCTGCTGGAGCTGGTTGGTCACGTCGTAGACCTGGTACTGCACCAGCTGGCTGTAGTCGGTCCAGCCCGGAGCGAGCTCCTGGTCTCCTACCCGATGGCCGTTGATCTCTGCGCGATACACACCCAGGGCCGTCGAGTACAGCCGAGCGGATGCGACCTGCTTGGCCAGATCGAAGTCATGACGCAGCAGGGGCAGCGCCTGCTTCTCGGTGGCCATCACGCCGTTCTCCACGACGCCGGACACCTTGAGGACCCCGCCACGCACTTCTCCGATCGCGAACGGGTTCACGCCGTCAGAGAAGTCGGTGTGGAACAGGACCTCGTCTCTCTTCGAGACGGTGACTTCATGGACGTCCCCGGACTCGCCGGCGGCCGTCCTCAACCCGATGGTTCCCGAGGAGCGCAACGGAATCGGTCGCGAGTCGATGCGGTGGCCGTCGATGCTCGTCGAGGCGACTCCATCGGAGAGCTCGATCGTGACCTCGTGCTCGGCCGCGAGACCTCCCGGCAGGACGTCGTCCGCAATCGGCACCTCGTCCAACGCCGCCCAGCCGCCGTCGACCCTGCTGTGTGGCCGGAGGCTCGGCGCGCCACGGTTGGAGAGCTGCCACATGTAGCTGTTCCGGGAGGCGGCCGAGTCGGCGTAGAAGACGATCCCCAGTGCCTCGACCACATTGCTTGTCCGGACCGTGAGGGTGTAGTCGCTCCACTCCACACCACGAGGCTGCTCAGATGGCCCGCCGATCCATCTCGCCCCCCAGTCCGCGGCCGATGTGGCATCGGTCGGCAGCGCGGTCTCGAACCAGCCGGCCTCGCTCCAGGGACTCAACGCACCCGAGCCGTCCCAGACCCGGACCCGCCAGTGGTAACGCGTCTTGGCCTCCAGACGGGGCCCGGCGTATCTCACGTTGACCGACTGCGACCCCGGCACCCGGCCGCTGTCCCATACGTCAGGGTCGTCGAAGCCGTCCGCCTTCGTCGAGACCTGGACCTGGCTTGCCGACTGCACGATTCCTCGGTCGGGACCGTGGAGCTGCCACGAAAGGACCGGAGCTTCGACCGGCACCCCGAGTGGACGCTGCAGATGGTTCACCGAAAGCCGTCCCACGGTGAGAGCGCTGTTCTCCGCGGCTACTGACGACGTCGAGCCGACGCCGAGGGTCGTGACCAGCATCGCGACAAGCACGAAGGGCAGCACCAGGGTTCGTGGGAGCTTCCAACGGGACGGGCTGGACATGTGGCCTCCGTGGGCTGAATCGTTTCAGAGTCTTCGACGCTAACAGCGCCTGGCCCGTACAAATAGGGCTGCAGATGGCCGAAACCGGACACTTGGCGCCGGTATGACGGTGCTCGAGGCGACCTCGCACTCGCCGCACAGGTTCTTGACGTGACGGCTGTCACCGCTTACGTTCAACCGCGTAAAACGTTTCACAGTCGGGTGGTGCTGCACCGAAACGGCAGGAGGGCGACGTGATCGGAGCGGCGGTGCGACCGGTACTCAACCCCGAGGACGTGGAGCTGCTGCGCCTGTTGTCCGAGGGACTTCCGAGCGAGGCGGTCGCACGCCGGCTGGAGCTCTCGGACCGGACCGTTCGTCGCCGGACCCGCGCCATCTGCGACCGGCTGGGAGTCACCGCCCCCGTCCAGGCCATTGTCTGGGCCGCCCGTCGCGGTCTGTTCTGACGCCGCGGAAGGCGCGGTTGACCGATACCGGACGCGAGGGTTGACCGGTCCGGACGCGGTTGCCAGGGTCATTGAAGCGATTCAACTTCTGACCGAGGCACTCACGACTAGCAGGCCGCATTGGTCGCCTGCGCCGAAGGGGCACCACTCCGGTGAACAGCAAACGCCTTCTGGGCATCCTCGTGGCACTTGCCACGACCCTGATCTTCCTTCCCGCCATGCCCGCGACTGCCGCGTCGACGGGGCAGGTGCAACCGCATGCCCTGTCGACCGACCACAGGACCAAGCCGCTCGGGATCGACGACCGGAATCCGTCGTTCGGCTGGCAGCTCCGGTCGCACGAGCGGGCTGAGTCGCAGACGGCGTATCGAGTCCTGGTCGCCTCCACCCCGGAGGTCCTCGCCGCGGGCGTCGGCGACCTCTGGGACTCGGGCAAGGTGACCTCGTCCGGGTCCCTGCAGGTTCCCTACGCGGGCACACCACTGCAGTCGCGGACGCGCTACCACTGGAAGGTGATGGCCTGGGACGCCTCGGGCGACGCCGGCCGCTGGAGCGCTCCGAGCTGGTTCGAGACGGGTCTGATGGACCAGTCCGACTGGTCCGCCGACTGGATCTCCCACGACACCGACCTCCCCCTGGCGACGTCGAACGCCCAGCAGAACTACCCCGCTGCCCTGGCGACCGGCCACACGCTTGGCCAGTCCGTCACCACGGACCGGCCGTTCAACCGCATCGGCGGCTCGTTCCCGACCTGGAGCACGGCCGACTCCGACTTCACGCTCACGGTTCGTCGCGGCGGCCCCCAAGGCGACGTCGTCACCGAGCACCGCTTCATCGACCACCCCGACAACTCGTGGGCCGAGGTCGAGCTGGCCCAGCCCGCCGAACCGGGCGAGTACTACCTGGAGATGTCGGGCCTCGAGGGCCAGGCCGGCTGGTGGAGCCACAGCGACGACGTCCTCGCCGGTGGCCAGGCATTCGCCGACGGCAAGCCCGTCGCGGGTGACCGCACCATCCGCTGGAACCCGACCGTCGAGGCACACGCCGAGCTCAGCTCCCAGCTGCGCAAGGACTTCACGCTCGAGAAGCCGGTGAAGTCGGCCCGGCTCTACTCCACGGCGCTCGGTATCTACGACATGCAGATCAACGGGAAGCTCGTCTCGCAGGACCGGTGGGCACCGGGTTGGACCGACTACCACAAGCGCACGCCGTACCAGACCTACGACGTCACCTCCCTCCTTGCGACGGGTGAGAATGCACTCGGCGCGCGTCTCTCGACCGGCTGGTACGCCGGGAAGATCGCGATCTATGGGCCGAACCTCTACGGCAAGGTGCCGGGCGTCCTCGGCCAGCTCGAGATCACCTACGAAGACGGCACCACCGACCGCATCGTCACCGACACGTCGTGGCGCAGCACCGCGGGTCCCGTCACCCACGCGGACATCCTCGACGGTGAGGAGTACGACGCACGGCGCGAGACACCTGGGTGGACCCGGCCCGGCTTCGACGACAGCTCGTGGGCGCCGGTCGTCGACAAAGAGGGCGTGGACACCGAGCTCGTCGCGCAGGCCGCCCCGCCGGTCAACGTCACCCAGGAGCTCCGACCCCGGACAGTGACCGAGCCCGAGCCCGACACCTACGTGCTCGACCTGGGCCAGAACATGGTCGGCACCGTGAAGCTCAGGATCCGAGACGCCGACGAGGGCCAGCAGATCCGGCTCCGTTACGGCGAGGAGATCAACCCCGACGGCACCCTCTACACCGCCAACCTTCGCAGCGCGCGAGCTACCGACTACTACACCGCGCGCGGCGACGACGTGGAGACCTACGAACCTCGCTACACCTTCCACGGCTTCCGCTACGTCGAGGTCACCGGCTACCCCGGCGAGCCGACCGCAGAGGACCTGGTCGGGAAGGTACTCGGGACCGACGCCCCGGTCACCGGCCACTTCAAGACCTCGAGCGACATGGTGAACCAGCTGCAGAGCAACATCATGTGGTCGCAGCGCGGAAACTTCCTGAGCGTCCCGACCGACTGCCCGCAGCGGGACGAGCGCATGGGCTGGACCGGCGACATCAACGTCTTCGCGCCCACCGCCGCGTTCAACATGGACGTCTCGACGTTCCTCGGCGACAAGTGGCTGCAGGACCTCCGCGACGCGCAGCGCGGCGACGGTGCCGTCACCGACGTCGTGCCCTACGTCCCCGTCGTCGGGGCTGGCAACGCCGGCTGGGGTGACGCCGCGGTCACCGTGCCCTACACCGTGTGGCAGACCTACGGCGACACCGAGGTGATCGAGGAGAGCTACGGCTCGATGACCGCGTGGATCGACTACCTCGAGAAGAACAGCGACAACTACATCCGGCCGGACAGTGGATACGGCGACTGGCTCAACCTGGATGACAACACGCCTCGCGACCTGATCGGCACGGCGTACTTCGCGCACGTCAGCCGGCTGCTGTCCGAGATGGCCGAGGCCATCGGCAAGGACGCCGACGCCCTTCGTTACGCCCGGCTCGCCGACGACGTCGGCAAGGCCTTCGTCGACGAGTACGTCGGTGACGATGGGTCGCTCCCCGGCGACGCCCAGGCCGGCTACGTCATCGCACTGTCGTTCGACCTCATTCCGGACGACCTGGTGCACGCTGCGGCCGACCGGCTGGTCGCCAACCTCGAGCGACACGACTGGCACCTCGCCACGGGGTTCCTCGGCACGCCTGACCTGCTGCCCGTGCTCAGCCAGACCGGACACACGGACGTCGCCTACCGGCTGCTGAACCAGCGCAGCTACCCGTCGTGGGGCTACGAGATCGACAACGGCGCGACCACGATCTGGGAACGGTGGAACTCGATCATGCCTGATGGCAGCTTCGGCGACGTCAACATGAACTCCTTCAACCACTACGCCTACGGCGCGGTCGGCAACTGGATGTACCGGACCATCGGCGGCATCCAGCAGGACCCGGAGAGCCCCGGCTACGAGCACTTCCGCATCGCTCCGGAGCCCGGTGGCGGACTGTCGTGGGCTGAGGCCAGGCATGAGACCGGCTACGGCGAGATCCGCTCCCGGTGGCAGCACACCGGGTACGGGCTGACGCTGCACGTCACCGTGCCGGTGAACACCACGGCGACCGTCGAGATCCCCGCGCCGAACGCCGAGTCGGTCCGCGAGGCCGGCCGGCCGGCATCCGAGGTGGAGGGCGTGACGGATGTGCGCGTCGAAGGCGACACGACCCTCATCGAGCTGGGTTCGGGCAGCTACCACTTCAAGGTCAAGGGAGAAGCATGAACCGCCGACCGACCACGAGGACGCTGGAAGCCGCCGTCGCCGCGATCATGGCCGTCGCACTGATGGGCACGACGAGCGACGCCGCACAGTCCGAGCCGGAGTGGGACTCCCGCACCGGACGGCTGGACCCGGCGTTGTTCGCGGAGCCGCCGTCCACGACCCGGCCGCACGCGTTCTGGTTCTGGAACGGCAAACTGACCGAGGACGAGCTCGAACGGCAGCTCGACGAGATGCAGAGCAACGGGGTGGAGGAGTTCTTCATCCACCCGCGCCAGGGCCTCGGCGGCGAGTTCGGGAAGACCGAGAACGACTACTACCTGTCGACCGACTACTTCGACAAGGTCGGCTTCGTCCTCGAGGAGGCCCGGAGCCGGGGCATGAAGGCGTGGTTGTACGACGACCTCAACTGGCCGAGCGGGTTCGCTGGAGGCCGTACCGTTCGGGGCGGCCTCGTGGACGGACGCGAGATCGAGCCCGACCCGTCGTACGTGCCGTGGTACCTCGTCCCCGTCGCGCAGGACGTGACCGGACCATCGACGTACGACGAAGAGGTGCCTGCCCAGGGCGACGGGGCCGACGAGCCGCAGCCCGAGCTGGTCGCGACGCTCGCTGCTCGCAAGTCCGGCGACGGCTCGTGCGTCACCGGCGGTGAGGCGCGGGGTGTCAGTCTCGACGGTGACTCGACCATCGAGCTGACCGACCGGATCGAGGACGGCCGACTCCGCTGGAGCGTTCCCGAGGGATCGTGGTGCGTCGTGCACCTCGTGCAGCGGCCGCTGCTCAACTACCACCCGGACCTGGAGCCGGACGAGCCCTACGTCGACATGCTCAACCCTGACGTCACCCAGAAGTTCATCGACATCACCCACGAGAGCTATTACGGGCGCTTCGCGGACGACTTCGGCTCGACGATCCAGGGCATCTTCAACGACGAGCCGGGCTTCTACAACAACTTCCCCGACGGCCGCGGCGGTGCCGACTCCCGCGGCTCCGTCCCCTGGACGCCCGGCTTCCGCGACTACCTGGAGCAGAACGCCGGCTACGACCTCACCCAGCGGCTGCTCGGCATCTGGTACGACGCCGGCGACTCCACCACTCGGACGCGGGTCGACTACTACGACGCACTCTCCGACCGCTACAACGAGGCGCACACGAAGCCGCTGGCCGACTGGGCGGCCGACCACGACATCGCGCTGATCTCCAACCCGCTCGTCGAGGAGGACCTCGGCAGCCACAAGCTCATCGAGGGAGGCAGCTGGTTCGAGATGAGCCGGCACTACCAGCTGCCGGGCATGGACCTGATCAGCGGGCTGAACACCTCAGCCATCACGCCGAAGCTGAACTCGTCGGTGGCGCACCTGTTCGACCGCAAGCGGAACCTCGCGGAGACTTTCGGTGCCTTCGGGTGGGACCTGAGCATGGAGGAGATGAAGCGCACGGTCGCGTGGGAGGTGTCCGGCGGCGTCGACCTCATCGACAACCACGCGTTCTACTACTCCATCGACGGACAACGCGCCTTCGAGTCACCGCCGAGCCAGTTCTTCCAGAACCTCATGTGGCCACGCTTTCGCCAGTACGCCGACCTGGTCGGCCGGCTGACCGGGCCCGCACGTGGCGCGGTCCCGATGAACCCGGTCGGCGTGCTCTATCCCAGCTCGTCGGTGATGGCCGCCGGGACGCCCTGGAACGTCCGCGGCTTCGCCGGCAACGGGCCGGAGCTCGGTCCCATCGACGACTCGTGGAGGGGCACTTCCAACGACCTGCTGAAGGCCCAGCTCGACTTCGACTATCTCGACGAGCTCGCGCTGGCCGGCGACGAGGACCTGGGCGTGGACATCGCGGTCGAGGACGGAGACCTGACGCTCCACAAGCAGCGCTGGCAGGC
>DASSBE010000146.1:0-20265 GCA_035699065.1 Nocardioidaceae bacterium
CGGCAGGCCCAGCTGACCAAGCCACCCGGCGCGCTCGGTGCGCTCGAGGGCGCGTCGGTCACGCTGTGCGGCATCCAGCGGACCTGCCCCCCGCGGCGGCTGTCCCGGCCCGTGGTCGCGGTCTTCGCCGGCGACCACGGCGTGCACGCCCAGGGCGTCAGCCCGTGGCCGCAGGAGGTCACCACCGCGATGATCGAGAACTTCCGGGCCGGCGGGGCCGCCGTGAACGTGCTCGCCCGCCAGGCCGGTGCGGACGTCTACGTCGTCGACATGGGGGTCGCAGGAAAGCTGGCACCGAGCGCGGCCCTGTTCGACCACAAGATCAGAGCCGGTACGTCGGACCTGGCGACCGGGCCCGCGATGAGCACCGACGAGGCCGTGCGCGGCATTCTCGCGGGTGCCGAGGTCGCCGAGGAGCTCGTTGGGCGCGGCTACGACTGCCTGCTCACCGGGGACATGGGGATCGCGAACACGACACCGTCGGCGGCGCTCATCGCGGCGTTCACCGGCGTCGACCCGGTCCTGGCCACCGGTCGCGGGACCGGTGTCGACGATCCCACGCTGGCGCTCAAGGTGCAGGTCGTGGCCCGGGCACTGCGGGACCGGCCGCCGGGTGACGACCCGGTGCAGACCCTCGCGTCGCTCGGCGGGTTCGAGCACGCGGGTCTCGCCGGGTTCCTCCTCGGGGCCGCGGCACTGAGGGTCCCGGTGATCCTGGACGGCGTGATCGCCGGGGCCGCCGCCCTGGTCGCCCAGGCGCTCGCCCCGGACTCGGTCGGCTACTGCTTCGCCGGACACCGCAGCGTCGAGCCGGGCCACGTGGTCGCGCTCCAGGTCCTCGGCCTGCGTCCGCTGGTGGACCTCGACCTCCGGCTCGGTGAGGGCACCGGGGCCGTGCTGGCGTTCCCGATCGTCGAGGCCGCCGGTGCCACGCTGCGCGAGATGGCGACCTTCGACTCCGCGGGTGTCGCGAAGAAGGACCAGCCCCGATGAGGGACGACTTCCCGCCCTACCCCTCGGGTCTGCGGCTCGGCGGCCGCCGGGTGCTCGTGGTCGGCGGCGGACACGTCGCCCAGCGGCGGATCCCAGGCCTGATCGCGGCCGGCGCCGAGGTGGTCGTGGTCTCCCCGGCGGTGACCCCCGCGATCGAGGGTCTGGTCGGCGCCGGTGAGGTGGCCTGGCACCGGCGTGGTTTCGAGGCCGCCGACCTCGACGACACCTGGTACGTCGTCGCGGCCACCGACGACGCGGAGGCCAGCACGCAGGTCACCGTCGCGGCGGAGGAACGGCGGATCTTCTGCGTGCGCAGCGACGACGCGACGCAGGCGACCGCGTGGACACCGGCCGTCGGCCGCCACGCCGGCGTCACCGTCGCGGTGCTCGGCAACCGGGACCCGCGACGCTCGGCCGCGGTGCGCGACGAGATCGTCACCGGCCTGCGCGACGGGGCGATCGCCGCACCCCAGCACCGGGACAAGACCCCCGGGGTGGTGCTCGTCGGTGGCGGCCCGGGTGACCCGGAGCTGGTCACGGTGGCCGCGCGCCGGGCGCTGGCCGAGGCCGACGTGGTGGTCGCCGACCGGCTCGCGCCCCGGGAGCTGCTCAGCGAGCTGTCCCCGGACGTCGAGCTGGTCGACGTCGCGAAGCTCCCCCGCGGCCGGTCCGCCGCGCAGGAGGAGATCAACCGGGTGATCGTCGACCGGGTCCGGGCGGGCAAGCGGGTGGTCCGGTTCAAGGGCGGTGACCCGTTCGTGTTCGGCCGCGGGTACGAGGAGGTGATCGCCTGCGGCGAGGCCGGGGTGCCGTGCACCGTGGTGCCCGGGCTGACCAGCGCGATCAGCGTCCCGGCGATGGCCGGCATCCCGGTCACCCACCGCGGCGTCGCGCACGAGTTCACGGTGATCTCGGGACACCTGCCGCCCGACCACGACGGGTCCCTGGTGGACTGGGACGCGGTCGCCGCGCTCCGCGGGACCGTCGTACTCCTGATGGCGGTGCAGAACCTGGCCGCGATCGCCGAACGGCTGGTCAAGGCGGGCCGCGCCGAGGACACCCCGGTGGCCGTGGTCGCCGAGGGCACGATGCCGGGGGAGCGGACCGTGCTGTCCACGCTGGCCGAGGTGGCGGTGGACGTGGAACGCGAGCAGGTCCGGCCTCCCGCGATCGTGGTGGTCGGCGACGTGGTCGCGGTGGCTCACCCGGACAGGTACCCGTGGCCGCGCTGATCCACCTCGACGACCCGGCCGACCCGCGCCTGGCCGACTACCGCGACCTGCGCGACGTCGAGCTGCGCAAGCACGTTGAGGCCGAGCACGGACTGTTCCTCGCTGAGGGCGAGAAGGTGGTCCGCCGTGCCGTCGAGGCCGGGTTCACGCCGCGGTCGTTCCTGATGGCGCCGCGGTGGCTCGACGGGCTGTCCGACGTGCTCGACTCCGTCGACGCCACGTGCTACGTGGTCAGCGAGGATCTCGCCGAGCAGGTCACCGGGTTCCACGTGCACCGCGGTGCGCTGGCCTCCCTGCGACGCGCGCCGCTGCGCCCGGCCGCAGAGGTGCTCGACGGCGCCCGCACGGTGGTGGCCCTGGAGAACGTCGTGGACCACACGAACGTCGGTGCGATCTTCCGCAGCGCCGCCGCGCTCGGGGTGGACGCGATCCTGCTGTCGCCGCGGTGCGCGGACCCGCTGTACCGGCGCGCGATCAAGGTCGCGATGGGTGCGGTGTTCAGCGTCCCTTACGCCCGGATGGAGGACTGGTACGACGGGGTGGCGACCCTGTCCGCTGCCGGATTCACCACCGTCGCCCTGACCCCCGCCGAGGACGCCGTCGACATCGAGCAGGCGGTCGCCGGTGTGGAAAAGGTCGCGCTGCTGATGGGCTCGGAGGGCCCCGGTCTCTCGGCGCGGTGGATGCGCTCGGCCGACGTGCGCGCGGTGATCCCGATGGCCGCCGGGATCGACTCGCTCAACGTGGCGGCGGCGACCGCGGTGGCCTGCTACGTGCTGGGCCACGCCGGCGGGTAGTCCTTCTCGAAGCTCTCGGCCAGCTTGAACAGCTTCTTGCGGGCCCGCCGGTTCAGCCGGTCGCCGAACACCATGCCCTTGCAGTGGTCGGTCTCGTGCTGCAGGCACCGCGCGAGCAGGCCGTGTCCGGAGTGGGTCACCGGGTTGCCGTCGAGGTCCTGGCCCTCCACCCGCGCGAAGCTCGGGCGCGCGCAGTCGATGAACGCGCCGGGCAGGGAGAGGCAGCCCTCCTCGTCGTCGTCGAGCTCGCGCTCACGACCCTCCGGCAGGAACAGCACCGGGTTGCAGACCACACCCTGGTGGTGCACGCCACGGTCGTCCGGGCAGTCGAAGACGAACACTGCCCGGTCGACTCCGATCTGGCAGGCGGCCAGACCCACTCCGTCCGCGGCGTACATCGTCGCCACCATGTCGGCCACCAGGTCTCGTAGCGTGTCATCGAAGTCGGTGACCGGTTCCTGGGTGCGGTGCATCACCGGCTCACCCCAGCGGGTGATCGGACGGGCGGTGCCACCCCCGGGCAGGACCGGGGAGGGCGTGGCGCTCGACGGTGCGTCAGACATGACCGACATCCTAAGGTGGTGCACCCGGCCCGGTTCAGCCGACGTGAGCGGCGACACGTCGTGCCTCCGTAGCCTGTGGTGTAACTCGGAGTTACAGTAACTCCATGGCCTTGACTCGTACGACGCACGGGGTGACCTCCGGCGACAACCGGGACCCGATCGGCTACGCAGTCGCGTTCCTCAACAAGCTCGCGTCCACCGGCGCCCTCGACCGGTTCCGGCTGCGCAAGCCCGCCGAACGGGTCGTCTTCGAGGCGACCCGGACCGGGTTCCGCACGGCGGGCAACCTGAACCGCGCGTTCGCCCGGGCCGGGAAGAGGGCGGGCAGACCCAGCCGGCTGCCGTCCGCGGGCAGCACCGGAGTCTTCGACCTGACGCCGACCGAGGACGAGCAGATGCTCGTCGACGTGGTCGCCGAGTTCGCCGAGGAGATGGTCCGTCCCGCCGCCGCCGACGCCAACGAGAGCTGCGCGGCTCCGGAGGAACTGTTGCGGGCGAGCCTCGAGATTGGGCTGCCGATGCTCGGCGTGCCCGAGGATCTCGGCGGGATCTCCACCGAGCGCTCCGCGATGGCCGGCACCCTGGTCGCCGAGGCCATCGCCAAGGGCGACCTGGGCCTGGCGGTCGCCTGCCTGGCGCCGGGCGCCGTGAGCACGGCGCTCTCGCTGTGGGGCAACGACGAGCAGCAGTCGACGTACCTGCCTGCCTTCACCGGCGAGGACGTGCCGGCCGCGGCGCTGGCCCTGACCGAGCCGCGCCCGCTGTTCGACCCGCTCGAGCCGCAGGCCACAGCAGTCCGGGACGGCGACGACTTCGTGCTGAACGGGGTGAAGTCACTGGTGCCCCGCGGTGCCGACGCCGAGCTGTTCGTGATCGGCGCGCGGCTCGAGGGCAGGCCGGCCCTGTTCCTCGTCGAGTCCGCGTCGCCGGGACTCGAGATCGAGGCCGAACCGTCGATGGGCCTGCGCGCCGCCGCACTGAGCCGCGTGGTGCTCACCGATGTCCGGGTCGGGCCGATCGGGTTGCTCGGCGACACGGACGGGGAGGCGTACACCGAGTGCGTGCGCCTCTCGCGGCTCGCCTGGTGCGCCTTGTCGCTCGGCACCGCCCAGGCCATGCTCGACTACGTGGTCCCCTACGTCAACGAGCGACAGGCGTTCGGCGAGCCGGTCAGCCACCGCCAGTCGGTGGCGTTCATGGTGGCCAACATCGGCATCGAGCTGCAGGGCATGCGGCTGGTCACCTACAAGGCCGCGTCCCGTGCCGCGCAGGGAAAGCCGTTCGACCGTGAGGTCGCGCTGGCCCGCCGGCTCTGCGCCGAGCGCGGGATGCAGATCGGGAACGACGGAGTCCAGCTGCTCGGCGGGCACGGGTTCGTCAAGGAGCACCCGGTGGAGCGGTGGTACCGCGACCTGCGTGCCATCGGCCTGGTCGAAGGAGGCGTCCTCGTATGACCATCAACCTCGAAGCTCCGCGGAAGTTCCGGCCGCTGATCAGTCAGGCCCACCAGGTCGCGATGAACCTGCTGCGCCCCAACTCCCGCAAGTACGACCTGCTCGAGCACGAGTACCCCAAGGAGCTCGACATGCTCGCGGCGATGATCGACGGGCTGTCGGACTCCGGTGCCGCGAGCGGTGCGGGGGCGTCCGGCGTACGACGGGACGTCGACTCGGCGGACGGCTCCGCGGACGACTCAGCGCGGGCGAACGTCAAGAACGGCTCGAACCTCGCCTCGGTGCTGTCCATCATGGAGATGTGCTGGGGTGACGTGGGCCTGCTGCTGTCGATGCCGCGTCAGGGCCTCGGCAACTCCGCGATCGCCTCGGTCGCCGACCCCGAGCAGCACGCACGGTTCGACGGCGTCTGGGCGAGCATGGCGATCACCGAGCCTGGCACCGGTTCGGACTCCGCGAACATCGCAACCACCGCGGTGCTCGACGGCGACCACTACGTGCTCAACGGGGAGAAGATCTTCGTCACCGCCGGTGAGCGCAGCGACGCCGTCGTGGTGTGGGCGACGCTGGACAAGTCGCTCGGACGCGCGGCGATCAAGTCGTTCGTGGTGCCCAAGGGCACGCCGGGCATGACCGTCGAACGGCTCGAGCACAAGCTCGGCATCCGTTCCTCGGACACCGCCACGATCCGGTTCGTGGACTGCCGCGTGCCCCGCGAGAACCTGCTCGGCAGCCCTGAGGTCGATGCCAAGCAGGGGTTCGCCGGCGCGATGGCCACCTTCGACAACACCCGCCCACTGGTCGCGGCGATGGCCGTCGGGTGTGCCCGCGCGTCGCTGGAGCTGACCAAGGAGCTGCTGCAGCAGGCGGGCGTGGTGATCGACTACGACCGGCCGGCGTTCACGCAGTCCGCGGCGGCGGCCACGTTCCTGCAGCTGGAGGCGGACTGGGAGGCGGCCTACCTGCTCACCCTGCAGGCCGCATGGATGGCCGACAACCGCAGGCCGAACTCGCTCGAGGCGTCGATGGCCAAGGCGAAGGCCGGGCGCTCCGGCAGTGACATCACGCTGCGCTGCGTCGAGCTCGCCGGCAGCATCGGCTACAGCGAGCACGAGCTGCTCGAGAAGTGGTCCCGCGACTCCAAGATCCTCGACATCTTCGAGGGGACCCAGCAGATCCAGCAGCTGATCGTGGCCCGCCGGCTGCTCGGGAAGACGTCCGCCGAGCTCAAGTAGTGGGTACAGGCGGTTCATGAAGATCTATGCCGACACCTCGGTCCGCCGTAGCCGCCAGCTGCTCGGGGACGTCCTGCTCGTCGTCTGGGTGGCCCTGTGGGTGAAGCTTTCCCTGGTCGTGCACGACGCGACGATGATGCTGGCAGGGCCCGGTGAGCAGATGTCGCGCGCAGGCGCAGGGCTCGCCGAGCAGCTGCGCGACGCGGGAGCGTCGGTCGGCAGCGTGCCCCTGGTGGGGGACGACGTCCGGGTCCCGTTCGACGGGGCCGGTGATGCCGCAGACAAGCTGGCCGGCGCGGGGGATGCCCAGGTCGCCGCGGTCACCGACCTGGCCTTCTGGCTGGGTCTCACTGTGGCCGCGATCCCGATCCTGCTCGCACTCGCGGTCTACCTCCCGCCGCGGTGGCGGTTCGTGCGCGACGCCACGGCGGGACAGCGCTTCGTCGACGCCGGCGAGGACCTCGACCTGTTCGCGCTGCGTGCCATGGCCCGACAGCCCATGCACCGGCTGGCGCGGGTCAGCGACGATCCCGCCGGTGCCTGGCGGCGACGCGACGCCGCAGTCGTCCGGGCGCTCGCCGAGCTGGAGCTGAGGGACACCGGGCTGGCGCCGCCCGCTCGCTAATGTGGGCAGTATGAGCACTGTCCCGAACCTGGTCCTCAACAACGGCGTCGAGATCCCGCAGCTCGGCTTCGGCGTCTTCAAGGTCCCCGCCGACGAGACGAAGCAGGCGGTGGCGACGGCTTTCGACGCCGGCTACCGCCACCTCGACACCGCGAAGCTCTACGACAACGAGGCAGCCGTCGGCGAGGCGGTCGCAGAGTCCGGTCTGCCGCGCGACGAGGTCTTCGTGACCACCAAGCTGTGGAACACCGACCAGGGCTACGACAGCACCCTGCGGGCCTTCGACGCGAGCATGGACCGGCTCGGGTTCGACGTCCTCGACCTCTACCTCATCCACTGGCCGATGCCTGCCCAGGACCTGTACGTGGAGAGCTGGCGCGCCATGGAGCAGCTCTACCGGGACGGGCGGATCCGCGCGATCGGGGTCTCCAACTTCCAGCCCGACCATCTGCGCCGGCTGCTCGACAAGTGCGAGGTGGTGCCGGTGATCAACCAGATCGAGCTGCATCCCTACCTCCAGCAGGACAAGGCCCGCACGGCCCACGACGAGCTCGGCGTGCTCACCGAGGCATGGGGTCCGCTCGCCCGCGGCGGCGAGCTCCTCCAGGACCCGGTCATCACCGGGCTCGCCGACAAGCACGGGCGGACCCCGGCCCAGGTGGTGCTGCGCTGGCACGTCGAGCTCGGCAACGTGGTGATCCCCAAGTCGGTCACCTCGTCGCGGGTGCAGGAGAACTTCGACATCTTCGGCTTCGGGCTCGACGAGACCGACATGGCGGCGATTGCGGGCCTGGACCGCGGCGAACGCACCGGGCCGGACCCGGACCGACTCAACGGCGGTTAGCCGGTCAGGGCAGCTCGACCCGGCGCGCACCGCCGGCGGGAACCGCCCGCAGGAACCCCGGCGCCTGCCAGCCGTGGTCCGCGAACGCCGCCACGACCGCCCGGCAGACCTTGTCCACCGAGTCCTCGGGAACCAGCGCGATCGCCGAGCCGCCGAACCCACCCCCGGTCATCCGCGCGCCGAGGCTGCCGTGGGCGCGGGCGGTGTCCACCACCATGTCCAGCTCCGGGGCGGAGACCTCGAAGTCGTCGCGCAAGGAGTCGTGCGAGGCGTCGAAGGTCCTGCCGAGGCCCTGGAAGTCCCGCTCCCGCAGCTGGCCGACCGCCTCGTCGACACGGGCCATCTCGGTGAACACATGACGGGCGCGGCGCCGTACCTGCTCGTCCTCCAGCGAGTCCAGCGCGGACGCCGGGTCAGCCACCTCCCGCAACGTCGCGACCCCGAGCGCGGCGGCAGCCGTGTCACAGTCCGCGCGACGCGACTCGTACCCGCCGTCCGTCAGCGAGTGCGAGGCGCGGGTGTCGACCACCAGCAGCTCGAGGCCGGCCGTCGAAGGGTCCCAAGGCACCTGGTCGGTCGTCCAGTCGCGGCAGTCGATCAGCAGCGCGTGCTCGGCGGTCGCGAACAGCGAGACGGTCTGGTCCATCCCGCCGGTCGGGGCGCCGGCGACCTCCGTCTCGGCGCGCATGCACGCGGTGACCAATTGGTGCCGGACCTCCTCGTCCACGTCGACCCCGGCGACTGCGCACAGGCCGAGCGCGACCGAGCACTCCAGCGCTGCCGAGCTGGACAGCCCCCCGCCCACCGGCACCCGACTGTCCACCAGGATGTCGAGCCCGGGCAGCTCGAAGCCCTTCTCGCGCAGTGCCCAGGCCACGCCCACGACGTACGCAGCCCAGCCCTCCACCTCGCCCGGGCCCAGGGCGGCGACGTCTCCCTGCCACGGTTCGTCCTGCTGGAGGCTGGTGACGGTGACCGTGCTGTCGTCGCGCGGGGCCAGCACCGCGTACGTCGCATGGGGGAGTGCCATCGGCAGGCACTTCCCGTCGTTGTAGTCCACGTGCTCGCCGATCAGGTTCACCCGGCCGGGCGCCGCGAAGCAACCCACGGGTTCCCGGCCGTGTGTGGCACGGAACCGGTGCGCCAGCCTGCCCGCGATGTCGGCGGGGGAGCCCGCCGGGATCTGCTCGATGGTCATGGGCGCCACCCTACGGCGCGCCGGATGCATGAAACGTGACCTTTCGGGCCACCTCTCGTTGAGCAGCACGACCGGCCCGGGCACGGGCTCGCACAGAGGAGGACCCGGATGCGCCGGACAGCGCGCAGCACGCTCGGAACGAGTCTCGTCGCAGTCGCCGCTGCCGCCGCCCTGGCGTTCCCGGCGAGTGCGACGGTCGGCGCCGCGTCGCCGGACGGTACGACGGCCGACATCGCGCCATTCCTGGCCGACCAGCTCGACGGGCTCCGACGGCTCGAACGCACCACCGTGCTCGTGCACGGCACCGACCTCGCCGCCGCCGAGGACGCGGTGGTCGCGACAGGGCTCGCGAGAAAGATGAGCTTCGACAAGATCGGGGTCGTCGTCGCCCGCGGGACGAGGACCCAGATCAGCGACGTACGCGCCCGGCCCGGTGTGACCTACGTCGAGGGCAACCAGCCGATCGAGCTGACCCAGGAGACGTCGAACATCGCCACCCGTGGTGACGAGGCCTACCGGACGTTGCACGGCGCCGACGGCAGCGCCCTCTCCGGGGCAGGAGTCAGCGTCGGGATCATCGACTCCGGCGTCGACCCCACCCACCCCTACCTCACCGAGGCCGACGGGACCTCGGCGGTGGTCAGCAACCAGAAGGTGCTCTGCGACCCGACCGAGTCCGCCTGCCAGGTCCTCGACCTGCCGACCAGCGTCGACACCGACACCCTCTCGGTCGGTGGGCACGGCACCCATGTCGCCGGCATCGCGGCGGGACGACCGACCACCCTCTCCAGCGGTGACCAGCTGCACGGTGCGGCGCCGGGCGCGAAGATCGTCTCGGTCTCGACCGGCGCGGCCCTGGTCATCATCGGTGCGGACACCGCGCTGAACTGGGTCCTCGAGCACCACGACGCGCCGTGCGGCGAAGACGTCCCGGCCGCGCAGTGCCCGCCGATCAAGGTCACCAACAACTCCTACGGACCGACCGGTGGCGGTGCGTTCGACCCGGAGTCCGCGACCGTGAAGCTCCAGCGCGCGCTGGCGGCAGAAGGAGTGCTCACCGTCTGGGCGAACGGCAACGACGGCGGGGACGGCTCCGAGAGCCTGTCGAACCCTCCCGGGATGGACCCCACCGGCGGCATCATCTCCGTGGCGTCCTACAACGACCTCGACACCGGCACCCGGGACGGTGAGGTCTCCGAGTTCTCCTCGCGCGGAAAGAGCGGCGACCAGTCCACCTACCCCGACATCTCCGCGCCCGGCGAGACGATCACCTCGTCGTGCCGGCCGTACCTGGCGATCTGCTCGACCGGTCTGGACCCGCAGAACGGACCGGGACCGCTCGACATCGGCACGTTCAACACGATCAGCGGCACCTCGATGGCGGCGCCGCACATCACCGGCATCGTGGCGCAGCTGTTCCAGGCCCGTCCGGACGCGACACCGGCCCAGGTCGAGGAGGCGATCGAACAGACCGCCTACAAGTACACCTTCGGCGCGCCGTACGAGCAGGCGCCCGGCGGCGGCAGCACGTCCTTCGACAAGGGGCACGGGCTGGTCGACGTGGTCGCCGCGACGAGCTACCTCACCGGCGCCGGCTGAGACGGTCGCGGGATGGTCGAGGAGAGCGACGCGCCCGACGAGCGGTTGGTCGAGGTCGCGCACCGCGGCCTACCCTGGCTGCCGGTGCCGACCCGGACAGCGGCACCCCCAGCGCACGTGCGACCGCGGCGCTGTTCGGCCGGCCCGGCCTGTTCGACTGACGACGCAGCGAACGACAACGCAGCGGCCGGGACCGCTCGGCCCCAGCCGCTGCATGTGCGTCGGCTGAACCCCCATGTTCGCCAACGTGCCCACCCCCGGCCCTAGAAGCCTCTCCGATGCAGGCGGCAGCGGCAAGACCCGAACTGACTAGTCACCCCGAACCCCGGGGTGGTGCGGCTGACCCTGGGGTGGCGCGAAACCTTGTAAACTCTCGTCCTCGTGCGCTTCCTCAACGAGAACCATCCCCCCTACGACCTGACCTACGACGACGTCTTCATGGTGCCGCGACGCTCCGACGTCGCCTCCCGCTACGACGTCGACCTCTCCACCGGCGACGGCACCGGGATGACGATCCCCCTGGTCGTCGCGAACATGACCGCCATCTCCGGACGGCGGATGGCCGAGACCGTCGCCCGCCGCGGCGGGATCAGCGTGATCCCGCAGGACATCCCGATCCCGGTGGTCCAGGACGTGGTGTCCTGGGTCAAGGCGCGACACCTCGTGTTCGACACCGCGATCACGCTCGACCCGCACCAGACCGTCGGGGACGCACTCGCGCTGCTGCCGAAGCGGGCGCACGGCGCCGCCGTCGTGCTCGACGACGGCAGGCCGGTCGGAGTGGTCACCGAGGAGGACTGCCTCGGCGTGGACCGGTTCAGCCAGGTGCACCAGGTGATGAGCACCGGACTGATGACCCTGCCGGACACCATCGAGCCCAGAGCCGCGTTCGACGCGCTGGACGAGGCACGCCACCGACTCGCACCGGTCGTCGATGCCGACGGCCGGCTGGTGGGTCTGCTGACGCGCACCGCTGCCCTGCGGTCGACGCTGTACCCACCGGCCGTCGACGACCGGAACCGGCTGCGCATCGCGGCCGCCGTCGGCGTGAACGGTGACGTCGCGGCCAAGGCCGAGGCACTGCTGGCCACCGGGGTGGACTGCCTCGTGGTGGACACCGCGCACGGTCACCAAGGGCGGATGTTCGATGCCCTGACCGCGGTGCGCGCGCTCGACCCGCCGGTTCCCGTGGCGGCTGGCAACGTGGTCTCCGCCGAGGGTGTCCGGGATCTCGTCGAGGCCGGTGCGGACATCGTCAAGGTCGGGGTCGGCCCCGGCGCGATGTGCACCACCCGGATGATGACCGGAGTCGGCCGACCCCAGTTCTCCGCGGTGCTGGAGTGTGCCGATGCCGCCCGGCGACTCGGCAAGCACGTGTGGGCCGATGGTGGTGTGCGGCACCCGCGGGACGTGGCCCTGGCGCTCGCCGCCGGTGCCTCCGCGGTGATGGTCGGATCCTGGTTCGCCGGCACCTACGAGTCTCCCGGCGATCTGCACGTCGACGCGCACGGCAAGGCGTACAAGGAGAGCTTCGGGATGGCCTCGGCACGCGCGGTCGCCAACCGCACGAGCACCGAGACCGCCTTCGACCGCGCGCGCAAGGGACTCTACGAGGAAGGCATCTCCTCGAGCCGGATGTATCTCGACCCGGCCCGGCCCGGTGTGGAGGACCTCGTCGACCAGATCTGCGCCGGCGTCAGGTCGTCCTGCACCTACGCCGGGGCACGCACGCTGGAGGACTTCCGGGAGCGGGCCGTCGTCGGGGTCCAGTCCGCGGCGGGGTTCCACGAGGGCAGGCCGCTGCCGGCGGGTTGGTGAGCCGACCCCCCCGGCTGGCCTACTCCTGGTTCGCGCCGTCGGCCGGCTTCGGGGGCCGCACCGAGACCATCGGCCGCCACATCGTGTCACCGAGGTCCGCGTTGGCGGCCCGCGCGAGAATGATGAGCAACGAGCTCAGCCGGTCGAGGTACCGGACCGGGCGATCGGTCAGCAGGTCCGGGTGCTCGGCGAGGGCCCCCTGGGCGGCCCGTTGCGCGCGGCCGACCGTCACCTGGGTCTGGTACAGGAGTGCCGCCGACATCGTGCCGCCCGGCAGCACGTGGCCGTCCATCGGTTCGAGCTCGCGACTGTAGTGCTCGATCGCTCGTTCGAGTCGCTCGATGTGTTCCTCGGTCACGTGAGGTTGTTCGGTGTCAGCGGTCGCCTCGTCGCCCTCCAGCATCCCGGCGGTGAGGTCGAACAGGTCGTTCTGCACGCTGCTCAGCATGGCGACGAGATCGGGTCCGAGGGATCCGGACGCGGCCAGGGCCACCCCGAGCGAGGTGCTGACTGCCGTGCACTCCGCGTAGGCGATGAGCCGTTTGTCGTCGTTGCTCACCTGCCCGAACCGACCGAGCGTCGTCGACGCCATGTCGGGTCGCGAGGGTTGCTGTGCGGCTGTGTCTGTCTGCGGATGCTCCGTAGTCATGCCGTTTAGCATAGGCGCTGGCGGTTACCTGGTTTCCATGACCTCGGACCTGCAGCAAGCGGAGACGCCGACGGCTGGCGACTTCGGCGCGCCCCCGAAACGAAGCGACCTGGCCGGTGGCTGGGCGACTGTGGACAAGACCGTGTTCTCGGTGTCCTGCGGCATCATCGTGGCGGTCTGCATCGTCGGTGTCGTCTTCACCGACCAGGTGGCCGAGATCAGCGCGGCCGCTCTCGACTGGGTTACCAGGTCCCTGGGCTGGCTGTTCGTGCTCTCCGCCAGCTTCTTCGTGATCTTCTCGCTCGTGCTCGCGTTCGGTCGCTACGGCCAGATCCCGCTGTCCCGGGAGGGGGAGGAGCCCGAGTACTCCACCATCTCCTGGGTCGCCATGATGTTCAGCGCCGGCATGGGCATCGGTCTGATGTTCTTCGGTGTCTACGAGCCGGTCACGCACATGGCGACGCCTCCTCCGTTCGTGGATGCCGCTCCGGGGAGCAGCCAGGCCGCGGAGAACGCGATGGCATACACCTTCTTCCACTGGGGTCTCCATCCCTGGGCCATCTACGGAGTGGTCGGGCTGGCCCTCGCCTACTCCACGTACCGGATGGGTCGCGGAAACCTGATGAGCTCGCCGTTCCAGGCGCTGTTCGGCAAGGAGCGGATCCAGGACAGGGGCTGGGGCAAGCCGATCGACATCCTGGCCATCATCGCCACCAAGTTCGGCTCGGCGACCTCCCTCGGGTTCGGGGCCCTGCAGATCGCCGCGGGCTTCGCGCTGTTGCGCACCGGGAAGTTCCCGGAAGAAGGGAACCACACCCTGGCCATCATCGTGATCGGTGTCCTCACCATCGGCATCGTGATCTCGGCGGCCAGCGGCGTCTCGCGCGGCATCAAGTGGCTGAGCAACACCAACATGGTGGTCGCTCTGCTGCTCGTGCTGTTCGTCTTCGTGGCCGGCCCGACGATCTTCTTGTTGGACCTGTTCCCGACCTCGATCGGCGCCTACCTGAGCAACCTCGTGCCGATGAGCTTCCACTCGGCGGCCTTCGGCGGTGCCGACTGGCTCGCCAGCTGGACGGTCTTCTACTGGGCCTGGTGGATCTCCTGGACGCCGTTCGTCGGAACCTTCATCGCCAAGATCTCGCGGGGCCGCACGATCCGGGAGTTCGTGCTGGGCGTACTCCTCGTGCCCACCGTGATCAGTGCCATCTGGTTCGTGGTGTTCGGAGGCGCCGGCATCCACCTCCAGCTGGCCGGGGTCGACATCGCAGGCGAGGGCAACGAGGCCGCAGCGTTCTTCACCGCGCTGCAGCACTACCCCATGGCCACCTTCGCGACGGGCGTGGTGATGTTCCTGACGGCGATCTTCTTCGTCAGTGGCGCGGACGCCGGTGCGGTGGTGCTCAGCACGCTCTCCTCACGGGGACGCAGTGAGCCGTGGGAGCCGCTGATCGTGCTGTGGGCGGTGCTGACCGGGGCGGTTGCGGCGGTGCTGCTCTATGTCGGCGGGCTGCAGGCGCTGCAGACCTTCACGATTCTGGTCGCCACGCCGTTCGTCCTGGTGCTGATCGGGCTCTGCGTGTCGCTGTTCGTGGACCTGCGTCGCGATCCGCTGCGGCAGCGCCGGACCGGACCGGTGCGTGGGCACGCACCCACCGTCGAGGTGACTCCGCCTTTCAGCAAGCACGCCGACGGCGGGCCCGGGGCCGGGGCCGGGTAGCCGCACGCTCAGCTGGAGACGCCGGTGGACTCGTGAGGTTCTCCCACCGGCTTGCTCTCCGACGATCCGCGCTGGCGCAGGTAGATGCTCAGGACCGCCATCGAGCCCACCGCGAGGAGCTCGGACTGCCAGTTCTGCAGACTGCGGCTCCAGAAGTCTGCCGCCAGAAGGTAGTCGGCCCAGCGCAGTGGGTCCTGCATCTGCTCGAGGCGGGTCTCGTTGTACGCGGCCCAGCCGGCGATCGACTGGGTCAGCCAGGACACCAGGAAGATCACCCCCATCATCAGCGGCAACGAGGAGGAGAAGATCTGGGTGCGGAGCCCGCCGGCCTTCGCCCAGCGCGGGGATTCTTCCTCGACGTACTCGCCGAGCTTCTGCTGCTTGTCGTTCTCCCGGCCGATGTGGTCGAGCTGCTTGGACTCCGGTGAGCCCTTCTGCACGAACCAGACGGTGGCCAGCATGAACAGCAGGAACTGGAGGTACTCGCTCTGCCAGTTCTCGGTGACGTCGACGGCGAAGTCGGCCGAGGTGACGTACACGCCCAGCGAGATCTCACCGAGCCCCTGGGCGCGCTGGCCCGCGTTGTACTCGTGCATACCGGCGAAGGCCTGACCCACCAGCGCCAGCAGGAACATTCCCCCGAAGAAGAGGCTCAGGGACGAGTCGTGGACGAACGTGCGGACCCGGCTCACCCGTGCCTCACCGCGATCACGATGAAGTAGGCCAGTCCGACCCAGATCATCAGCAGGTAACCGAAGAAGACGACGCGCATCAGCCACTTACCTTGCAGTCGTAGGGAAGGTCCTTCGGCGTCGGTGCGCAAATGAGGGCCATCATCCTCCAGCCGCTGTGGAACTCGGCGAGGAACGCGGTGTCGCCGGCATACTGCACCTGCCCCATCTTCCCGAAGACCTGCGTGCGCCGGGCCTGACCGGCCTCGGGGATGTCCTCCTCGAGGATCGCGGTGTCGCACGGCTTGCCGGCGGACTGCTCGAGCTCGGAGCGGGTCCTGGGAGCGAGCAGGGCGCAGGCCGCGGCGCCGTCGTCGGACGCGACCGCGGCGTAGAAGGCGTCCGCGGTGTCGGTCACCGCATGGTCGTCGGCGTTTCCGCAGCCGGCCGCCGCGCCGAGCGTCAGCAGCACCGCTGCGAGCGCGAATCTCTTTCGGCTCACACGGCGCTGATACCCCACAACGATGGTACTTACACGCATGTGAGACGGCTCTCGCTACTGAGGCGTGATCGAGCCCAGCGTGTGCACGACCCCGGGGTTGGTCCGAGCCGCCCGGCAGGTCAGCTGTTCCGCCGCGGCGCCGACGGTGCGGACCACGACCTGCCACGACCCGGCCCCCGCCGCGAACACCGCGGTCGTCTCGTCACTATCCCGGGTGACGGACAGCAGGCCGACGGCACTGAGCTCGGTGGATCCGAGCTCCGCGCGCAGGAAGGTCTCGGCCGCCTGTACGGCGAACGGGTAGCTGCATCGGCCGCGCAGGTGCTCCAGGTCCAGATGTCCCGATCGATGCCGGTCGGCCACGGCGACGGCGTCCGGCGGACTGAGCCGACCGTAGTAGAGGCCCTCGGGAAGGACCAGCATGTTGCCCGCGAACCGGTCGCCACCGATGTGCGAGACCTCCCAGGTGCACTCGGGCTGGACGCGGCTCAGCGCCGAGGCGAGGGGTCGGCCGCGTTCGGCGCAACAGGCGTCGTGCTTGCCGTGCGTGCACACCAGGAACAAGGGATCGGGATGCGGCTCGAGGCCGGGGGAGTGCCCGGCACCGAGCCGGGCAAGGTCGAGGTCGAGCAGCTCCGCTGGATCGGCCACGCAGGTGGTCTCGACCCACGGCTGTGCCGGGTCGGCGAAGGCCGCGAAGACGGTCAGCTGTTCGGGTGCCGAGCGGCCGTGCCTCCGGATCATCAGTGGCCGGACCCGGTGCCGCTTCGCCTCGGCGGCCAGGTGCCTCCTCGCCGCGTCGTCGGAGCGGCCGCCCGCGAACGCGTCGACGCCCCAGGCGCCGGGTGTCTCGACCAGCAGGAACGCGCGGACCGTCGACGCGGTGCCGGTGATCGCCTCGAGCCGGTTCTCGCTGGCACGCGAACAGCGGAAGGGCATGCTCAGTCCGGGACCTGTAGCAGTCCCTCACGGACCAGTCGACGGACCAGCACCAGCCGGCTCTCGGGGCCCAGCCAGGTGCTCAGGTCGGCGGCGCAGATGTTGTCCCGTTCGCACACCAGCAGCATGGGCTCGGTCAACCGCAGCGGCATCAGCAGCTCGCGGTCACCGAGCAGCACGCGCAGCCGCTCGGGCTGCGGCGTGACCTGGCAGGCCGACCCCGGACGCCGCAGCAGCCGGGTGTGGTCGGTGATCCGGTCGAGGCGGAGCCGGTCCACGAGCCCACCGCGCAGGAGCGGGTTCCGGCCGGTCAGGAACCGGTGCACCTGTTGGTCGGCGAGTGCGGCGGGCTCCTGGTCGGTCAGCTGGGCGGCCATGGTGCGCAGCTGTTCCGCGAGCCGGTCCCGGAGCGGCTCGGGGTGCTCGAGATAGCCGGCGGGGAGGCGTCCGTCGTACCGCTGGTCCTGGAGAAGGTCCTCGGTGACCCGCTGAAGCACGCTTCGCCAGGAGACCTGGTTGATCCCGATCGTCACGTGCAGGGACGCCGTGTCCTGGGCGCGGGCTGCGTGTGGGGTGCCGGTGGGGAGGTACATGCTGATCCCGGGCTCCAGCGTCACCTCCCGCGTCCCGGCGTCGTCGTGCAGCTCCCACAGCTTGGTGCCGAAAGTCTGGATCACGAAGACGTCATGGCTGTCGCTGTGCACCGCGAAGCCCTGCGACCCCGGTGGGGTGAGGTAGGCGTTGGCCTGGCACGGGTGGCCCAGGGCCAGCTCGAGCTCGTGCACCAGCTCGGTCAGCGGCGGCCAGTAACGGTGCAGTCCCTGCAGTACGACGGACGCACCGTCGTCGAACAGCGCGAGCACCTTGCGGCCGTCGACCAACTCGGTGAGGGGCTGGCCCGCCAACGTCGCGGGCCGGGTGAACCGGGAGGAAGGGAGCACGTCCCCGTCCTTCGCGATCCGCAAGGCGGGGGCACGCAGCGCCGTGCTGGTGAGGAGGTGGTCGACGTCGTCGACCGACAGCAGTCCGACGAACTGGTCCGGCTCGCCGTGGTGGACATGGACATGTGACGCCCAGACCTTGTCGAGGAAGCTCTGCGTGTCACCGCTGAGCAGCGCGAGTGCGTCCACGCTCAGAGCGCGGCACCTGCGTCCGTGCCGTCGGCGTCCGTCGTGTCACCGTCGGTCCCGTCGGTCGAGTCGCCGTCGGTCCCGTCGGAATCCGTGCCGTCGGTCCCGTCCGCGTCGGTCCCATCCGCGTCGGCGGGCGGCGGCTGCAGGGGCGCGTCCTTGTCGCCGCCCACGGTGTTGATGTCGTCGTCGCGCAGCGGTTCGTCGGGAGTGTTCGTCATGGCTCCTCCTTCGATGCCGGCGCACGGTACGCCGTGCTTCGCCGATGGTTACCCGGGGTGTCGACGCTCAAACAGGCAGGAGCTAGCGGCCACGGCGCCGTCGGCCGGCAGGCTTCTCCGGCACGGCAGGGGAGCCCGTCCGCGAGCTCCGTTCGGTGCGTCCGCGCACGATGCCGATGAACGCCTCGATCCGTGGGTCCTCGGGCCCGGTCAACCAGGCCAATGCGATCTGCGACTCGGGCAGGTCGGTGACCGGTCGGTAGGTCACGTCCTTGCGGTGGTGCAGCCTCGCGATGGACATGGGCACGATCACGATCCCGGTGCCCGCGGCCACCGTCTCGACCGCCTGCCTGGTGGTGATGCTCGGGTCCACGAGCCGATGCTCGTCGGCGAGGTCTGCGGCGCTGACCTCGTCGAAGGCGGTGACCACGTGGTCGACGGGTACCACGACGACCGGGACCTCGCGGTAGAGCGGGATCAGGTGAAGCCCTTCGCGCTCGACCGGCAGCCGGACGAAGCTCATGTCGGCGACATGCTCGTGCAGCACGGAGATCTGGTCGGTCTCCTCGACGGGAAGCAGCTCGAGCGGCGTGCCGCGTTCACGCTGCTGCCAGATCCGCGACCACTTGTCGGGGGTCACCCCGGGCACGAACGCGATGCGGAACGGCACGGGCACAGGCTAGCGCGGGTGTACGGCGGAGGGAGTAGCCTCACGTCACACCGACGCCGGACTGCTCGGCGAACCAGGAGGAGCACGGCTTGAACCAGGGCCCGTCGACGACACGACAGATCCTCCCCGAGCCGGAGGCCACCTATGACACGGTCACCGCACTGGGCGTCGACGACCAGTCAGCCCCCTTCGAGCCGGTCCGCCCGACCGCCCCACCGCCGGGCGCGCCGAACGTGGTGGTCGTGCTGCTCGACGACCTCGGGTTCGGCACGTCGAGCTCCTTCGGAGGCCCCTGCCGGATGCCGACCGCGGACAGGCTGGCCGACGGCGGCCTCCGCTACACCCGGTTCCACGTCACCGCGTTGTGCTCGCCGACGCGGCAGGCGCTGCTCACCGGCCGCAACCATCACTCCGTCGGCATGGGCGGCACCACCGAGATGGCCACCTCGGCGCCCGGCTACAACGGGTTCCGCCCGCGCAGCGCGGCCACCATCGCGCAGATCCTGCAGGGCAACGGTTACAGCACCGCCGCGTTCGGCAAGTGGCACCAGACCCCGCCGCGTGAGATCAGTGCGGTTGGACCGTTCGACCGGTGGCCCACGGGGGAGGGGTTCGACACCTTCTACGGGTTCATGGGCGCCGAGATGAACCACTGGTACCCGCTCCTCTACAACGGCACGACCCCGGTGCAGCCCGACCGTCGCCCCGAGGACGGCTACCACCTCTCCGAAGACCTGGTCGACCACGCCATCGACTGGGTGCACACCCAGCGCACCCTGACCCCGGACCGACCGTTCTTCACCTACCTTGCCCTCGGCGCCTCGCACGCTCCGCTGCACGTGGCTCCCGAGTGGCGGGAGAAGTACCGCGGTGCCTTCGACCACGGCTGGGACCGGCAGCGGGAGACGACCCTCGAGCGGCAGAAGGACCTCGGCGTGGTCTCCCAGGAAGCGGTGCTGGCGCCCTGGGCCGACGGGGTGCCGCACTGGGAGGAGCTGACCGAGAACCAACGTGCGCTCGCGGCCCGGTTCATGGAGACGTTCGCCGGCTTCACCGAGCACGCAGACGCCCAGGTCGGCCGGTTCCTCGAGACCCTGGCGGACCTCGACGAGCTGGACAACACCTTGTTCCTCTACATCCTCGGCGACAACGGGGCCTCCGGGGAGGGCGGGATCGAGGGCACGATCGTCGAGCACCGGCTCGGGCACGGGGTGGTCGACGACCCGGAGCAGATGGTCGAGCACATCGACGCCATCGGTGACGCCTCGACGTACCCGATCGCCCCCGTCGGCTGGGCGCTCGCCCTCAACACGCCGTACCAGTGGACCAAGCAGGTCGCCTCGCACCTGGGCGGGATCCGGGACGGGATGATCCTGCACTGGCCCGAGCGGGTCGCCGACCGAGG
>DASSBE010000147.1:0-14034 GCA_035699065.1 Nocardioidaceae bacterium
TCGCGTGTTGCGCCCGATGAACGAGCTGGTGCGAACGCCATCCCCGACCCAACCGTTTGAACAGCAATCGAGGCTTGCCCCGTGGCGAACATCAAGTCCCAGATCAAGCGCAACCGACAGAACGACGCTGCGCACGAGCGCAACAAGTCCGTGAAGTCGGCGCTGAAGTCGGCCATCCGCAAGTTCCGCGACGCCGCGGACGCGGGCGACGCCGACCAGGCGAAGCGGCTGGCGAGCGCCGCCAACCAGAAGCTGGACAAGGCCGCCTCCAAGGGCGTCATCCACAAGAACCAGGCCGCCAACAAGAAGTCCGCCATCTCCAAGAAGGCTGCCTCGCTCTGAGGCTCTGACCCTCTTCTTCGGGCCGATCAGGCGCCGCTCCCTCGACCGGGACGGCGCCTTTTTGCGTGGCGCGGCCGACGCGGGAGCCGGCGGGACACGCTTAGCGAGAGGCGCGGGACCCGGTGACGGTCAGCACCATCCGCTCGAGGGAGTACGCCGGGTCGCCGGCCGCCCCCTTGACCTCGGCGTCGGCACGGGCCACCGCGGTGATCGCGCGTGCGAGCCCGGCATCGTCCCAGCCGCGCGACTGCTCGCGCAGGATCTTCAGCTTCCACGGCGGCACCCCGGCCTCGCGGGCCAGCTCTGCCTCGCTCAGGGTGCGCGGCGCCGAGGTGTACTTCGCCAGCCCGCGCAGGCCTCCGGCGAAGGCACTGGTGACCAGCACCGGCGCCGTCCCGTTGTCCAGCGCCCACCGCAGCTCCTCGAGGGCCTTGGCGGTCCGTCCGTAGAACGCGGCATCGGCGACGGCGAAGGACTTCACCTCCGCGCGACCACCGAAGTACTTCTTCACCACCCCCGCGGTCAACGGCTCCCCGGCGAAGTCGTTGGCGAGCTGGTGGGCCGCGCCGGCGAGCGCACGCAGGTCCTGGCCGACGGACTGCACGAGCAGTTCCGCGGCGTCCTCCGCGATCCGGCCGCCATGCGCACGGATCTCGGCGGACACCCAGCGCGGGTACTCGTACTGCTTCAGGGCCTGCGACTTGACCTCGGTCACCGTGGACTTCAGCTTGCGGAGCTTGTTCAGCAGCCCGGTGCCCTTCTGGCCGCCGGAGTGCACGAGCACCAGCCCGACGTCCTCGGCCGGTGCGCCGGCGTAGTCGACGACCCCGGCGTGGGTGTCTTCGGGCAGGTCCTCGAGCTTGCGGACCACGACGCAACGGACCGAGGAGAACAACGACGGCGCAGCCAGGTCCGCGAGCAGGCCCATGCTCAGCTGGTCGGCCGTGGTCTCGCTCAGCTCCGACTCGGGGTCGGCGGAGTGCACCGCTCGTACGGCCGCGGAGACGGTCCGCTCGTTGAGGAACTCCTCCGGGCCGGTGACCAGGGTGACCCTGCCGAGGATGTCGGATGCCGTCGGATTCGCCATGGTGTGACCAGCCTGCCACACGCCACCCCCGCTGCGTGCCCTCACCCGCCTGACGTGATCACGCGCATCCGCCCGCCACGAACCACCACCGCGAGGTCACCGGACCGGTCGGTGCGCCGGACCAGCATCCCGGCCCGGCGCAGCAGCGCCACCGTGTTCGGAGAGGGGTGCCCGTAGTCGTTGTCCTCGCCCACCGAGATCACCGCGAGCCGTGCTCCGAGCCCGGAAAGGAAGCCGGGATCCTGGTAGCGGCTGCCGTGGTGGGGCACCTTCACCACGTCGGCCCGCAGGGCAGGCAGCGCGCCCTCCAGCTGCTCCTGGGCTTCGGGCTCCATATCACCGGTCAGCAGGATCCGGATGCCGCGCGTGACCACCAGCAGCACCAGGCTGGCGTTGTTGGCCGGCGAGCCTTCCTCACCGTGGCCGCCACCCGGCACCTGCTGCCCCGGTCCGATCACCTGCCAGGTGAGGGCGCCGACCTGTTGCACCTCGCCGTAGGCCGGCACGCGCACCGGCACCCGTTCGGCGGACGCCCAGCGGTGCACCGACGCCGCGCCCGAGGCGGGCTCCTGGAGCGCAGTCACGTCGATCTCCCCGACGTGGTGCTCCTCGAGTACGGCGGGCAACCCGTCCACGTGGTCGGCGTGGAAGTGGGTGAGCACGACGAACGGAAGCCGTTCCACGTCGAGCCGGTCCAGGCAGTGCGCCATCGCCTCGGGGTCCGGGCCGGTGTCGACGAGCACCGCCGAGCCGTCGCCGGCGTTGAGCACCAGCCCGTCACCCTGGCCGACGTCGCAGGCGACCATCACCCATCCCGGCGGCGGCCAGCCCATGGTCGGCAGCGGCCGGACTATCGTGAGCACCATCAACGCGGCCGCGCCGAGCGACCACCACCGTCGTCGCAGCAGCTGCGGCATCACGGACGCGACCGCGACGCAGAGCAGGGACAGGGCGATGATCGCCGCCGCCGTCGCCGACCAGGCGACCGCGGCGGTCGGCAGCTCGGCGCTGTGCTCGGCGACGCTGACGATCCACCAGCCGCACCAGCCGGCGAGGCGTCCGCACACCAGACCCACCGGCTCGACGACGAGCACCAGCAGGCCGCCGACGAGGCCGAGCACGGTCGCGGGCCCGACCGCCGGCGCCACCAGCATGTTGGCCACGACGGCCACCAGGCTCACCTGGCCGGAGATCGCGGCGACCACCGGCGTGCACACCAGCTGTGCCGCCAGCGGCACCGCGATCGCCTCCGCCATCCACCGCGGCAGCCACCGCCGCAGGGCGTCGCGCCACGGTGGCGCGAGGAACAGGATCCCCGCGGTGGCCAGCGCGGACAGCACGAACCCGAGCGAGAGCGCCAGCCACGGGTCGAACAGGAGCAGCACCAGCAACGCGACCCCGAGCGCACGGGTGCCCTTCTCGCGGCCGTTCGAGCCCATCCCGATCAGCGCGACCGACCCCATCGCGGCGGCCCGGACCACGCTGGGCTCGGTCCGTGCGAGCAGCACGAACCCGGCCACGCCGAGGGCACCGACGACGATCAGCCCGCGAGCCCGGACCCCGGCCCACCGCGCAAGGATCAGCACGAACCCGACCACCAGGGTCAGGTTGGTGCCGGAGACCGCGGACAGGTGGGTCAGCCCGGACACCTGGAAGTCCTCGACCACCTGCTCCGGCATGCCCTGGTCGTCGCCGACCACCAGGGCGGGGATCAGCGTGCGCTCCTCCAGACCCGCCGGTGCCACCGCGGCGCGGATGCCGGCCCGGATCCTCGCTGCGGCGCCGAACAACCATCCGGGTTCGGCGACCACGGCCGGTGGCCTGCTCGTCGAGACCACTGCGGCGAGGTCGTCGCCCTCGGCCTCCGCCAGCCGCCCCTCCACCACGACCGTGGCGCCGAGCTCCGTCTCCGTCCACGCGGGTCCGGCGATGACGAGAACCGGGACCGAGGTCCGGTGTGCCGCACCGCGACCGGTCACCTCGTGCACCTGCGCGTGGACCAGCACGTAGGGCTCGTAGCGCCCCTGCTCGAGCACCGGGTCCGAGGTCACCCGCACCGTGGCGGACACGAACGCCCGCTCCTGCGCGAGCTGCGCGACCGGGTTCTGGTCGTTGGCCTGGGCGCGCAGGATCGCCGAGCAGGCGACCGCTGTGGCAGCGGCCAGGCACGCAGCCAGCACGAGCACCGGCCTCCCGCGACGGTTCCGGTGGAGCAGCGCGAGCAGCACGGCCCCCAGCACAGCGAGGCTGACCCAGCGTGGCAACAGGAACCCCCCGAGGGCACCGGCCCAGGCGACCGTGGCGAGCAGCACCATCCGCAGGTCCGGTGGGGCCTCCTTCTCGGCTTCCTCCGCCCGGTCCGTGGGCACGGCGACCACAGGCTTGCCGCCCCGGGGCGGGGACGAGGCGCCCCGGGACGACGTGGCCGGGGCCGGGCCCACCATCACAGAGTCACGAAGGGCGCCAGCTCGGACAGCGTCGCATCACCGATGCCGGAGACCTCCAGCAGCTCGTCGACCGAGCTGAACGCACCGTTGTCGGTGCGCCACTGCAGGATCGCCGTAGCGGTCACCGGTCCCACCCCGGGCAGCGTCTCCAGCTCTGTCTGGGTCGCCGTGTTCAGGTTCACCAGCGGGCCCGGCGAGCCCTCGCCGGCGGCTCCGGGCGCCGAGGCGGCAGGAGCCGCGACCCCCGCGGGTGGTGGGACGCCGACCACGATCTGCTCCCCGTCGACCAGCACCCGGGCGAGGTTCAGCACGGTGACGTCGACCCCGCGGCGGGCACCGCCCGCGGCCTCGAGCGCGTCCACCACACGGGCACCCACGGGAAGCGTCGCGATGCCGGGACGCCGGACCTTCCCGGCAACGTCGACGACGACCACGGGGCGGCCGGAGGACGAGGGCCGCCCGGCGGTCGGATCAGTGGCCGACTCGGTGGTCGACTCGTCGTCCGCGCCGGCGACGGGATCTGCCGCTCCGCTCGCGGCAGCCAGCGGAAGTGCGGGTGACGCGCCGGTGGACGCGCCCGCCGCGGTGGGAACCACCGTGCCGCCGTCTGCCCGGATCACCCACCACGCGGTCACGGCCAGGGCCGCGGCCACGAGGAGGGCCACCACGGTGAGGTGCGAGGAGCCGAGCTGGACCCGTCCCTGCAGGGTCGGCGGCAGCCGATCGTGCACCCAGCCCACGATCCGGGCGGGCGCGGGCACCGGTCGCCGTACGTGCCGTCCGCCGGCGGCTCGCGGCGGCTCGACCGACGGACCTGCCGCTGGAGCGGAGCCGGGCTCGTCCGACAGCGGCTCGCCGGGCCGGGCCGGCGTGCTCGCGCGACCCTGCGCGTCAGCCAGCTCGGCGGTGAGCAGCTCGAGCCGGCGCCGGGCGACCTCGGCGACGTGTTCGTTGGCTGCCTTGCGTGAGCGCATGCCTCGAAACTAGGAACGATCACCGCCCGGCGGTAGACCGGATCCTGCCGCCTGTGGACAACGTGGCCGCGACGCGGACTGTGCAGCGAACCGGGCGTCCGCCGGCGTGAGCCGCGTGCCCGGAGCGCTCGTCAGTTGCTCTCGGCCAGGATCCTTGACGCTGACGCGAGACGGGCGGGCCGGCGTGAGGGCAGCTCACCCCGGCGAAGCCGCTGCACCCAGTCCATGCTGTAGCCCCGATACGGCGCGAGAAGTCCGAACAGGTCGCCAGCAACATCCGGTACGCGCTCGACGAGCGCGGGGGTCGACGAGGGGCTCATGGGTCAATCTCCTTCTCCGGCAGTACTCGGTACCGGTGGAGGCACCTCGCCTTCACCGAACCCCCCGGAGCCCACTGAATTCCCCTCCAGCCTCCGTGACCACTCTAACGCGATTATTCGGACGTAACGGACAAACCACCGATTTTATCGACGTGTCGTCGCTCCGGGTCAGGACGGTCGGGGCGCGACCACGACGGCAACCATCCCCGGACCGACGTGCGCACCGATCACGGCGCCGACCTCGCCGACCTCGACCCCGCGACCACCGAGGTTGTCGCAGAGTCGTTCGCGAAGGTTCCCGGCGAGCAGCTCGGCGCGTTCGGGGTTCGCGAGATGGGCGACCGCGACGTCGACGTCCCGCTCCCCCGCCGCCTCGACCGCCAGCTCCTCGAGCCGGCTCAACGCGCGTGCCGCGGTGCGGACCTTCTCCCGGGAGCCGATCCGTCCGTCCTCCAGCCCAAGCAGCGGCTTGACCGACAGCGCCGAGCCGAGCAGCGCGGCGCCGGCCCCGATGCGTCCACCCCGGCGCAGGTACTCCAGGGTGTCGACGTAGAACAAGGACGTGGTGTCCCGCGCCCGGCGCGCGGCGGCCGCGGCCGCGTCGGCAGCGGAGCCTCCGGAGGCGAGTACGTCGGCAGCTGTGAGCACGGCGAACCCGGTGGCCATCCCGAGCTGTCGCGAGTCGACCGGGGTGACCGGGACCGAGGCGTCGCGTGCGGCCAGCTGTGCCGACTCGTACGTCCCGCTCATCTCGCTGGAGAGGTGGACCGAGACGATCTCCTCGGCTCCCTCCGATGCGGCCTGCTCGTAAGCCTCGAGCATGGCGGCCGGCGACGGTCGCGACGTGCTGACCGGCGTCCACGCGCGCAGCGCCTCGGCGACCGTCTCCGGAGTCGCACCCCCCTCGACTCCTTCGTCGTAACACTTCGCGCCGATCACGACCTGCAGCGGCACGACGATGATCGAGTGCTTCGCGGCGAGCTCCGGCGGCAGCGAGGCCGTGGAGTCGGTGACGAGAACAACGCGACCGGGCATGCCGGAAGGTTACCCGCGCACAATGTCAGCATGCCGAAGAGCAACCACGTGACGCCGAAGCGCCGCAGTATCGACGAACTGCTGTCCGAGGCGCGCTCGGGGCTGGCGCGGCTCTCCCCGCACGAGGCGCACCGGGCCCAGCAAACGGGAGCTGTGCTTGTCGACATCCGTCCAGAGGCAAGCCGCGAGGCCGAAGGCCGCCTCCCCGGCGCAGTGGTGATCGAGCGGACCGTGCTGGAATGGCGGCTCGACCCGGCCAACGGTGCGCGGCTGCCGTTCGCCTCATACGACCTCCACGTCGTCATCGTCTGCAATGAGGGCTACTCCTCCAGCCTGGCCGCCGCCACGCTGCAGAAACTGGGCATGCACAGGGCCACCGACATGGACGGAGGCTACCGAGCCTGGAAGGCTGCTGGCCTTCCCACGGACTGAGTCGGCTTCTCGAACCGGGCCACCGGAGTCAGGCGCAGAGTGCGGCCTGCTCGGCGTGGACCACCAGGGTCGGGAACGCCCCCGGCGCGGAGCTCGCGACCGACGACGCCGTCGCACCGAAGGCGCCGCCGAGCGTGGTGGCCAGCGTGGCGACGTTGGCGCCGAACGCGGCGCAGCCTGCCGGTTCCGGCGGGGAAGCGCTGGCCGGACCGGAGACGGCCAGCCCGGCGAGGACGACGGCGACGACAACAGCTGCTCTGCGCATGAGATCTCCCAGAAGGTGTCTCCCGAGAGGTGGGTGACTCAGTCTGCACCGCGGCGACCAAGCCGGCAAGGCTGTGGGCCTGAGCGCAGCCCGCGCACAGCGCAGCACAATGGTCACCGGCACGGCACGTGTTCTGCCCGCAGGAGGGAACAAGCCGTGCGACGGGGACACTCCGACGAAAGGTTTCCCATGCGCGTGGTCATTGCCGGTGGACACGGTCAGATCGCTCTGCGGCTCGAGCGTCAGCTGAGCCGGGCGGGCCACCAGCCGGTGGGGCTGATCCGCGACCCGGGCCAGTCCGCCGACCTGGAGCAGGCCGGCGCAGAGGCCGTCGTACTCGATCTCGAACAGGCGTCGGTGGAGGACTTGTCCCAGGTGGTCCGCGGGGCCGACGCGGTGGTGTTCGCGGCCGGAGGCGGGCCCAACAGCGGCGCCGCCCGCAAGGAGACGGTGGACCGCGGCGCCGCGGCGCTCCTTGCGGATGCCGCGGAGCAGGCCGGCGTCCGGCGCTACGTGATGGTGTCGTCGATGGGCACCGACCAGGCCGATCCGGACAGCGACGACATCTTCCAGGTCTACCTGCGCGCGAAGGCCGCTGCCGATGCCGACCTTCGTGCCCGCGACCTCGACTGGACGATCCTCAAGCCGGGACGGCTCACCGACGGCGACGGCACCGGCCTGGTCAGCACCGACCCGACGTCGGAGCCGCGGGAGACGCCACGCGAGGATGTCGCGGCCACCATCGTCGCGGCGATCACGCAGGACCTCGCTGTCGGCAAGGAGCTCGCGCTGCTCACCGGCAGCACTCCGGTGTCCGAGGCCCTCACCGCGCTCTGAGCCGCGTCGCGCGCGAGGTCATCCCGCGACGATGTTGACCACCTTCGGCGCGCGCACGATCACCTTCCGCACGGTCTTGCCCTCCAGCGCCCGCCGGACGTGTGCGTCGGCCATCGCCATCGCCTCCAGGTCCGTCTCGGAGATGTCGGGCGCGACCTCCAGCTTGGCGCGCAGCTTGCCCTGGACCTGGACGATCGCGGTCACCGCGTCCTCGACCAGCAACGCCTCGTCCACGATCGGCCAGCCGGCGTGGGCGACGGTCGGCTCGTGGCCCAGTCGGGCCCACATCTCCTCCGCGGTGTAGGGCGCGATCAGGCTCAGCATGACCGTCACCGCCTCGGTCGACTCACGCACCGCCGGGTCGTCCGGACCGCATCCGGAGTCGATCGCCTTGCGGGTGACGTTGACCAGCTCCATGATGCGCGCGACCACCACGTTGAACCGGTGCGCGTCGACGAGGCCGGCGACCTCGTGCACGGTCTTGTGCGCCGCCTTGCGCAGGGCAGCGTCGCCACCGTCGGCAGAGGTTCCCGGGGCCGACGTGACGTCGCCGCTCAGCCGCCATGCCCGCTGCAGGAACTTCAGCGACCCGGACGGGGACATGTCCGCCCAGTCGATGTCGTCCTCGGGCGGGCCGGCGAAGACCAGGGTCAGCCGCACGGCGTCGACGCCGTACTCGTCGATCATCTCGCCCAGGTTGACACCGTTGCCCAGCGACTTGCTCATCGCCTTGCCCTGGTTGATGACCTGGCCCTGGTTCAGCAGTGCGCTGAACGGCTCCTCGAAGTCGATCATGCCCATGTCGTACATCACCTTGGTGAAGAACCGGCTGTACAGCAGGTGCAGGATGGCGTGCTCGACGCCGCCGACATATTGATGCGCGGGCATCCACCTCCGCACGACCTCCGGGTCGAACGGGCCGTCGGCGTAGTGCGGCGAGCAGTAGCGCAGGAAGTACCACGACGAGTCGACGAACGTGTCCATCGTGTCGCTGTCCCGCTTGGCCGGTCCCCCGCAGGACGGACAGTCGACGTTGACCCAGTCGTCGGCTGCCGCCAGGGGGGAGGTCCCCCTGGGTTTGAGATCGGCGCCCCGCAGCTCGGGCAGTACGACGGGCAGCTGGTCGTCCGGGACGGGCACCTCGCCGCAGGTGGCGCAGTGGATCATCGGGATCGGCGCACCCCAGAACCGCTGCCGGGACAGCAGCCAGTCGCGCAGCCGGAAGTTCACCGCGCGCTTGCCGCGTCCGGTCGCCTCCAGCCGGTCGATGATCCGCGAGATTCCGGTGGCCTTGTCGCTCAGCCCGTCCAGGCTGAACCCGTCACCCGCGGAGTTCACGTAGGAGCCGTCGCCCGGCGTCGCGACAAACGTCTCGGCCGGGTCCGGTTCCCCGGTGTCGACGACCATCCGCACCGGCAGGTCGAACGCCTTCGCGAAGTCCAGGTCGCGCTGGTCGTGCGCGGGAACCGCCATCACCGCACCGGTGCCGTAGTCGGCCAGCACGTAGTCGGCCGCCCAGACCGGGATCCGCTCACCGGTGACCGGGTTGGTGGCGTACCGGCCCAGGAAGACACCGGTCTTCTCGCGCTCGGTCGACATCCGGTCGATGTCGGTCTCCTTGCGGACCTGCTCCAGGTAGGTCTGGTAGGCCTCCCGCTGCTCCGGCGCGCAGATCTCCCCGGCCAGCTTCGCGTCGGCAGCCACCACGAAGAACGTCGCGCCGTACAACGTGTCCGGCCTGGTCGTGAACACCGTCACGGTGCGGCCGTCCAGCATGCCGCCGCCGTCGTCCTCGCGGGGTTCGATGTCGAAGTCGACGTACGCGCCCTCGCTGCGGCCGATCCAGTTGCGCTGCATCGCCAGCACCCGGTCCGGCCAGGTGTCCTGCAGCGGCTCCATGTCGTCCAGCAGCCGTTGGGCGTAGTCGGTGACCTTGAAGTACCACTGGGTCAGCTCGCGCTTGGTGACCTCGGCCCCGCACCGGTCGCACATGCCGCCGACGACCTGCTCGTTGGCCAGCACCGTCTGGTCGTTCGGGCACCAGTTGACCGGGCTCGACTTGCGGTAGGCCAGGCCGCGCTCACGGAACCGCAGGAACAGCCACTGCGTCCACCGGTAGTACTCCGGGTCGGAGGTGTGCAGCCGCCGGGACCAGTCGAAGCTGACCGCGTAGCGGCGGAACGACTCGGCCTGGGTCTCGATGTTGGCGTAGGTCCAGGTCGCCGGATCGGCGTCGTTGCGGATCGCGGCGTTCTCCGCGGGCAGGCCGAAGGAGTCCCAGCCGATCGGGTTCAGCACGTCGTAGCCGCGCTGCCACCAGTAGCGCGCGATCACGTCGTGCAGCGCCATCACCTCGGCGTGGCCCATGTGCAGGTCACCGCTCGGATAGGGGAACATCGTCAGCGCGTAGCGACGCTCCCGGGAGCCGTCGTCCTTGGCCTCGAAAGGGTTCAGGTCGTCCCAGACCTTGCGCCACTTGTCCTGGGTGGCGGCGATGTCGTACCGGTCGGGCTCCTCGCCGTGCCCGGCCCGGATGGCCTGCTGCTCGCTCATCGGTCTCTTCTTCCTGTCTGCGGTGTGCTGGTGGTGAGCCCTCGCCCGGCGCCCCGTTGCGGGGCATAAAAAAACCCCTCAGGCATGAGGGGTAGCCGCGCTGACGTCGATCCTTGTCAACGCGGCTGACCAAGAAGCAGGCTCGTCCGCATGCCCCCATGGTAGCGCGTCACGGGGCTGCGTCGTCGGGGTCCTCAGGCACCACGACCGGACGCCACATGGCCCAGGCCTGGAACAGGGCGGCGACCACCACCATGCCGATCCCTGCCCACAGGTTGATGTTCACCCCGTCGGACCTGGCCAGCTCGGGGTCACCGGTGAAGAACAGGCCGATCACCACGAGCACCACGCCGTAGATGCCGATCAGCAGCGCGATGAAGGTACGGATGTCGAACGCACCGGCCTTGTGCACGTTCTGGCCACTCGGAGTCGAGTACGACACGGGGAGGTCTCCAATCAGCAGACGTCACAGGAACAGCAGGTTGAGGATGATGACCATGACCAGCGCCACCCCGGCCAGCTTGGTGGGCTGCTGCCACCACGACAGGTCGGGCTCGTCCGGGTCGTGAAAGTCCTTCTTCGGAGTCAGGGAGTACACCAGCCCGCGCAGCTCCGACTCCTTCCGCGGACTGGTGGCCATGCTCACCAGGTAGCTGACGATGATGTCGACCACGAACGCGGCGCCGGCGGCGACGAACGCACCGCCCTGCGCGCCGATGCCGATCACCCCGAGCACGTCCTCGCTGAGCACCCACACCAGGACCGCCGCGCCGGTGCCGGCGACCAGGCCCGCCCAGCCCGCGGTGGCCGTCATCCGTTTCCAGAACATCCCGAGGATGAAGGTCGCGAACAGCGGGGCGTTGAAGAAGCCGAACAGCGTCTGCAGGTAGGTCATGATGTTGGAGTACGACGCAGCGAACGTCGCCGTGCCGATCGCGATCAGCGTCGCGGCGACCGTCGCGACCCGGCCCACCGACGTGTAGTAGCCGTCCGGCTTGTCCGTCTTGACGTAGGTCTGCCACAGGTCATAGCTGAAGACCGTGTTGAACGCCGAGATGTTCGCGGCCATGCCCGCCATGAACGAGGCCATCAGTCCGGCGATCGCGACGCCGAGCATCCCGTTCGGCAGCAGGTCGCGCATCAGGAACAGGATCGAGTCGTTGTAGGTCACATTGCTGCCCGCAGGGGCGTTGCCCTGCTTGAGCGCCGTCACCTCGTTGACCGCCACCGCGGCGATCATCCCCGGGATCACCACGATGAACGGGATGAACATCTTCGGGAACGCGCCGATGATCGGCGCCCGCTGGGCCGAGGACATGTTCCGCGACGCCATCGCGCGCTGGACCTCCACGAAGTTCGTGGTCCAGTAGCCGAAGGACAGCACGAAGCCGAGCCCGAACACGATGCCGATCACCGAGAGCACCGGGGAGTCGAACCCGCTCAGCGCGACGCCCGGCCAGGAGGACAGCTGCTCGGGTCCGCCGGGGGTGCCGGAGATCTTCTCCTTCAGGCCACCCCAGCCGCCGACCTTGTGCAGGCCGACCAGGGTCAGCGGCAGCAGCGCGGCGACGATGACGAAGAACTGGAGCACCTCGTTGTAGATCGCCGCGGACAACCCGCCCAGGGCGGTGTAGGTCAGCACGATCGCCGCGGCCACGATCAGCGAGACCCACAGCGGCCAGCCGAGCAGGACCTCGACGATGCTGGCCAGCAGGTAGAGGTTGATACCCGCGATCAGCAGCTGCGCCAGCGCGAAGCTGAGCGCGTTGACCAGGTGTGCTCCGGTGCCGAACCGCCGGCGCATGAACTCCGGCACGCTGCGGACCTTGGAGCCGTAGTAGAACGGCATCATCACGACGCCCAGGAACAGCATCGCCGGCACCGCACCGATCCAGAAGTAGTGCATGGTGGCGATGCCGAAGTTCGCCCCGTTCGCCGACATCCCGACGATCTCGACGGCACCGAGGTTCGCGGAGATGAAGGCGAGACCGGTGACCCAGGCCGGCAGCGAGCGGCCGGAGAGAAAGAAGTCGAGACTGCTCGAGATGGAGCGCCGTGCCGCGATCCCGATGCCCAGCACGAACGCGAAGTACAGGGCGACCAACAGGTAGTCGACCCAGTTCGCGTCCAGCCGGAGCTGCTGCTCACTGGCCGCCAGAATCACAGTGCCTCCCGAGGTCAGGCGGAACGTACGCCGCAGCACGTCCGCACGCGGTTGCAGAGGACACGTGAAGCGGCTCTCCACGGGTAGCCGTTCGTGAAGATTTCAAACCGGCGCACTAGGGTCGGCAGTTATGAAGGTTCTCGTCACCGGCGGCGCCGGCTACATCGGATCGACCACTGCGAAGGCGCTCGAGGGGGCCGGCCACGTCCCGGTGATCCTCGACTCGCTGCTGAGCGGGCCGCGCGTGTTCGTCAAGGACCGAATCTTCTACGAGGGCGACATCGCGGACCGTGACCTGCTGTCGCGGGTGGTCGAGGAGCACCCCGACATCGCGTGCACGATCCACATGGCCGCCCGCATCGTCGTACCGGAGTCCGTGGAGCAGCCGTACGAGTACTACCGCGACAACGTCACCAAGTCGCTCGAGCTGTTCGACCAGCTCGTGCGGCTCGGCAAGCCACGGGTGCTGTTCAGCTCCTCCGCGTCGCTCTACGCGACGGTGGACAGCTTCGAGGTCGACGAGGACTCCCCGCTCGCCCCGACGTCGCCGTACGCCCGGACCAAGCAGGTCATGGAGATGGCGCTGACCGACATGGCCGCGGCCACCGAGCTGCGCGCGATCATCCTGCGCTACTTCAACCCGATCGGCTCCGACCCCGACCTCGAGTCCGGGATCTACGCCCGCGAGCCCTCGCACGTGCTCGGCCAGCTCGTGATGGCCGCGCAGGGGCAGAAGGAGGCGTTCACGATCACCGGCGTCGAGCACCCCACCCGCGACGGCACCGGCATCCGCGACTACATTCATGTCTGGGACCTCGCCCAGGCACACGTGAAGGCAGTGGAGAGCTTCGACAAGGTGCTCGAAGCGGTCGGTGCGCCGAGCACGATCATCAATGTCGGCACCGGCTCCGGCGTCACGGTCCGCGAGCTGGTGAAGTCGTTCGAGAACGTCTCCGGCGCGTCGGTCCCCGTCAAGGAGGCGCCGCCGCGTCCCGGTGACGCGGTCGGTGCGTTCGCCAACGTGGACAAGGCCCGCGACGTGCTGGGCTGGACCTCCTCGCTCACCATCGACGACGCGATCGCGTCCGCGCTGGCGTGGGGGAAGAAGCGCGAAGAGATTCTGGGCTACCCGTGAGCGGCCGCGCATGACGACGGAGCCCGTCACCTGCCCGGTCTGCGGCGTCGAGCAGCCGGCGCTCCCCCGCTATCCGGGCTACCTCTGCCGCGCGTGCGTGACCCGTGCCGCCACCGCGGACGGCCGCAGCCTCGATCTGGTGAACACCTCACCGTCGGGTGGGTTCGCCGCGAGGTACGCCGACAGCGGTGAGCTGGCCGAGGAGGAGTCGGTGACGCACACCGTGTACGTCGACGGGGTGCGCTGTCGTGCGGAGGAGTCCCGGGTCGGCGGGATCGTCGTCCGCCCGGAACCGGACACCGAAGCCCCGACCGACCCCCGAGAGGCAGCACAGTGACGGTTCTGGACATGTTCCGGCTCGACGACAAGGTGGCGGTCGTGACCGGCGCCTCCTCGGGGCTCGGCGTCGCGTTCGCCTGTGCCCTGGCCGAGGCCGGCGCGGA
>DASSBE010000148.1:0-3461 GCA_035699065.1 Nocardioidaceae bacterium
AGGCGTGCGGCAACAGCGTGGTGCGGCAACAGGCTGTCGCGGCCTACCGGTGGCTGCGCGTCATGGCCGATTGGAGCGGTGCCGCATGACCTGCAGCACCGGCGTGATCATCCGGCACCACAGCGACGGCACGCACTACGCGCGCTGCTCAGCGTGCGGCGAACAGTCGCGCGTCACCAAGCACCTGCCCATCGTCACCGGATGGGCCGACATCCACAAGAGGAAGCAAGCATGACCGCACGGAAGTTCCCCACAACCGCCCCAACCCCGCGCGTCACCGACCGCCGCGACGAGACCCCGCCCGGGCCATGCACGCGCGCGCCCTGGGTGTTCGACGCGGTGCTGGACCACACACGCGGGCCATCCGGACGCGCCGCCGTGAAGGAAGCCAAGGCGATCTGCGGCATGTGCCCAGCGGCCACGAAGGAGAAGTGCCTGCGGGAGAACGGCGGGGAGCCGGGGGTTGTTGCGGGGCTGACCGTGCAGGAGCGGGAGAGGCGTGCGGCATGACCCAGAATCGACTGTCACCTACCCCTGCCACGGCCGAAAAATCCTGTGATACTGGACGTAACGAGGCCGGGTCCGCGCCAACGGAATCCCGGCCTCTAGACCGCCTCGACCTTGCTCTAGAAGGGAGTGGCCCTGTGGCTATTGTGCCCGAGCCGCCAGCCTCTGTCTCCACCTACACCGAACGCATGGCGCGCCTCGACGGCTGCCCATCTTGCGTCCTGAACGTGGAGCCACCCAGCGCCGTCTATGACGACGAGCCCCGAGGGTTCATCGGCAACTACCTGTGCGTCGTCTGCGGGCACGCCTGGACTACGACATGGAGGGATCGCTGATGGCCCGCGACTACGCCAAGACCAACCTCACCATCTGGCAGGACCCAGAGTGGCGCGCGCTCCCCTGGCCCGCACAGCACGTCTACAAGATGTTCTGGGAGCACCCTGGCCTGTCTTACTGCGGCGTCGTCGACTGGCGCCCGACCAAGATGCTCGGATGGGGCGACGGGTGGAACCGAGCAGACCTCATGGCCCTGGTCGACTGCCTCCGCGCACGTCACTTCCTGGTAGTGGATGAGGACACCGAGGAGTGCCTCGTGCGCTCCTGGATCCGCTTCGACGGGGTGATCAAGCAACCGCGACTCACCGTATCCATGTGCAACGCCTTCGGTGAGGTCGGCTCCAACGACCTCCGAGGAGTCATCGTGGACGAACTGCACAAGCTGAAGGAGCGCGATCCGAATGCCGCCGGGTGGGCCAAGCCGCAGACCAAGGACATCCTTGGATTCCCTGCCGTTTCGGCCAAGGATCTCACTGTTCCGACCGACCCTTTCGGTACCGGTTTCGGTATCGCTTTAGGTAGCGTTTCGGTACCGGTTTCGGAAGCGTTTGGCCCAAACTACGGGTCGGGTTTCGGTACCGGTTTAGGTACCCCCTACAACAGCAACAGCACCATTACAACAGCACCATTACATCCCGGCGCTTCCGACGAGGTTGTCGGTGAGGACGCGGCTACGCCGCCAAAAGACTCTGGCAAGAAGAGGGCGAGCAAGCTCCCCGACGACTGGGAACCGACCGACGCGCACAAGAGCCGGGCGGTTCAGGACGGGATCAACCTCGCCGCCGAGGTGAGCAAGTTCAAAGCCCACGCCGAAGCAAACGACCGCCGGCAAGCCAACTGGAACGCAGCGTTCACTCAGTGGCTGCTCAACGTCCCCGAGTGGCACCGAAGCGCACCCACGGTCGGCGGCACCTTCCCCACCAACGGCACCGAGGCCGAGAAGGACGCCTGGGTCAAAGCCCAGCCACTGCCTGCTGACGGCGCCTACTACGGCGGGAGCGCGCGACGATGACCCTGCACGCCCTCGACGACCCGGTCGAGTTCATCCCCGCCAACCGGCAGATGGAGATCGCCGTCCTCGCCGCCTGCATGGTCTCCAAGACCGCCCGCGACGAAGCCCGCAAGGCGCTCACCGCCGAAGACTTCTACTACGGCCAGCACCGCACCGTATGGGACGCCATGAACCGGCTCGACCGGCACGGCAAGACCGTCGACGCGATGACCGTCAGCAGCCTGCTCGACGCCGGAAGCCTCGCCTTCGAGCTGCTGCCCAACCTGATCACCACCGCCGCCTACCCGGACGGCGTGCCCGACTACGCCGCAGTGGTGCGCGGGTGGGCCGTCAAGCGCCGACTGCAGGACGAGGCGACCCGCGTCGCGCAACAGGCGCTCAGCCCCGACATGAACGCGGACGGGTTCGCGGCGTCGGTCGCCACCCGGTTCGCCGCCATCCGGGACGCCGGGATCGCCGCCAACGACGTGAACGCGCTCACCCTTGCCGAACTCCTCGACCTGCCCGACGAGGAGTACGACTGGCTGATCCCCGGACTCCTCGAGCGTGGCGACCGGCTGATGATCACCGGAGAGGAAGGGCTCGGGAAATCGAGCCTGCTGCGCCAGATCGCGATCCTCGCCGCAGCTGGCATTCACCCGTTCCTCACGTCCCGCCGCATCCCGCCCATCAAGGCGCTCATCTACGACGCCGAGAACAGCCGGCGCCAGTTCGTCCGCAAGGCCAAGCCGCTGCACTCGTTCGCCTGCATCAACGGCGACGACCCCGGCCCGCGCGTCATGGTCGAGAACGTCGGTCGCATCGACATCACCCGCGACCGCGACCTCGCCAAGATCCACAGCCTCTGTGACGCGCAACAGCCCGACATCCTCGTCATCGGCCCGCTGTACCGGCTCACCCCGCGAGCGATCAACACCGACGACGAAGCCTCGCCGCTGCTCGCCGCACTCGACACGATCAAGGATCGCGGCATCGCCCTGCTGATCGAAGCTCACGCCGGCAAGTCGCTACACGAGGGCGGTGGCGGCCGGAACATGGCGCCTCGCGGATCGTCGGCGCTGCTCGGCTGGCCCGAGTTCGGCTACGGGATGCGCAAGGTCGACGCCTCGATGGACGACTACTGCGACTTGCTGCCCTGGCGTGGAGCACGCGACGAGCGCGCCTGGCCGGGACGCCTGAAACGCGCCGAGCACATGACGTGGATGGAGGTCACCTGATGCCCGCGCCCACCACCGAAGACCAGGCCGACCAGGCCGCCGAACGCAACGAGGAGACGCACGATGAGTGAGATCCACTCCGACTGGGACGAAGCCAAGGCGCTCGCCCACCTCGCGCAACTACGCGCCGACGCCGAGCGTTCTGCGGCTATCGCCGAAGCCTTCGAGGATGCAGCCGACGAACACCGCCGCGAGGAAGCCCAACGCGAGCGGCAGATCGCCCACTGCGAAGTCTTGTTCGCCAACCCGCGCCCAGCGAAGGAGGCCGCGCGATGACCGACCTGAGCGCACGCCGCGCCGCGCTGGCCGAGGCGCTGGACTGGCACCTCACCGAGCGAACCATTGAATCCGGCTGCGTCCTCGCTTGCGGCTACGACGGCGACGACATG
>DASSBE010000149.1:0-2532 GCA_035699065.1 Nocardioidaceae bacterium
AGGCAGACCCAGCAGCGGGTGATCGCCGACCTGCGCCACGACTGGCGCGAGCCCGCCGCACCGGCACCGAAGGACGCGGCCAGCACCCCGAAGGTGAAGCTCGGCAACGCGTCCGCCCTGCTCCGGGTGCCGCGGTTCGGCGACGACTACGTGGTGCCGGTGCTCGAGGGCATCGGTGACGACGAGCTCTCGTCCGGCTACGGGCACTTCCCGGGCACCGCCGAAGCGGGCGAGGTCGGCAACTACGCGCTCGCGGCGCACCGGGTCACCCACGGCGAGCCGCTGCGTGACATGCCCGAGCTGCAGCCCGGGGACGAGGTGACGGTCGAGACCCGCGACGCGATCTACACCTACGAGCTCACCACCGACCCGGAGGAGCTCGTCGTCGGTTTCGAGGACATCTGGGTGATCGACCCGCTGCCCAGCAACCCCGGCGGCGGCGTGGAACCGGCGCAGGAGCCGGGCCAGAGACTGATCACGCTGACCACCTGCGCGGAGCTGTTCCACACCGACAACCGGATGATCGCGTTCGGCCACCTGGTCGACAAGGCCGCCAAGTAGGCCGCGCCGCTGGGTCTCGCTAGGGTGGCGCGATGACCGATCCCGCGCTCGCCCGCGACATCGATGACCTGTGCCGGCTCACCGGCGAGTTCACGCTCCGCTCCGGCCAGGTCTCGGCCGAGTACTTCGACAAGTACCTGTTCGAGGCCGACCCGGCGCTCCTGGCCCGAGTGGCCGCGCAGATGGTCGACCTGCTCCCCGGCCACACCGAGCTGCTCGGCGGACTGGAGCTCGGTGGCATCCCGATCGCGACGATGGTGAGCAGCCGGACCGGTCTTCCCGCGTTGTTCGTCCGCAAGAAGGCCAAGGAGTACGGCACCTGCAAGCTCGCCGAGGGCCCGGAGGTGACCGGTCGCCGGGTCACGCTCGTCGAGGACGTGATCACCACCGGCGGTGCGGTCCGCGACGCCACCCGGGCACTGCGCGACGCCGGCGCGATCGTCGAGGTCGTGGTCTGCGCGATCGACCGCAGTCCGGGAGCCGAGAACCCGCTGGCTGACGTCGGGCTCGAGGTGCGCCCGGTGCTCACCAAGGCGCAGCTCGACGCCGCTCGGGCCTGAGCCGTCCGGGGCGTCCGCGGCTGGACGAGCTCAGGAGCCGGTGCGGGCGTCCTCGTGGTGGTTGTGCCTGTGTCGCCACCACTCGACGGCGATCGGGATGAGCGAGAACGCCAGGATCGCGAGGACCGCGAAGTCGATGTTGTCCGCCAGCCACGGCACCGTCTGCCCGAGGAAGTATCCGAGCAGGGTGATCAGCACGACCCACGCCACGGCACCCACCGCGCTCCAGACGAAGAACCGGCGCCGGTCCATCTTCGTGACCCCTGCCACGACGGTGATGAAGGTGCGCACGAACGGCACGAACCGTCCGATCACCAGGGCCTTGTTCCCGTGCCGGTCGAAGAAGTCGTGGGTCTGGTCGAAGTACTTGCGTTTCAGGATCCGGCCGTCCCGCTCGTACAGCGGCGGCCCGATCACCCGGCCGATCTCGTAGCCCGCCACGTTGCCGAGGAACGCCACGGCCGCGAAGGCACCGATGGCGACCCCGAGGTGCAGGTCGAGCTTGTCGCCGGCGATGAACAGTCCGACCGCGAACAGCAACGTGTCACCGGGGAGGAAAGGGAAGAACAGGCCGCACTCGACGAACACGATCGCGAGGCTGATCCAGACGAACTCGGTGTGGAAGTTCTCCAGCAGCCACTGCGGATCCATCCACGGGATCCCGAGCAGCATCGGGGGAAGGTCGAGGAGCGAGGTCACGCAGAAGACCCTATCCGCCTTGGCGAGTCAATTCCGGCGGACGGATACTCTGGCGCCGTGCCAGAGGACGAGCCCCGCCGTGCGCCGTACGACCCGATGCCGCACGGACCCGCGGAGGTCGGCGTCGGCCCCTGGGTCGGTGCCTGGCCCGAGGGCGAGCAGTACGACGAGCACCTGCTCGCCGAGGGGGACCGGCGCAACGTCGTGGACCGCTACCGCTACTGGACGATGGACGCGATCATCGCCGACCTCGACGCACGCCGCCACGACTTCCACGTCGGCATCGAGAACTGGCAGCACGACTTCAACATCGGGACGATCGTGCGCACCGCGAACGCGTTCCTCGCCAAGGAGGTGCACATCATCGGCCGGCGGCGGTGGAACCGGCGTGGGGCGATGGTGACCGACCGGTACCAGCACATCCGGCACCACGTCGACCCGGCGGCGTTCGCCGGCTACCTGCACGAGGCCGGGGTCACGCTGCTCGGGATCGACAACTTGCCCGGCTCCCGGCCGATCGAGACGATCGAGCTGCCGCGGCGCTGTGCGCTCCTGTTCGGCCAGGAGGGTCCGGGTCTCTCCGACGAGGCCCGCACGGCGTGCGACGGCACGTTCTCGATCGCCCAGTTCGGCTCGACCCGCTCCATCAACGCCTCGGCCGCAGCAGCGATCGCGATGCACGCGTGGGTCCGTGAGCACGCGGACCTCGCCG
>DASSBE010000150.1:0-7368 GCA_035699065.1 Nocardioidaceae bacterium
CAGGCCACGTGCGTCCAGTGTCTGGGGCCGGTGGCCGGGACCGGCGCAACCGAGCCGTTCGGCCCAGGGGTGAGTCGACCGCATTTGCGCCGGTATCGGCGATCCGCCGGACGGTTCCCGGGGTGGCCCGTGGCAGGGTGAGGCCATGGCCACTCCCCTGCTCTTCCTCGGCGGCGCCGGGCTCACCGACTGGGTCTGGGAGGACGTGCGGCGACGGCTCGAGGTGGACAGCGCGGTCGCGCGCTACCCCACCCGCACCGGTGCCGGGCTCGACGACTACGCGACGGAGGTGCTGTCCCAGGTCGACCGGCCGACGGTCACGCTGGTCGCGCACTCGCTGGGCGGGGTGGTCGCCAGCCAGATCGTCGCCCGCGCGCCGGAACGGGTCGATGGAGTCCTCGCGATCTCGGGCTGCATCCCTGCCGAGGGCCGCTCGTTCCTCGGGTCCCTGCCGAAGCCACAGGGCTTCGTCCTCGGAGTGATGATGCGCGCGCTCGGGACCCGGCCGCCGGACAAGCAGATCCGCTCCGGCCTGGGCGCCGGCCTGCCGGACCACGTCGGGGACCGGCTGGTCGCGGAGTTCTCCCCGGAGTCGCGTGCGGTCTACCGCGACCCGGTGTCACCCCGGACCTTCCCGGCGCATCGCGGCTACCTGTTCACGTCCCGGGACAACCAGTTTCCGGCGCCGTACCAGGAGCGGTTCGCCCACGAGCTGGACGCCACCTGGACCCGGACGCTGGACGCCGGGCACCTGCCGATGCTGGAGGACCCCGTCGGCCTGGCCGCGATGATCGGTGACTTCGACGGCACTCAGGCGTCGTAGTCGAGCACGACCTTGTCCGCGGTGGGATGCGACTGGCAGGTCAGCACGTAGCCGCGCTCGACCTCCTCGGGCTCGAGCGCCCAGTTGGTGTCCATCTCCACGCTGCCCTCGAGCACCTTGGCGCGGCAGGTGCCGCAGACGCCGCCCTTGCACGCGAACGGTGCATCGGCCCGCACCGCCAGCGCCGCCTCGAGGACCGGCGGACCGTCCTGGTTGAGCTTGAACGACGACTTGCGGCCGTCGAGGGTGATGGTGACGTCCGCGCCGGCGGCCTCGGGGTCCACCGGGATCGGAGTACGACGGGCGGGCGGGGCCGTCTCGACGTGGAACACCTCGGCGTGGATCGCCTTCTTCGACACGCCCTCGGCGACCAGCAGCTTGCGCAGCGAGCTGACCAGGTCGAACGGCCCGCACAGGAACCAGTCGTCGACGGTGTCCGGCGGCAGCAGCAGGTCGAGCATCTGCGCCATCTTGTCGGTGTCCAACCGGCCGGAGAAGAGCTCGGCCTCCTGCGGCTCCCGGGACAGCACGTGGATCAGGTGGAAGCGTTCAGCGTACCTGTCCTTGAGGTCCTCGACCTCCTCCAGGAACATCACGCTCTTGTGGGTGCGGTTCGCGTAGACCAGCGTCACCCGCGACTGCGGCTCGGTCTCCAGCGTGGTGGCCACGATCGACAGCACCGGGGTGATCCCGGAACCGGCGGCCACGCAGACGTAGTGCTTGCGGTTCGCCCCGTCCAGGTCGGTGAAGAACCGGCCGCTGGGGGTCATCACGTCGAGCACGTCGCCGACCCGCAGCGTGTCCAGCGCGTGCTCGGAGAAGGCGCCGCCGGGCAGCCGTTTCACCGCGATCCGCAGCACGCCTGACGACACCGGTGAGCAGATCGAGTAGTTGCGGCGCACGTCGTCGCCGGCGAGCTCGGTGCGGATGGTGAGGTGCTGGCCCTGGGTGAACGCATAGTCGTCGCGAAGCTCGTCGGGGACGTCGAACGTGACCGCGACTGAGTCCTCGGTGAGCGGCTCGAGGTCGGCGATGGGCAGCGGGTGGAACACCGAGTGATGGGGACGAGGCGGGTTCATGTGGGTCTAGATGGCCTTGAAGTGGTCGAAGGGTTCCTGGCAGGCGTTGCACACCCACAGCGACTTGCAGGCGGTGGACCCGAACCGGCTCAGCTCGCGGGTGTCGGGTGAGCCGCACCGGGTGCAGCGCACGGTCAGCGTCAGGCCGACCACGCCGGCTCCGCGTGGTTGCGGCGGTGCGATGCCGTACTCCTGGAGCTTGCGCTTCCCGTCCTCGCTCATCCAGTCGGTGGTCCATGCCGGCGCGAGCACGAACTCGACGCTCACGTCGCCGTACCCGTGCTGTGCCAGCGCCGCGACGACGTCGGCGCGGATCGCGTCCATCGCCGGGCAGCCGGAGTACGTCGGGGTGATCTGCACGTGCACGTGGCCGTCGGGCTCCTCGCGCACGTCGCGCAGGATGCCGAGGTCCTCGATCGTCAGCACCGGGACCTCGGGGTCGAGCACCTCGGCCGCGATCTCCCGCGCCGTACGCGTCCGCGTCGCCTCCATGTTCACCACTGCGCCCCCGGGTGCGAGCGGGCCAGGTGCTGCATCTCCGCGAGCAGGTAGCCCATCCGCTCGCAGTGCACCCCCTTGCGTCCGCCGGTGACGGCCGGAGGTACGTCGGGCAGGGTCAGTGTCGCCCGGCCGACCACCTCGTCGACGTACCGCTGCCACACGTCGCGCAGCCCGGCCGGGTCCACCGCGACACCGGCCTCGAGCAGGGCGGCATCGAGGTGTGCGTTGCCGAACAGCTCCTCGACGTAGGGCCACTCGGCCTCGAGCGCGACCTGCATCCGCTGGTGCGACTCCTCGGTGCCGTCGCCGAGCCGGAGCACCCACATGGTGGCGTGGTCACGGTGGTAGTCGACCTCCTTGACCGCCTTCGCGGCGACCGCGGCCAGAGTGGCGTCGGTGCTGTTCTGCAGCCGGGTGTACTGCGCGTGCTGGTAGGTCGAGAGGACCAGCAACCGAGCCATCGTTACGGCAAAGTCCCCGTTCTCCCGCTCGACGAGGTGCACGCTGCGGAACTCCCGTTCGTCCCGGAGGTACGCCAGGTCGTCCTCGGTGCGGACCGGGTCCTGGAGTGAGCCGGCGTAGGTGAGCAGCGACCGGGCCTGGCCGAGCAGGTCGAGCGCGATGTTGCCGAGCGCGACGTCCTCCTCGAGCTGCGGGGAGGCGGCGATCCACTCCCCCATCCGCTGCGCCGCGACCAGCGAGTCGTCCGCGAGCGACAGCACGTACTCCACCAGCGCCGAGTTGTCAGGGCGTATCTCCCCGCTGGGGGCCACAGGCCCTGACAAGTCGGTGGAAGTCGTGGGGGTCATAGGTGCTTCACGCCTTCGGGGACGTCGTAGAACGTGGGGTGCCGGTAGATCTTGTCGCCGGCCGGGTCGAAGAACGCGTCCTTCTCGTCGGGGCTGGACGCGGTGATCTGGGACGCGGGCACCACCCACAGCGAGACGCCCTCCTGCCGGCGGGTGTACAGGTCGCGGGCGTTGCGCAGCGCCATCTCGGCGTCGGGTGCGTGCAGCGACCCGACGTGCACGTGGTTGAGCCCGCGCTTGGCCCGCACGAACACCTCCCACAGCGGCCAGTCCCCTCTGCCGGTGGTCGAGCCGGTCGGGACCATCACGCCACCTCCGCCGTACGACGGGCGGCGGACTGCTTCGCGGCATACGCGTCCGCGGCCGCACGCACCCAGGCGCCGTCCTCATGGGCCCTGACCCGGTGCGCCAGCCGCTGCTTGTTGCAGGGGCCGTTGCCCTTGATCACCTCGAACAGCTCGGAGAAGTCGATCTCGCCGAAGTCGTAGGAGCCGCGCTCCTCGTTCCACCGCAGGTCCGGGTCCGGCAGCGTCAGACCGAGCGCCTCGCACTGCGGCACGGTCATGTCCACGAAGCGCTGGCGCAGCTCGTCGTTGGAGAACCGCTTGATCCCCCACTTCATCGACTGCTCGGAGTGCGTGGACTCGCCGTCGGAGGGACCGAACATCATCAGGCTCGGCCACCACCAGCGGCCGACCGCGTCCTGGGCCATCGCCTTCTGCGCCTCGGTGCCGTGCGAGAGCGTGTGCAGGATCTCGAAGCCCTGGCGCTGGTGGAAGGACTCCTCCTTGCACACCCGGACCATCGCCCGGGCGTAGGGGCCGTAGGAGCACCGGCACAGCGGCACCTGGTTGACGATCGCGGCACCGTCGACCAGCCAGCCGATCGCGCCCATGTCGGCCCAGGTGAGCGTCGGGTAGTTGAAGATCGAGGAGTACTTCTGCCGTCCCTCGTGCAGGGCGTCGAGAAGCTCCGAGCGGTCCACACCGAGCGTCTCCGCGGCGGCGTAGAGGTACAGCCCGTGCCCGGCCTCGTCCTGCACCTTCGCCATCAGGATCGCCTTGCGCCGCAGGCTGGGTGCACGGCTGATCCAGTTGCCCTCCGGCTGCATGCCGATGATCTCCGAGTGCGCGTGCTGCGCGATCTGCCGGATCAGCGTCTTGCGGTAGCCCTCGGGCATCACGTCACGCGGTTCGACCCGCCCGTCGGAGTCGAGGATCCGCTCGAAGTCCTCGAGGCGGCCCTCGGTGGGCTCGCGGGGCGATGCCTGGTCCGGGGCGGTGAAGTCGTTGCCGTACATGCGACCAAGGGTAACAAAGATTTGTTACACACTCTCGCACGACGACGGCAGAGCTGTAACAGTCAGGCTCAGCCGGAGATCAGGCAGAACTCGTTGCCCTCGGGGTCGGCGAAGACCTGCCACGGCTCGGCCGCACCGTGCCGGTCGGACGCCTCGGTGGCGCCGAGCTCGAGGGCCCGGCGTCTGGTCGCATCGAAGTCGTCGACCAGCCAGTCCAGGTGCAGCCGGTTCTTGACCGCCTTGCGCTCCGGGACCAGTTGCAGGCTCAGCACGGGGCCGCCCTCACCGAGCCGGCCGAGGTCCGCCCAGTCCGCCTCCTTGGTGGCGACCTCCGTGCCGAGCAGCGCAGCCCAGAAGCCCGCCTGAGCGGCCAGGTCGTTGACGTCGATCACGACGGCGCCTGCCCGGATGCCCGACATCAGCAGGCTCCGGCGATCGACGCCGCGCGGCTGCAGTGCACCTCGTGCGGCCGGGCCGCCCAGTGTCGCCACTTCCCCCAGGACAGCGCAGGGAGCCGAAGCGTTCCCTCCCGCTCACCCATCGACCGGTTCCACCGAGACCGGCGTGCCGGCCACAGCGGACCTCCGGCGGGCTGCTGGGTGAACAGCGACGCTCTGGTCCGGGCAGCGATCTCCCGCTCCCGCTGCATCGCCAGCTCCTCCATCAAGTAGTACATCTCTACCTCCTGTTGAACACCTGCAAAGAGCCTATGCCGGTGTCGCTACTGCTGCAACCTTTTAATCGCGTTAGGTGGTGTCGCATGTTGCGCGACGGGCTAACGACGTATGCTGGTGTCGGTTGAGAGGAGTCAGCGCATGCCTGAAGACAGTGGTGAAGCGCCGCACGTGGAGCTGATCCGGTCCTTCGCGAACACGCTGGACGTGGAGGACGCCACGGATGCCATAGCCACCCGTCGTGAGCTCACCCGGTGGCTGCACGAGCACGAGCTGCTCGCCCGTCGCACCCCGAGCACCGACGAGGACCTGGACCTCGCCCGCCGGCTGCGCACCGGGCTCCGTGAGGCGATGGCCGCCCACCACGACGACAGACCGGTCGCCTCGTCCGAGCTCGACAGGGCAGCCGCGGAGCTCGCGCTGCGATTGAGCTGGGGCGCCGAGGGGCCACGCCTCGAGCCGGTGGACCCGGGAGTGCGTGGCGCGCTCGCCCGGATCCTGGTCGCGGTGAACCAGGCCGTGATCGACGACGACTGGGAACGGCTGAAGGTGTGCCCCGACGACACCTGCCAATGGGCCTTCTACGACGCCACGAAGAACCGGTCGAAGAGCTGGTGCGGCACGACCTGCGGCAACAAGGCGAAGACCCGCAGCTACCGGCAGCGCCAGCGGACCGGCTGACCACTCCTGGCAGGATGGGGCGCATGAGCACACCGGCAGGCGGCCCGACCGCCGACGTCTCCGTCCGGGTCGCGTGGGCCGACGACGCCACCGGCATCGCCGAGGTGCAGGTGCGGGCCTGGCACACGGCGTACGCAGGACTGCTGCCCGCGGAGATGCTCTCGGGCCTGGATCCGCAGGACTTCGCCGCCGCCTGGCACGCGTCGCTGAACAAGCCGAAGGACGCCCGGAACCGGGTGCTGGTGGCGCTCGAGCGCAACACCATCCGCGGCTTCGCGATCACCGGGCCGGCCGTCGATCCCGACTGCGACCCGGTCGCCGACGGCGAGGTCTCCGAGTTCACCGTCGACCCGGACCAGACCCGCAACGGCCACGGGTCTCGCCTCGTTCAGGCCTGCGCCGACACGTTGCGCGCGGACCGGTTCACCCGCGCCGTGCTCTGGCTGAACAGCACCGACGACGTGCTCCGCGCCTTCCTGATCGAGGCCGGATGGGGGGCCGACGGCGCGCACCGCGAGCTCGACCTGCACGGTGACGGTTCGGTCACGGTCAAGCAGGTGCGTCTTCACACGGACCTCACCGAGAACTAGGTTTGGTTCTCCCGGAAATGGCAACCAAGCCGGCGTCTCGTGCGTCTGAGTAGGTGAAGGGCTCGCCGGCCCTACGACAAGCACGTCGAACGGGGAGTGAGAAGTGCTCGGTCCTTTGCCTCGGATGTATCGCATCATCGTGTCCGCCGTCGCCATTGTGGTGTTCGCCGCGGGCGGCGCCTGGGCGGCGTACATGCTGCCCTACCCGTTGCTGCTCAGCGCCGGTGCCGGCGTCGGTCTCGCGGTCGGCGGGTTGTGCACCTTCTTCCTGCTGCACGAGTTCCACCACGCCCGGTCCCGGCAGACCAGCCGCGTGCGCCGTACCCCGCCGCACTGACTCCTTCCGGCCCGGGCCGGCCACCGGCTTGCTAGGTTCGGGCGGTGGACGCCGCCCCCTCCCCTGACCCGGCGCTGGAGCCTGCCGAACGGTCGGCGATCATCCGCGACGGTCTCGCGGTCGGCATCGCCACCGGCGCGTACGGGATCTCGTTCGGCGCCATCTCGGTCGCCGCGGGCCTCGACGTCCTGCAGACCTGCGCGCTGTCCCTGCTCGCCTTCACCGGTGCCTCCCAGTTCGCGCTGGTCGGCGTGGTCGCCTCCGGGGGTGCCCCGTTGTCGGGTGCCGTGACCGCGCTGCTGCTGGGTTCGCGGAACACGCTGTACGGCCTCCGGCTGGCGGCGCTGCTCGACTGGCGCGGCTGGCGTCGTGCGACGGCCGCCCACCTCTTGATCGACGAGTCCACCGCGATGTCGGTCAACCGGGAGGGCACGGCCGCGGCGCGCGTCGGCTTCCTCAGCACCGGGCTGGCGGTCTTCGTGCTGTGGAACCTGGCCACCTTCCTCGGCGCGGTCGCCGGTGAGGCGCTCGGGGACCCCCGCACCTACGGGCTCGACGCCGCGGTCGGTGGCGC
>DASSBE010000151.1:0-12608 GCA_035699065.1 Nocardioidaceae bacterium
GGGGTGCAGGAGGTTGTGCTGCACCACCCGGGCCTCGGCGTTCGAGACGTGCTTGAGCTGGTAGGGGTTGCTGACGTCGCCCAGCGCCCAGATGCCCTCGGCGGTGGTGCGCTGGAAGTCGTCGACCACGACCAGGCCGGACTCGTCGACCTCGACACCGGTCCTGTCCAGGTCCAGCCCGTCGGAGTTCGACTGCCGTCCGGTCGCGATCAGCAGCGCGTCCACGTCGAGCTTGCTGTCGGTGGTGCGGTCGCGCAGGTGCAGGCGGGTGCGTCCGTCGTACCGCTCCGCCTTCTCCACCACGGTGTCGAGCCGCACGTCCCAGCGTTCCTGCGCCAGCTCGGTGAACCGCTCGCTCACGTCGTGGTCCTCTTGACGCAGCAGCGCGCCGGAGCGGTTGATCACGGTGACCTCGGTGCCGAAGGACCCGAAGATGTGCGCGAACTCCGCGGCCACGAACCCGCCGCCGACGATCGCGAGCCGCCGGGGCAAATCATCGATGCGCATGATCGTGTCCGAGGTGTGGTGCTCGACGTCGTCAAGACCGGGGATCGGGGGTACGACGGCCCGGCTGCCCGCCGCCACGACGACCTGGTCGGCGGTGATCGTCTCACCGGTCCCGGTGTCGAGCTCGCGCACGCCGGTGAACCGGGCATGTCCCTCGTAGACGGTGACGTTCTCGTTGCTGCGGACCCGCCAGCTGCGACCGGCCACCGAGATCGGGTCGATCCGCCGGAAGATCCGGTCCCGGATCTGCGCCCAGTGCACCGCGTCGAGGTGCAGGTCGACCCCGAGCCGTTCCGCGTGCGCCGCCGCGTGCGCCAGGTCCGCGGGATAGACGAACATCTTGGTGGGGATGCAGCCGACGTTGAGGCAGGTGCCGCCGAAGACACCCTTCTCCAGCAGCGCCACCCGCTGGTCGTCGAACTCCTCGTTGACGATCGAGTTGCCCGAGCCGGTGCCGATGATCGCGAGGTCGTAATGGGTCACGGCCCCATCCTGCCCTCCGTGCGGTGTGAGCCACGCCATCGCGCTTGCGGCAAGAAACGAGACGCGGAATACGTTAGGTCGTAGGAAGGCCGAAAATGGGCACGAGTGGGCCGCCCGAGTTCTCGTGGAGAGGTATCCAATGGCCGAGTTGAAAGCACTTCCCGACGACCGGCACAAGGTCGTGGTCATCGGCTCGGGCTTCGGGGGCCTGTTCGGGACCAAGGCTCTCAAGCACGCCGACGTCGACGTCACGACGGTCGCCAAGACCACGCATCACCTGTTCCAGCCGCTGCTCTACCAGGTGGCCACCGGGATCATGTCCGAGGGCGAGATCGCTCCGCCGACCCGGGAGGTGCTGGCGTCGCAGAAGAACGCCCGGGTGATCCTCGGTGAGGTCTCCGAGATCGACCTCCAGGCGCGCACGGTCACCTCGCACGTGCTGAACCGGGAGACCGTGACGCCGTACGACTCGCTGATCGTGGCGGCCGGATCCGGGCAGTCGTACTTCGGCAACGACCAGTTCGCCCAGTACGCACCGGGCATGAAGAGCATCGACGACGCGCTCGAGCTGCGCGGCCGGATCTTCGGGGCCTTCGAGCTCGCCGAGATCGCGGACACCGAGGCGGAGGTGGACCGGCTGCTGACCTTCGTCGTGGTCGGCGCCGGACCGACCGGTGTGGAGATGGCCGGCCAGATCGCGGAGCTCGCGCACCGTACGCTGCGCCGGGACTTCCGCCGGATCAACACCCGCGAGGCCCGGGTGATCCTGGTCGACGCCGCCTCACAGGTGCTGCCGCCGTTCGGTGAGAAGCTCGGCCGAAAGACCAGGAAGGCGCTCGAGGAGAAGCTCGGCATCGAGGTGCAGCTCGGGGCGATGGTCGTCGACGTCGACGAGCGGGGCCTCGAGGTGAAGGACAAGGACGGCACCCGCCGCCGGATCGAGGCGGTCACCAAGGTCTGGGCGGCCGGAGTGCAGGCCAGCCCGCTGACCCACACGCTGTCCGAGCAGACCGGTGCCGCGCTCGACCGGGCCGGACGGATCGCGGTCAACCCCGACCTCACCCTGCCCGGGCACCCCGAGGTGTTCGTGGTCGGCGACATGATCAACCTCGATCACCTCCCCGGGGTGGCGCAGGTCGCGATCCAGGGCGCCAAGTACGCCGCCGAGGAGATCGAGAACCGGCTGGAGGGCAAGGCGCCGCAGGGCCCGTTCAAGTACTTCGACAAGGGCAGCATGGCCACCATCTCTCGGTTCCGCGCGGTGGCGATGATCGGCAAGCTGCGGCTGACCGGATTCATCGCCTGGCTGATGTGGCTCGCGGTGCACCTGGTCTACATCACCGGCTTCAAGAACCGGCTCACGGCGCTGCTGCACTGGGCGGTGAGCTTCATCGGCCGGGGTCGTGCGGAGCGGACCACCACGGAGCAGCAGATCTTCGCGCGCGCCGCGCTGGAACGGGTCCAGGGCGGTGCCTCGGCGTTCGTCACGTCGCCCGGCGAGTTCGACGCGCAGCGCGCCAAGGCGGAGGCCGAACGTCGTGCGGAGCTCGAGGCGCAGGCCGCCGAGGAGGCGCGGTTGACCGACTCCGGGGAGCGGGGCACGAAGCAGGAGGACGCCCCCGTCTCCTGAGCCGCCCCCGAGCCGGCCCGGAGCAGCCTTAGCGGGTGGCCTCCCGGCATCTGGTGCCGGCAAGTCACCCGCTTGGCGCAAAGGGGCAGGGGCTACTCCTCGTCGATGGTGTGCACGGCCGCCTCTTCCGCGCTGGCACCGGCCCCGTCGATGCCGATGTCATCCGCGACCAGGTCGGCCTCCCGGTCCTGGGCGAGTCCCTCGTCCTCCGCGACCAGCCGGCCGGTGCGTTCGTCGCCCACCTCGCCGCCGACGTTCTCGGTGTCCTGGGCGGCCTGCTCGTAGGGGTCCGGCTCCGGGACCTCCTGACTCATCCGCTGCTCGAGCGTCTCGCCCTGCTCCTCCTCGAGCGGCGTGTTCCCGTAGCCCTCGCCGGCCGACCACTTCTCGGGAGGCGAGTAGCCCTCGTCGAGCGGGTCCTCCAGGCCACGGTCGCTCACCAGGCTGGTGCCGTCACCTTGCGGCTGGTCCTCGTCGTCGACGCTGTAGGAGTGGTAGGTCTCGTTCGGGGTCACGTCGTCGGTCGCATGCGTGTCCGCATCGGCGCCGATCTGCTCGGCGGTGCTCTCGTTCGGGTTCTCGCTCATGCTTCTCACCCTTCTGTCCTGGTGCGGTCCCGGATCTGTGCCCTGCGCCGGGGAGAGCATGCACGTCACTCGAACGCGCTGGTCCTCCCGGCGCCGTCGACCCGTGTCCCGCTCACCCCAAGGCGTCCGCCGCGACCTTGAGGTCGGCCACCAGCGCCGCGAGGTCCTCGTCGCGCTGCCGCGAACGCAGCACTGCCGACGGGTGCGTGGTCGGCAGCACCCAGTCCGGCGCCCAGGGCAGTCCCTGATGTACGACGGGCGTCTCGGCCGGCCACTCCTGCAGCCGGCCCCTGGTCTTGCCGACCCGGAACTTCGAGCCGTAGACGGCCTGCCCCGCGGTGCCTCCGAGCAGCACGACGCCCTGCGGCTTGACCAGCGCGAGCTCGGCGACCAGCCACGGGCCGCAGGCGGCGACGTGCACCCGGCTCGGCGACTTGTGGATCCGCTGCTTGCCCCTGGTGCCGGCGAACCGGAAGTGCTTGACCACGTTGGTGCGGAACACCGATTCCGGGTCGATCCCGGCCTCACCGAGCGCGCGGTCGAGCAGCTTGCCGGCCGGACCGACGAACGGCTCCCCGGCGAGGTCCTCCTTGTCGCCGGGCTGCTCCCCGACGACCATCAGCGGTGCGGTGCGCGGGCCGTCACCCATCACCGCCTGGGTCGCGTCCTGATACAGTTCGCACCCGCGGCACTCCTGCGCCGCCGTGCGTAGCGCCTTGAGCGAGAGCCGCTCCGGCACCCACTGCTCGGCCCCCGGTCGTTCGACGTCGCTCACCCGTGGCGCCAGCTGTCGTCGGCCAGGTCGTGGCCGTGCGCGGCCATGTTGCTGAGCCCGCCGTCGACGGTGACCGAGGTGCCGGTGACGTACGACGAACGTGGTGACGCCAGGAACGCGGTCACCGAAGCCACCTCGTTGACATGTCCCGGACGGCCGACCGGGTTCCCGGGACGACTCAGGGCGTAGGCGTCCTGCTCCGGCTCGCCGGTCATCGGGGTCGAGATCTCCCCGGGTGCCACCGAGTTCACCAGGATGTGGTGCTCGGCGAGCTCGAGCGCGAGCACCTTGGTCAGCATGCCGAGCCCGGCCTTCGCGGCACAGTAGGCCGCGGACCCGACCCGGGGGACGTGCTCGTGGACGCTGGTGACGTTGATGATCCGGCCGCCCTGGCCGCCGTCGATCATGTGCCGGGCGGCACGCTGCGCGCACAGGAACGGGCCGTCCAGGTCGGTGGCCAGCACCTCGCGCCACCGCTCGTAGGACAGGTCGAGCGCCCTCTCGCTCTGGCCGGTGCCGGCGTTGTTCACCAGCACTCCGAGACCGCCGAGCCGGCCGGCCAGCTCGTCGACGACATCCGCGGTCGCCGGCGACTTCAGGTCCTGTCGCGCCACGAAGCAGCGGCCGCCGCGCTGCTCGATCCCGGCCTTGGTGTCCTCGGCGCCGGCCTCGTCGGTGTGGTAGGTGATCGCGACGTCGAACCCCTCGGTCGCGAGCAGCTCCGCGGTCGCCTTGCCCATCCCGGAGTCCGCGCCGGTGATGATCGCGAGTCGTGGGTGTGCTCCGGGCATGTCCTCTCCTTCACCGTGCTTCCATCGTGGCCGGTCTTCCCGTCGTGGCCCGACCACCCCGCCCGTCGTACCCGTTGAAGCGGGCCTGAATCGCCGAACCGGTGGGGCGGCAGGTGGTTAGGAGTCGCGATTACCGGGTAGTAACCACTCGGGAGCAAAGCGGCACAGGGGAGGGCATACGCCCACGAAAGGGGAACCCCATGAGAAGCCGCTCGAGACCACTGCGGGCTGCGGTGGCGGTGCTCGCCGCCGGTGCGCTGGTCGTCCTCGGCCCAGGCCCGGCCGTCGCCGACCAAGCCGGTCCGCTCGACCCGGTCGAGGACCTGGTCGGCCAGCTGCAGGACACGCTGACACCGCCGGCCACGGACGAGGAGAGCCCGCCGGCCCCGGCCGACACCGGCGCAGCCACCGGGACCACGCCGTCCTCGCCACCACCGGCACCGTCCTCCGACGACGACCTGCCCGGTCACGAGACCGAGGACCCGGCGCCGCCCGACCACGCCGGCGCGGAGGTGGCCGACGTGGACGTCGCGGACACCGACGTCGCCGATGTCGGCCACAACGACGCCACGGTCGAGGACGACGACAGCACCAGGGCGGACTCCAACCTGCTCACGCTCGGTGGCCAGGAGGTGCTGGCGGCCCATGCGGACTCCGGGAAAACGCAGGAGAGCCACACCGGAGACCCACTTGCGCCGCTGTGCGAGGGCAGTGGGGGCGCGATCTGCCTCCGCGTGCTGTACGCCGACGCGTACGCCACGGAGACCGGGTCCACGTCGCACTCACGCAGCAGGAACGGAGCGCTCGACGCGTGTGTCGGTGGCAGCAGCACCGACCCGACCGCCGCGTGCGACGGGCCGATCGGCGCCGCCGCCCTGGGCAGTGACACCGAGGCGGAGCGCGACCGGGCGAGCGGCAGGACCAGGGCCGGTTCGACGTCCGACGCGGCCGACCTGTGCCTGCAGCAGGACGGGGCGTGCATGCTCGGCATCGGAGCAGTCCACTCCGAGGGCCATTCCGACTCCGGCGGCTCGCCGGGCACGGCCGACCGGGACTCGTACCTGCTCGGCCTCGTGGTCGCAGGTGAGGACCAGGGACGGGTCGACGATCCCGCCGCGCTCGCGCTCCAGCCGGAGTGTGCCGAGCCGAGCCTGCTCTGCGTGTTCCTGAACCAGGGCGAGAGCTACACCGGTGACGGGATCGCCGGGCACGCCCAGGAGGCGCTCGATGTCGGCGTGCTGCCCGACACACTGGGTGTCCAGGCCGATGTCTCGCGCACCGAGTCGTTGGTGCACAACGACGGCGGCTCGACCGAGGATGCTCCGGCCGTTCCGGGCGACGCAGGCGAGGTCGCCGGTGCCGGTGTCGGAGCCGGCGGGCCCGGCATTGCGGGCACCAGCGCCGGCGCCGGCGGGGGTGCGTCCGTGCTCGGGCTGAGCGGGATGCTGCCGAACACTGGTGGCGTCTGGTCCGGGCTTCTCGCACTGGGCCTGCTCATGCTCGCCGGCGGCGCGTTCACGATCGCCTACAGCCGGCGACGCCTCGCCGCGCCCGGCATCGCCTGACCGCATCGCCTGACCCGGGTTGTCAGGCGCCGCGCGTGCTCGGGCGCGCGGCGCCTGGCGACGGGCCCCGCAACAAGCGGGCCCCAGCAAGGAGTGACTTCAGATGGTTCGTTCCCCACGGCTCTTCGTCCTGGTCGGGGTGCTCGCGCTGGTCCTGGCCGGCTTCTTCGGCTACCTCACCTACCGTGACGCGGGCCCTTCGCCGTCCGCCGCCGAGCCGGCGCAGGCCGCCGCGAAGATCCACACCGACCGGTTCGTCTCGCGCGCGGGCGGGTTCAGCGTGCAGGTGCCCGAGGGGCTGCGAGTGACCCGTCAGGCCCAGGCGGTCAAGCTCGTGTCTGCGGACAAGGACCTGGTCGTCGTGGTGGGTCCGGGCGAGAAGGGAAAGCTGGGGCCGGCCAGTGACCGATTCCTGGACACGATGCGCGAGCGTTACCAGCACCTCACCTTGCTCGGCACCAAGCCGGAGCGGGTCGACGGGCGCAGGGCGTTGACGTCGTACGGCAGGGCCACGAACGCGAACGACGTGCAGATCCGGTTCGTGGTCGTCGTCGTGCGCGCGCAGCCCCGCAACTACACGATCGCGGCCTACACCGCCTTCGGCTCCGACCCGGCGACGGTGCTGCCGCGCGTGAACGCCGTGCTGAACGGGTTCCGGGTCAGGAGCCCGAACCGTTGAGCCGGAACCACCGGTAGCCGTAGCCGTGCAGCTCGATCTCCTGGTCGGTGGCCGCGGAGTCGTAGGCGTGGTCGGCGACGACCTCCACCCAGTCGTCGCGATGGTCGTCGGGAAGGCGGATCTGCGTGCGTTTGGCCGACAGGTTCGCCAGCATCAGCGCGTCCGCGGTGCCGTCGCGATGCCGGACTGCAAGCACACCGGCGTCGTCGAGCTCGACACCCTCGGCGGTGGCCGAGTGGTAGGGCCCCAGCTGCTTGCGCAGCTCGAACAGGTGCTTGAGGGTCTCGAGCAGTGACTCCGGCCGCTCGGACTGGTCGGTCACGTTCACGTGGTGGTAGCCGAACGGCCCGTCGTCGATGACCGGGTGGATCAGCTCGATCCCCGCGGCCGTCGAGAACCCGGCGTTGCGGTGCCCGGTCCACTGCATCGGCGTGCGCACCGAGGCACGGTCCGGGAGGCCGAGGTCCTCGCCCATGCCGATCTCGTCGCCGTAGAGCATCACCGGTGTCCCCGGCAACGCACACAGCAGGAACATCGCCTGCTTGAGCCGGCGTGGGTCGGCGAGCATCGGGGCGAGCCGGCGTCGGATCCCTCTCCCGAACGCCCGCATCTCCGGCTCCGGGGCGAAGACCGCCATGGTCTCCTCGCGCTCGGCGTCGCTGAGCTGCTCGAGGTCGAGCTCGTCGTGGTTGCGCAGCCAGGTCGCGTACTGGCAGCCGTCGGGCGGACGCGGCTGGTCCTTCAGCGCACGCAGCAGTGGCTCGGCCTCCTCACGTGCCATCGAGAGGAACAGGTGGTTGTTGAGCCAGAAGTTGAGCAGCATCGTGAACCGGTTGCCGTCCCCGAAGTAGTCGGCGTACTTCGCGGGCTCCACGTCGGACTCGGCGATCAGCACACCGTCCGGCCGGTGCTTGCGGACCAGGTCGTGCAGCTCCTCGAGGAACCAGAAACCGTTCTCACGGGGGTCGCTCTGGGCGGCCTGGAGCACCATGTAGGGGACCGCGTCCACCCGGAACCCTGCGACACCGAGCTCGAGCCAGTGCTCCATGATCCGCCGGATCTCGTCGCGCACGTCCGGGTTGCCGACGTCGAGGTCCGGCTCGTGGCTGTAGAACGTGTGCCGGTAGTACTGCCCGGCCTGCTCCGACCACGCCCACACCGAGTCCTCCACGGTGGGGAAGACCGGTTCGACGATCGTGTCCTCCGGCTCGTCGGCCCAGATGTAGTAGTCGCGGTACTTCGAGTCCCGGTCGTGGCAGGCCTGCCAGAACCACGAGTGCTTGTTGGAGGTGTGCTGGACGACCAGGTCCAGGATCACCTTCAGGCCGAGCTCGTCGGCACGGGACATCAGGTCCTTGAAGTCCTGGACCGTGCCGAACCGGTCGGAGACCGTGAGGTGGTCGATCACGTCGTAGCCGCCGTCGACGTACGGCGAGGCGTAGAACGGCTGCAGCCAGATCGCCGTCGCGCCGAGGTCGTGGATGTGTTGCAGGCTGTCGGTGACGCCGTCCAGGTCACCCCAGCCGTTGCCGTTGGTGTCGCGGAGCAGCCCGACCGGGACCTGGTAGATGATCGCGTTCTCGTGCCACGGAGGTGAGGCGGCGTCGGGCATTCAGTCGTCCCACCGGAGCAGCGCGGCGACGCCTGCACCCTTGGTCCGCTCGGCAGGGAGCACGGAGAGCTCCGCGTCGGTGGCCGCGCCGACCGCCACCAGGACCTGGTCGGCCGGCAGCTGCTTCTCGTCGGCGGCGCCGGCGGGCAGGCTGAGGCCGGGGTGCTCGGCGGGGTCGACCGTCATGTCCCGCGCGGCCTGCAGGTCGACGATGAGCCGCTCGGCCTTGCCCTGGACCAGCGCGTCGAGCACGTCGCCGAGCCCGCGGGCGGCACCGCTGCCCTGACCGGTCTTCTCCAGCAGCCGGTCGGTGACCTGCTGCGCATCGAAGGCCTCGAACCGGGCCAGGACCTGGCGGACCTCGTCCCACAGCGCCTCCTCGGAGCTGCCGGCGGCACGGCCACCGGCGGAGACCTGCTCCACGTCGTACTGCAGCCCGTCGAGCGCCTCACCCACCTCGGCACGGGCGCGCTCCTCGCCGGCGACGATCACCAGCCGCGGGCGCTCCTGCGCGCAGGCGCTGCGCACCGCGTCGGCGACCTCGCGCGCGTTCTGCTTCCACACGTTCTCCGAGCGCTGCTGGAACTGCTTCTGCGCCCAGTCACCCTGCGGCACCTTCTGGATGTGCAGCGTCTCGCCGTGCACCTCCTGGTGCTCCGGGTCGGGCTTGGACATGGCCCGGTAGACGTCGATGTCGGCGCCCTCGCGGTCGGCCTTGACGAGCACGAAGGGGGTCTGCCCGTCGACCTGGTGCAGCCACCCGGCGAGGTCGGGGAGCGGACCGACGCTGGTCGTCTCGGGCCAGATGCTGTGTCCGGCCCGGACGTCGTCGAAGACGATCTGTCCGTCGGCGGCGACGATGGTACGACGGGCCTCCCCGGGCATGTCCGTCTGCGCGCGCAACCGTTCACCGATCGCGTCGACCAGCCCCTGCTCGACGCCGGCCCGCTCCAGCTCACGGCTCACGCCGGTCCAGCGCGCATCCAGCTGCTGGTTCGCATCCTCGGTGTCCCGGCTGACGTCCATGTGCACGGTCACGAACGGCCCCGAGTGGGCGTAGAGATCCTGGATGCTGGCGAGCTTCATCGCGGCCTCCTCGGCTTGGGTGGTTGACCTACCTGCCCCGGGCGTACCCACCGACCCGGGAAGTACGCGGCCCTACTCGGGCCGTGCGGTGTGGTCGGGGTGGCCGTGGGTGCGGCGGCGTTCCTTGAGCTCGGCCTCGTGCAGGTGCCGGCGGCCCGCGGTGAGCGCCTCGCGGACCTCCTGCTCCAGGTCACGGAAGACCGACCAGTAGGTGGCGTCGTACTCCTCGACGAGCTGGAACGTCCAGCGGCCCGGGAGCACGTTCCGGCCGAGCAGCTCGGTGTCCAACCGGTCCGCGAGGTCGGTGTGTCCGGCCTCGCGCAACTTGTCGACGGCGTCACCGACCCCGAAGTCGGCCTTGCCGGTCATCTGGTGGAACGAGTACAGGTGCCCCCGCGCTCGTTCGGCCGCCTCCAGGGCGTCGGTGAGCAACCCGACGGCCTCGACGGTGAGGTCGTCGACGCCGTCCGGCCGCCGGTGGTGCGGCGCTGGCTGGTCCTCCATGCTGGCCTCCGGTCTGCTCGGCCCGCTCAGGCCGGTCTCGGTAGCCGCACGGCCGCCGGGTCGATCAGGTTGTCCAGGTCGCGCACGGCGCCGACCAGCGTCCCGTCCGGCCGGAGCCTGGCGCCGACCACGACGTCGGCCACCACGCAGGTGACGTTGTCGCGGCCGCCTGCCTCGAGCGCTGCGGCGACGAGCCCGCCGACCACCCGCTCCAGGTCGGCGTCGTCCTCCAGCAGGGAGGCGATCTGGTCCTCGGCCACGAGATCGGTGAGCCCGTCGCTGCACAGCAGCAGCCGGTCGCCGACGCGGATGTCCAGCCAGTGCAGGTCCGGCTGAGGTTCCTCCTCGCCGCCGATGTATCGCAGCACCACCGAGCGGTGCGGATGGCGCGCGGCCTCCGCCTCGGTGATCCGGTGCTCGTCGACCAGCTGCTGCACCAGGGTGTGGTCGGTGGTGAGCCGGCGCAGGATGCCGTCGCGGAAGAGGTAGCCGCGGGAGTCACCGGCATGCGCGATCCCGAACCGTTCCCCGTCGCTGAGCACCGCGGTCAGCGTGGTGGCCATGCCGTGGCGGGAGGGGTCCTGGAGCACGCCGTCGTGCAGGTGCCGGTGGGAGGTCCGCGCCGCCTTGGCGAGCACCTCGAGCACATCGTGTTCGCCGGCGTCCATCGCGTGAGAGGCGGTCACGAACGCCGTACTCGCGGAGGCCACCTCGCCTGCGGCGGCGCCTCCGACACCGTCGGCGACGAGCAGCAGGTACGGGCCGGCGAACCCCGAGTCCTCGTTGTTCCCGCGCACGTTCCCGACGTGGCTCGCCGCCGCCCAGCTGAAGCGAAGCATCCTCGCCGTCCTCTCTCGGGTGGGGTACGAACCTAGGGCCGCGGCGACCGCCCGGGCAAGGTTCAGGCCTCGTCGGCCTCGACAGACCCGGTCCCGGCCGGCACCAGTGCGATCAGGACGCCGTCCTTCTCGGGCAGCTTGGTGCTCTCCGTGGCGACCTGGGTCTGCCCGTCCTTGTGCACGAACATGACCACCTGTCGCCCGTCGTACCTCGCGGTGAAGTCGGCGAGCGTGTGCTCACCGGAGAGCCGGGTCCGCCTCACCGTCATCCCGCTGTCGACGCGGTCCTCGAGGTCGCCGTACGACAGGGCCGGGACGAACGCGGAGCGGGCGGTGAGGTGCCCGGCGGTGTCGCGCTTCTTGTTCGTGGTGCCGTCCTGCTGCTCGTCGCGGCGGAGCTGGAAGACGCGGGCCCGACCGAGGACGTGGGTGAACTCGCGGGTCGCGGTGGCGTTCGTCTCGTCGTCGGGTGTGCAGGCCACCAGGCTGCCGATGCCGGCGAGGTTCATGTCCTTGACGGCGTACTCGGACAGGATGTTGGCGGTCTCCGTGGTCAGCCCGGCCATCCGCGCCTTGGCCAGGGTGCGGTACTCCCGCGCGACGATCAGGGTGGGGACGCCCATCTCCTCGAGCAGCCTGGCGGCGTCGACGACCCACCGGCTGGTGCCGGCGAACAGCACGCCCTGCGGCGACGTGCTGGCCAGCGACAGCCGTTCCGCGAGCCGGCCGACCCCGAAGCCGTAGATCGCGACCGTGCAGACGATCACGATGAACACGAGCGGCACCATCTTCTCCGCCTCGACCGAGAGCACGGTGAGCTCGCGGGCCTGGTCGGTGAGGGCCTGCCCCTGGCTGCCGCCGACCTCGGCGGCACGGTCGGAGAGCCGTTCCGCGGCGTGCGAGAACTCCAGCGCGAAGATGCTGGTGACCGCGGCGGCCACGATCCCGCGCGGTGCCATGCAGGCGAGCAGGGTCCGCTCCTCGCGGGTCACCTTGGTGCCCCACAGGCCGAGCCAGATGCTGACCGGGCGGACCACGACCACGAGCAGCAGCAGGAAGACGAGGGCCTGAGGAGCCACCTCCCACAGCTGTCCTGGGGTCACCCGGCCGGCGAGTACGACGAACAGGGCGCCGACGAACAGGACCTGCAGATGTTCCTTGAACTCACGCACATGCTCGAGGTGCAGCTCGGGTCGGTTGCCGAGGTAGACCCCGAGGACCGTGACCGTGAGCAGGCCGCTCTCCGGCTGCAGCAGGTTCGACACGAACAGCGCGCCGACGGCCGCGGCGAGGAAGACCACGCCGTGCAGGAAGTCGGGGATCGCGTGCCGGCGCATGAGAATCTCGAGCACGAGGCCGAGCGCGAACGCGACCCCGAAGCCGACCACGAGGGTCCGGGCGAGGCTGAGCAGGACCGTCGGCAGCGCCTCGTCGACGCCACCGGCGAGCACGCCCTGGAACACGAGGACGGCCAGCACGGCGCCGATCGGGTCGACGACGATGCCCTCCCAGCGCAGCAGGCTGGACAGCCGCCGCGTGGGCCGGAGCGC
>DASSBE010000152.1:0-11915 GCA_035699065.1 Nocardioidaceae bacterium
CGCCGCATGCACGAGCACCCGCTCGCCGTGCTGCACATCGAGCGCCTCGACCAAGCGCTGGTACGCGGTAAGCCCGGCGAGCGGCACGGCTGTCGCCTGCGGCGTACGACATCGAGGGGGTTTCCTGGCTACGGTGCGTTCTGGCGGCCGGAACAAGCTCCGCGGCGGTGCCCCACCCCCGTCGTCACGGCGCACGTAGCCCCACACCTCGTCGCCTTCACCCGGACCAGCACGGTGTCCGGACCAACCGGTGGGTCGTGCTCCCGCACGCTGAGAACGTCGGTGCCTCCGAACTCGTCGTAGACCGCTGCACGCATCTGCCTCTCCTCACCTTGGCTGGCTCCGGTGGTCTGCAGGGACGCCGGTCACCAAACGGGTGGTCAGACTCCGGGGTAGATCCGGAAACCGTGCATCGGCTTGTGCTCGAAGGCCTCGTAGAACTCCGGTGCCGAGTCGGTGATCAGGTCCATCCGCTTGGTGCCCGTCGCCTGGAACGTCGCCACGGTGAGCAGCCGGGCGATGCCGCGCAGGCGGTGGTCGGGATGCACCGCGACGAAGCCGAGGTGGGACTGCAGCACGCCGTCCCCGAGCGCCTGGGCCCAGCCCACGACGGTGCCGTCCTGGACCGCGACGTAGGACGAGGACCCCGGCGCCGTACACACTTGCCGGACGACCTCTGCATCGGTCAGCGAGGGCCACTGCACGGTAGTGGACAGCCGCGCGATGCCCTCGGCGTGGGCGTCCTCGAACGGCACGATCTCCACAGAGCTCATGACCGCGACCCTAACCAACTGTCACTATCTGGGCTGCTTGCGGGAACCTAGGGTTGCTGGTTCGAACTGGCATTCGCTGCCGCCCAGAAATACAGAAGAGGACAAGCACCCGGCTCCGGATCGGCCGCTGCAGCTCACTGGTCCTTCGCGTTGGTCCGCCTCGGTGCGCCCGGAGAGACTCGAACTCTCACTGGATCGGACCTAAACCGATGGCCTCTACCGATTGGGCTACGGGCGCGCGGTCGACAGTCTAAGCGGATGTACGAACGGCGGAAGGAGCAGTGGAGATGAAGAGTGGTTGACCTGAATTGGCGAACTTCCCTCGTGAGCGGCCCGCGAAGTTGTCCGTTTGTCGCTGGCAGTTGGGACAGAGGAAGCGAAGGTTCCATGCCTCGTTGTTGTAGTAGTCACCATCGATATGGTCCACATCCAGAACGAGGGGCCTGTCGAGCCACGTGCCATCCATCTTGCAGATCGCGCATCGGTACGGGCGCCCAATTTCCACGAGCGCCCGCCTGAGGAGTCTCCCCGGAGTACGCCGGGAACCTTCCGGAAGTCACTGAAGGATGTCCTCGGGTCGCAGACGATGCCTTCGTGGGTTGGTGGGAAGCTTCCGGAAGTGGCTTGTATCGATGCCGAATCTCTTCACCGTACGGCTGATGTGGGCGTGTGTCCCACCAGCGGGGCGGAGCCCCAGATAGCGCATGACGTCTGCATACGAGAACGAGGCAGCGACCGCCTCGCGAAGAATTTCTGCCGTGTACTTGCGGCGGATTCTCTTTGTCATGTTGCGACGCTATGACGTTGTGCCGACACTCTGCCGTCTGCACCGACGAGGCGTGTGGACGACCGGTCTCCGCCGAGTCAGGACGCGATGCCGAGGTCCCGCTGCAGCTTGGCGACGTGTCCGGTCGCCTTGACGTTGTACTGCGCGAGCTCGATCTTGCCGTGCTCGTCGACCACGAACGTGGAGCGGATCACGCCCTGCACGGTCTTGCCGTACAGCTTCTTCTCCCCGAACGCCCCGTAGGACGTCAGCACCGACTTGTCCGGGTCCGACAGCAGCGCGATGGTGAGGCCGTCGCGCTCCCGGAACTTGGCGAGCTTCTCGGGCTTGTCCGGTGAGATGCCGAGCACCTCGTAGCCGGCGCCCTGCAGCGGGGCGAGCGAGTCGGAGAAGTCACAGGCCTGCTTGGTGCAGCCGGGCGTCATCGCGGCGGGGTAGAAGTACACGATCACCTTGCGGCCGCGGAAGTCCGACAGCGTGACGGACGTGCCGTCGTCGGACGTCAGCGTGAAGTCGGGAGCGACGTCGCCGGGCGACAGACGGTTCTGGCTCATCACGGTCTCCTCGGTGGCTTATTGCGAACGATGTGCAATAACGTACTATCTCCATGTGGCCGGCCGTCTCGGGAGAGCTTCCGGCCCGGACAACGTATCGACAGCACGGCGACGCACGTGGACCGCCCCGGAGGAGACATGCACGTTCCCGATGGATTCCTCGACGCGACGACGTCGCTCGCCACCGGGGCCGTCGCAGTAACCGCGGTGGGACTCGCCCTGCGCGGGGCGCGCAAGGAGCTCGACGACCGCACCGCGCCGATGGCAGGCCTGGTCGCCACCTTCGTCTTCGCCACCCAGATGCTGAACTTCCCGGTCGCCGGCGGCACCAGCGGGCACCTGCTCGGCGGGGCGCTCGCCGCGGTCCTGGTCGGCCCGTGGACCGGCTTGCTCTGTGTCAGCGTCGTGCTGATCGTGCAGGCCCTGCTCTTCGCCGACGGCGGGATCACCGCACTCGGCACGAACATCACGCTGATGGCGGTGGTCGGAGTGCTGGTCGGCTGGCTGGTGTTCCGCGGGGTGCAGGCGGTGCTGCCGCGCCGGCTCTCGCTGGTCGCTCCGGCGGCGGTCGTCGGGGCGTTCGTCTCGGTCCCGGTCGCCGCCCTCGGTTTCGCCGGGCTCTACGCGGTCGGTGGCACGGCTCCCGTCCCGCTGGACACGCTGGTCACCGCGATGGTCGGCGTGCACCTCCTGATCGGCATCGGGGAGGCAGTCATCACCGGCCTCGTCGTGGGCAGCGTGATCGCGGTCCGTCCCGACCTCGTGTACGGCGCCCGTCGTACCCTGCGAGCCCGCACGCTCGAGATCCGGCCCACCGAGGACGCTCCCGCGTGAGGACCAGGAGCTTCGTCCTCGTCGGTGTCCTGGTCGCCCTGCTGCTCGCCGGCGTGGTCAGCTTCTACGCCTCGAGCAGCCCCGACGGCCTGGAACGGGTCGCGGAGGACCACGGCTTCGCGAAGACCGCGGGCGAGCACGACACGGGGGACAGCCCGCTCGCCGACTACTCCACCAAGGGCGTCGACGACGCACGGCTGTCCGGTGGCCTCGCCGGTGTGACCGGCGCGGTGGTGGTGCTGCTGCTCGCCGGCGGACTCGCCTGGACGGTACGGCGCCGCGGCGCCCCGTCGCGCGACGACGACAACCAGGACTCGCAGTCCGGGGCGGAGAAGAGCTGACATGGGTGCGGGCCACGGCCACAAGCTGCACTACCACGGTCACTCGCCGGTCCACCGGCTGCCGGCGCACGTCAAGCTGGTCGCCCTGGTCGCGTTCATGCTGACCGTGGTCGCCACGCCGCACGAGTGGTACCCGGTATTCGCCGGCTACCTGCTCCTCCTGCTCGTCGTCATCGCGGTGTCCGCGGTGCCGCCGCTCTACCTCGCCAAGCGGATGCTGATCGAGGTGCCGTTCGTGGTGTTCGCCGTGCTGATGCCGTTCATCGCGACCGGCCCGCGCACCGAGGTGCTGGGGCTGGCCGTCTCCCAGGACGGGCTGCTCGCGGCATGGGGGCTGCTCGTCAAGGGGACCCTGGGCGTGATCGCCAGCCTGACGCTCGCGGCCACCACCGAGCCGCGCGACGTCCTGGCCGGGTTGGAGCGGCTGCGCTTCCCGAACCAGCTCGTGCAGATCATGGGGTTCATGCTGCGCTACCTCGACGTGGTCACCGAGGAGATGCGCCGGATGCGGATCGCCCGCGAGTCCCGCGGCTTCCGCGCCTCGAACCTCCGGCACTGGCCGGTGGTGGCCCGCTCGGCGGGTGCGCTGTTCATCCGCTCCTACGAGCGTGGTGAGCGGGTGCACCTCGCGATGATGTCGCGTGGGTACACCGGAAAGCTGCCCCGATGACCGCGCGGGCGGTCCCTGAGGAGCCGACGGAGGAGGCGTCTCGAAGGGCGGTCCCTGAGGAGCCGACGGAGGAGGCGTCTCGAAGGGTGCTCGACGTGCGGGGGCTGGCCTACGCCTATCCGGACGGGCACCAGGCGCTGTTCGGCGTGAACCTGCGGGTGCAGCGCGGCGAGCGGGTCGCGCTGCTCGGCCCGAACGGCGCCGGCAAGACGACGCTGGTGCTGCACCTGAACGGCATCCTGGCCGCCGGCGTGGGCAGCGTGCAGGTCTCCGGGCTGCCGGTCACCAAGCAGAACCTGCAAGAGGTACGTCGCCGGGTCGGTGTGGTTTTCCAGGACCCGGACGACCAGCTGTTCATGCCCAGCGTGCGGGACGACGTGGCCTTCGGGCCCGCCAACCTGGGGCTGCGGGGACAGGCGCTCGAGGACCGCGTGAGACACGCCCTGAGCCAGGTCGGCATGGTCGACTTCATCGACCGTCCGCCGCACCACCTCTCCTTCGGGCAGCGTCGCAGGGTCGCGGTCGCCACCGTGCTCGCGATGGAGCCGGAGATCCTGGTGCTCGACGAGCCGTCGTCGAACCTGGATCCGGCCTCGCGCCGCGAGCTCGCCGACATCCTGCGCAGCCTGGACGTGACGGTGCTGATGGTGACGCACGACCTGCCGTACGCCCTCGAGCTGTGCCCGCGCTCCGTCGTACTCTCCGACGGCGTGATCGTGGCGGACGGGGCGACCTACGACGTGCTCACCGACGACGCACTGATGTCCGCGCACCGGCTGGAGCTGCCGTTCGGCTTCGATCCCCGCACGGTTAGATCGACGTCTGCCGGGTAGTCTTCGGTTCTGACGTGCCCGGTGCGGGCGCCGGATCGATCGCAGACTGAGGAGATTGCCGTGGGCGACGCCGACAAGCCGGCCGACACTCGTGCGCCGGACACGATCGAGGACGAGATCGAGGCCACCCGGCAACGGCTCTCGGTCACCATCGACCAGCTCGCCTACCGGGCCAGCCCCAAGACCATCGCACGCCGGGAGATCGCCGGCATCAAGGCGCACTTCATCGACCCGCAGGGCGGCCCGCGCACCGGCAACATCGTCAAGGTCGCCGGCGTGGTCGTCGGGTTCGTCGCACTGGTCGTCGTCGTCCGGAAGGTCGCGAGCTAGCACGTGGCCCAGGAGAAGACCCCGATCCGGATGCTGCACGACCGGGTCCTGGTCCAGCTCGACCAGGAGTCGGGGGAGCGCCGCTCGAGCGGCGGCATCGTGATCCCGGCGACCGCCGCGATGGGCGGGCGCCGCCTGGCCTGGTGCCGGGTCGCCGCGATCGGCGCCCATGTGCGCACCGTCGAGGTCGGCGACCGGGTGCTCTTCGACCCCGAGGACCAGGCCGAGGTCGAGGTCAACGGCGAGAACTACGTGGTGATGCGGGAACGCGACCTGCACGCGGTGGCCGCGGACCGCCTGGGCGACAGCCCCACCGGGCTCTACCTGTGAGCCGCTGAGTCCCGGCACGGCGAAGGCCCCGACCAGATGGTCGGGGCCCGTCGCCTGCGTCGGCTCAGCGTTTCTGCGTCGCCTCCGCCGGTCGCCTCAGGCGCGATGCGTGCCGGTGTCGGTGTCCACATCGGTGTGCGAGCCGTCGGCACGGATCGGGTTGCCGTCCGGGTCGTAGCGCTGGCCCTCGGGCGTGGTGCTGTCGGACGTCGTACCGATGGTGCCGTCCTGGGCCGTCCCGGTGGTCCGTGTCGTGGACCCGGTCCCGCCAGCGGTGGTCCCGCCATCGGTGGTCTCGCCGGTCGCCCTGGTGGCGTCGACGTCATTGTTGTCGGGATCGGCGTCGGGGTCGAGGTCGTCGGCCTGGCGCAGGCTGTCGTCGCGCTCGTCGCGATAGGTGCTGGCGGTGGACTGCTTGTCAGCCGCCTCGGCCTCGAGGCGCTCGGCCTCCGCGGCCCTCTGGTCGGCCTGAGCACGCGCCTGGCGGGCCTGCGCCTCGGTCCCGCGGGCGTCGGCATCGCGCTGCTGCACCCCGGTCGCCTGGGCGGCGGCCTGCTCGCGCAGCTCGTTCGCACGGGTCCGGTTGGCCTCCTTCTTCTTCTTGCTCATCGCCATTCCGATGAGAGCGGCAAGAATCAGCAGGATCACAACCACGACGACGATCCACACGATGGTTGAGGTATCCATGTTCCCTCCTATTTCGGGTACGCAGAGATGTACCCCCGCCGGTCACCAGCAAACCTGGACGACCCTGCGGCGCACTTTTGCGGCGCGCTCAGTCCAAGTGCCCGCGCAGCTCGTTCAGCACGCGGGCCAGGATCCGGCAGACCTGCATCTGGGTGACCCCGATGTCCGAGGCGATCTGCGCCTGCGTCTGCTGCTTGAAGAACCGCAGGTAGAGAACCCGGCGGTCCCGCTCGCCGAGCTTCTGCACCGCCGGCGCCAGCATCACCCGGGCCTCGGCCGCGGTCATCTCGTGGTCCTCGGCGCTGATCAGCTCACCGAGGGTGCCGCTCCCTGCCTCCCCGAGCGGGGTGTCGAGCGACGTGGGCGTGTAGCAACCGTCGGCCGAGAGCGCCTCCACGACGTCCTCGATCGGCACCTCGAGCAGCTCTGCGACCTCGCTGATCCGCGGGGAGCGGCCCAGGGTCTGCGTCAGGTCGTTCATCGCCACCGAGACCTCGCCCTGCAGCTTCTGGATCGGCCGCGGCGGACGCACCATCCAGCCGTAGTCACGGAACTGCCGTTTCACCTCGCCCTGGATCGTCGGGATCGCGTAGGAGAGGAACTCGCGCTCGAACGAAGGGTCGAAGCCGCGTGCGGCCTTGAGCAGCGCGATGTAGGCGGCCTGGGTCAGGTCCTCGTCGGCGATCCCTTTGCCGCGGTAGCGCGCGGCGATGGCGCGGGCGATCCCCATGTTCAGCACGACCACCTCGTCCTGGAGCCGCTGCCTCTCGGTGGTGTCGGTGGTCTCCGCGGCCCGCCGCAGCAGCCGGGCCGTGACCGCGCGGCGGTCCTCGCTGCTGCGCGCCTGCCCGGCGTCGAGCAGGGGCGCCTCCTGGTCGCCGGGCCGGTTCACTACTGGTGTCGCACTGCGCATGTGCTGCTGCCTTCTCCGAGGGGAGTCGTCCGTGCCGTCCCGGGGGGCCCGGCGGGTCAGCAGTCCCCGAGTGACGCCGACGGTTCTTCGCCTACCCGTCGTCCCGATGCGCGAAACCCGGTGCCCCCAGAACGCTTCGGTGGTCTGGACGGGACAGGCCGGACAAGCCCGGCCAGCGCCGGACATTCCGTCGAGTACGACGGACGCCGGGAGGTAGTTCGGGGGATGCGCGTGCTGCTCCGCAGTCGGCTGCTGCCGCGTTTCGGAGGGCCGCTTCGGGGAACGAGAGGCTTCCCCGGGCAGCCGATCGGCCAGGGGTGGTCCGACTACCGAGCTGAAGCGAGGCATGCCGTGCAGACCTGGCCGGGACGGCCCTATCCCCTCGGCGCGACCTATGACGGCGCCGGCGTGAACTTCGCGCTGTTCTCCGAGGTCGCCGACCGTGTCGAGCTGTGCCTGCTCGACGACGACGGCTCGCAGTCGCGCGTCGACCTGCCCGAGACCGACGGCTTCATCCATCACGGGTACCTGCCCGGCGTACAACCCGGGCAGCGGTACGGGTACCGCGTGCACGGACCCTACGAGCCCGAGCAGGGCCACCGCTGCGATCCCAGCAAGCTGCTCCTCGACCCCTATGCGAAAGCGGTCGAGGGCCAGATCGACGGCGACGAGTCGTTGTTCTCCTACCGGTTCGACGACCCCGCCGAGCGCAACGACGACGACAGCCTCGGCCACACCATGTGGTCGGTGGTGATCAACCCGTTCTTCGACTGGGGCAACGACCGGCACCCCGAGCACGAGTACCACGACTCGGTGATCTACGAGGCACATGTGAAGGGCCTCAGCATGCGGCATCCGGGGATTCCGGAGGAGATCCGCGGGACCTACGCCGCGCTGGCGCATCCCACCCTGGTCGACCACCTCGTGGAGCTGGGCGTGACCGCGGTCGAGCTGATGCCGGTGCACCAGTTCGTCCAGGACTCGCACCTGCTCGAGAAGGGGCTGTCGAACTACTGGGGCTACAACACGATCGGATTCTTCGCGCCGCACAACTCCTACAGCGCCACCGGCCAGCGCGGGCAGCAGGTGCAGGAGTTCAAGTCGATGGTCAAGGCGCTGCACGAGGCCGACATCGAGGTGATCCTGGACGTGGTCTACAACCACACCGCGGAAGGGAACCACCAGGGTCCGACCCTGTGCTTCCGCGGGATCGACAACAAGTCCTACTACCGGCTCGTCGACGACGACCCGGCCCACTACTTCGACACCACCGGCACCGGGAACAGCCTGCTGATGCGGCACCCGCACGTGCTCCAGCTGATCATGGACTCGCTGCGGTACTGGGTCAACGAGATGCACGTCGACGGCTTCCGGTTCGACCTCGCCTCCTCGCTGGCGCGCCAGTTCCACGAGGTGGACAGGCTCTCGGCGTTCTTCGACCTCGTCCAGCAGGATCCGGTGGTGAGCCAGGTGAAGCTCATCGCCGAGCCGTGGGACGTCGGCGACGGCGGCTACCAGGTCGGCAACTTCCCGCCGCTGTGGAGCGAGTGGAACGGCAAGTACCGCGACACCGTCCGCGACTTCTGGCGCGGCGAGCCGGCCACCCTGGCCGAGTTCGCCTCCCGGCTCACCGGCTCCTCAGACCTGTACGAGCACTCCGGCCGCAAGCCGATCGCCTCGGTCAACTTCATCACTGCGCACGACGGCTTCACCCTGCGCGACCTGGTCTCCTACAACGAGAAGCACAACGAGGCGAACGGCGAGGGCGGCGCCGACGGGGAGAGCCACAACCGGTCGTGGAACTGCGGGGTGGAGGGAGAGAGCGACGACCCGGAGGTCCAGGCAATGCGGCGACGCCAGCAACGCAACTTCCTGACCACGCTGCTGCTCTCGCAGGGCGTGCCGATGCTGGCCCACGGCGACGAGCTCGGACGCACCCAGGCCGGCAACAACAACGTCTACTGCCAGGACAACGAGCTGGCGTGGGTGGACTGGGACACCGAGGACTGGCAGGACGAGCTGCTCGCGTTCGCGCGACGGCTCGTCGCGCTGCGCACGTCGCACCCGGTCTTCCACCGCCGCCGGTTCCTTGCCGGGGACAGCGCTTCCGCGACAGGCAGGGAGATCGGGGACATCGGCTGGTTCCGGCCCAGTGGCGAGGAGATGACCGACGAGGACTGGACCGCCGGCGACGCACGCGCGGTGATGGTCTTTCTCAACGGGGACGCGATTCCCGAGCCGGACCGGCGTGGCGAGCGTGTCCTCGACGACTCGTTCCTCGTCGCGTTCAACGCCCACGACGAGCCGGTCACCTTCACCGTCCCCGACGAGGTGTACGGCGAGGGGTGGCACGTCATGCTCGACACCAGCGACGACCAGGTCGGCATCGTGTCCGTCTTCGACGACGAGCCGACCCTGGTGCCCGGCGTGGAGCTCACTCTCACCGAGCGGTCGATCGGGGTCCTCCGGCGACCGGTGGCCGAAGGGACGTAGATGCTGACCCGATGGACCGGCGGCCCCGCCGAGATCGTGCTGGTCCGGCACGGTCACAGCCTCGGCAACCTCGCCGACGCCGAGGCCCGTGAGCAGAAGGCCGAACGGCTCGACCTGTCCGACCGCGATGCCGATGTGAAGCTCTCGGACGTAGGGCGTGAGCAGGCCGACGGCGTGGGCCGGTGGCTGGCCGCCGCCGAGAAGTCGGGGCTGCCCACGCTGGTGGTCAGCTCGCCCTACCGACGGGCGGCGGAGACCGCGCGGCGGGCGGTGGCCGACCTCGACATCGAGACGGTCCTCGACGAACGGCTCCGCGAGCGGGACCTCGGCGCCTTCGACGGCCTGACCGGTCTCGGCATCCGGGCGCGCTATCCCGACGAGGCCGAGCGTCGCAAGAAGCTCGGGAAGTTCTACTACCAGCCGCCGTCCGGGGAGAGCTGGTGCGACGTCGCGCTGCGGGTGCGGAGCCTGCTCGCCGACCTCAGGCACGGGTACGACGACGCACGGATCTGGATGTTCACGCACCAGGCGGTGATCATGAGCTTCCGCTACGTGCTGGAGGGACTGTCCGAGGAGGAGCTCCTCGAGATCGACCACAGCAAGCCACTGCCCAACGCGTCGATGACCGTCTACCGCGGTGGGGACGGCGACCTGAAGCTCGACCGGTTCGCGGACACCGCGGCGGTCGACGACATCGACGCGGAGGTCACCCGGGAGGCACCGCAGGGCGGACGGGGTGACGATGCCCGGCAGTGACGTCGCCGTGGTCACCCCGGCGCTGCTGCGGGGATGGGCCCTGCCGGAGCCGGGCGGGGACAAGGAGGCGCGCGGAGAGCTGCTGGTCGTCGGAGGCAGCCGTCGAACGCCGGGTGCCGTCCGGCTGGCGGGGGAGGCGGCGTTGCGTGCCGGCGGTGGGAAGCTGCGGCTGGCCACGGTGGCGTCGATGTCGGCGCAGCTGGCCGTCGCCGTGCCGGAGGCGATGGTGCTCGGGCTGCCGGAGGACGCCGCCGGACAGCTCGCCGTGGAGGGAGCCGAGGAGGTGGTGTCCGCGGCCGCGACCGCGGCGGTGGTGCTGCTCGGTCCGGGCTTCGCGGACCCGCAGGCCTCCGTCCGGCTGCTGGCCGAGATCGTCCCGCGGCTGGAGAGCACCGTGGTCGTCGACGCCCTGGCCAGCGCCTACGTCACCGAGAAGCCCGAGGGCTTGCGGCACCTCGACGGCCGGGTGGTGCTCACCCTGAACCCCAACGAGCTCGCGCACATCGCCGGGCAGGACCAAGGAGACGTGCGCGAGGATCCGCTGCGGGCCGCGGTCGCCATCGCCGAGCGGTGCCGGGCGGTCGTGGTGTGCGGCGGCCGGCAGAAGCTCGTGGTCGCCCCTGATGGAGCCCGGTGGGTGGTCCAGGGAGGCGGACCGGGGCTGGGGATCTCGGGGTCCGGGGACGTGCAGTCAGGGATCGTCAGCGGACTGCTCGCGCGGGGCGCTGAACCCGCACAGGCCGCCGTATGGGGCGCCTACCTGCATGCCCGGACCGGCGAGCGGCTGGCGGCATCGGTGGGCACCGTCGGCTACCTCGCCCGTGAGCTTCCGGGCGAGGTCCCGCCGGTGCTCGCCGAGCTGCGGTGACCGGCGGGTTCCTGTTCGATCACCTCGGCGGTGTCCCCGACGCTGATCCCGCCCGGTTGCTCGACGTCGGCGATCACACCGAGGGTGACCCGGCCGCGGCGTGCGACGAGCGTCTTCAGCCCCGGCCAGTCCTGCCGCCCGGTCACCGGCGAGTGGTTGATGACGACGCAGCGCTCCAGCGGGTGCGTCACGCGCAGCACCGCGTCACCGATCACTAGCCGATGTCCCACCCACGAGTCCTCGGCGTACGCCTCGGTGCCGTCGACCTCCAGCAGCATCCGGAACCGTCCGGAGACTGAGCTGCCCGGTCCGGCCGGGGGACCGGCCGCCTGCACGGACGCCTGCGCGATCAGGGAGACGGGACCCTCGTCCCAGCCGACGCCGGTGGCCTGCGCCAACACCAGCCGCATGGGCACGCCGGCGAACTGGGACAGCGTGTCCGCGACCGCTCCGGGCACGACCCGTCCCGCACGGTCCTTGCCGAAGAGCGTGGTCGAGACGTGCTCGCCGACCGCGGACAGTTCCGACGTGGCGGTCGTGCCGTCCGGAAAGGTCACCGTGAGCCGCTGCTGGGCCAGGTCGAGGTCGGGGACGACCCCGGTGAGCCGTGGATGCCGGCGCTGGGTGACCACGGCGCCGTCCGCGTGCACCAGGAACAGCCGCCGGTCCTCCGCGACACCCTCGGTGTCGAGGAAGACCCGGTCGGGCGAGATCGTCGCCAGTGCCTTGACGGGCGCGATCCGCAG
>DASSBE010000153.1:0-9905 GCA_035699065.1 Nocardioidaceae bacterium
CCTGTGGCTGACCATCCACGAGTCCGTCGGCCACGCCACCGAGCTGGACCGCGCGCTGGGCTACGAGGCCGCCTACGCCGGGACGTCGTTCGCGACCGTCGACAAGCTGGGCACGCTGCGGTACGGCTCACCGCTGATGAACGTCACCGGTGACCGGGTGGTGGAGCACGGGTTGTCCACCGTCGGCTGGGACGACGAGGGCGTCGCCGGGCAGCAGTGGGACCTGATCAGCGGCGGTGTGCTCGTCGGCTACCAGGTCGACCGCTTCATGGCCCGCCTCCGCGGGATGGGCCGCTCCAACGGCTGCGCGTTCGCCGATTCGCCCAGCCACGTTCCGGTGCAGCGGATGGCCAACGTGTCCCTGCAGCCGGCGCCCGACGGGCCCAGCACCGAGGAGATCATCGGCGGCGTCGAGCGCGGCATCTACGTCGTCGGCGACAAGAGCTGGTCGATCGACATGCAGCGCTACAACTTCCAGTTCACCGGCCAGCGGTTCTACCGGATCGAGAACGGGAAGCTCGCCGGCCAGCTGCGGGACGTGGCCTACCAGGCCACTACGACCGAGTTCTGGAACTCGATGGAGGCCGTCGGGGGGCCGCAGACGTGGGTCCTCGGGGGCGCGTTCAACTGCGGCAAGGCGCAACCGGGGCAGGTCGCGTCGGTCTCGCACGGCTGCCCCACCTCACTGTTCCGCGACGTCCGGGTCCTCAACACCGCCGCCGAATCCGGCCACGAGTAGGGAGCACCATGCCCGCACCAACTCCCCAGGACCTCGTCGAGCACGCGCTGAAGACGTCCCGGTCCGACGCCTGCATCGTGATCGTGCGCGACTCCACGAGCGCCAACCTGCGCTGGGCGAGGAACACGCTGACCACCAACGGCGTGATGCACAGCGTGACCGTCACCGTGGTCGCGTTCGCCGGCGCCGGCGAGGGCACCGCGTCCGGGTCGACGACCGCCACCGCGGCCTCGACCGAGCAGGTGAGCGCCATCGTCGAGGCCGCCGACGCGGCTGCGGCGGACAGCACTCCGGCCGAGGACGCCGCCGACCTGGTCACCGGCGACGCCGCCGACGACTGGTTGGACGCGCCGGGCGAGACCTCGATCGACGTGTACGCCGACTTCGCGCCTGCTCTGGGTGATGCCTTCGACCGGGCGAGCGGTGAGCGGCGGACGCTCTACGGGTTCGTGGACCACGACGTCACGACCACCTACCTCGGGTCGTCGACAGGCCTGCGGCTGCGGCACGTCCAGCCCACCGGGCACTACGGCTGCACCGGCAAGGACCAGCAGCGCGGGAGCAGCGCCTGGGTTGGTGGCGCCACCCGTGACTTCGGCGACGTCGACGCTCATGCCTTGGACGCCGAGCTGGCCCAGCGGCTCGCCTGGGCCGAACGCAAGGTCGAGCTGCCCGCCGGGCGCTACGACACGGTGCTCCCACCCACCGCCGTGGCCGACCTGATGATCTATGCCTACTGGAGCGCCTCCGCCCGCGAGGCACACGAGGGTCAGTCGGTGTTCTCCATGCCGGGCGGCGGCACCAGGATCGGTGAGCGGCTGTCCCGGCAGCCGGTGCAGATGTTCTCGGACCCGGCATACCAAGGGCTGCAGGCGTCGCCGTTCGTCACCGCGGCCGCCAGCAGCAACGAGGCGAGTGTCTTCGACAACGGGCTGGGGCTCTCCCGGACCGACTGGGTCAGCGACGGCAGGCTTGCGGCACTGCTGCAGACCCGTCACTCCGCCCGGATGACCGGCCAGCCGGTGACACCGGGCATCGACAACCTGGTGCTGGCCGTGGACGGCTCGACCGGGACCATGGACCAGATGGTCGGCGACGTGCAGCACGGGCTCCTGCTGACGTGCCTCTGGTACATCCGGGTGGTCGATCCCCAGACCCTGCTGCTCACCGGGATCACCCGGGACGGCGTCTACCTCGTCGAGAACGGTGAGGTGACGGGTGCGGTGAACAACTTCCGGTTCAACGAGAGCCCGGTCGACCTGCTTGACCGGTTCTCGGTCGCGTCGCGGACCGAGCCGAGCTTCTCCCGCGAGTGGGGCGACTACTTCTCGCGGACGGCGACCCCCGCGCTCCGCGTGCCGGACTTCAACATGTCCAGCGTCAGCAAAGCCAACTGACCGCTCAGGGGCGGCCGGGAATCGGTGCCGCCGGGTCGTACGGCGTGCGGGTGTAGACGAAGGTCGCGCAGGACAGGTGGTTGACGCTGCCGTCGTCGTTGCGTACGACGTACATTGTCTCGCCGTGGTGATAGCCGGAGGTGCCCACGAACGTCCCGTCGGGCTCGGGACGGAACCGGTGACTCGGCACGCTCTCGCCGAGCTGGCTCGCCACCACCTCGCCGTCCTGGAACGCGAACCCGTAGGCAGTGTTCCCCCAGTGCCACACCCCCAGGATCTCGGTCACGGGGGCCGGCACCGAGGACACCGGCGTCCATGCAGCGGGGACCGTGGGCTCGAGCTCCTCCAGCGTCGCGAGCAGGTCCAGGGGCAGGCCCTCCGCGCGGAGACCCGAGGTGCCGTTGGCCAGGCACAGGGCGGTGGTCCGGCGTACCCGGTCGACGAAGAAGCCCGCCAGGAAACCGGGCATCGAGCCGGTGTGCCCAGCCACCATCCCGGAGCCACCGCGGACCAGACGCAGCCCGAGGCCGTAGCCACCGCTCGCGGCGCCGGCGAGGCTGCCGGACTGCGGGATGGTCATCTCGTCGAGGGTGGCCTTGGCGAGCACGGCGGCACTGCCGTCGGTGAGGAAGGTCGCGTAGCGAGCCAGGTCCGAGACGCTGCTCCACACCTGCCCGGCAGGCGCCATCGCGCCCGTGTCCTGTGCGGGCTCCGCGGTCAGCGTGCCCGCGAAGTGGTGGACGCTGTAGCCGGTGGCCGCCGGCTCCTGCGGCAGGTAGCTGGTCCGCCACATGCCGAGCGGCTCCAGGATCCGCTGCGACACCTGTTCCCACCAGGTGCTGCCGCGGTGCCGGGCGACGACCTCGCCGAGCAGACCGAAGGCCAGGTTCGAGTAGTGGTAGGTGTGCCCGGCCGCGAAGGGTGCCCGGTCGTCGTCGATCGCCGCGGCGAGCGCTTCGAACGTGCCGCCGGGGCTGCGCTCCCACCACGAACCGGCCGGCTCGGACTGCATGCCGGACACGTGCGAGAGCAGCCCGCGGATCGTGCGGTCGCCGTACCCGATGCCGGGCAGGTGCCTCCCGACCGGGTCGGCGAGGTCGAGCCGGCCCTCGTCGCGCAGCTGCATGACCAGCACCGTGGTCATCGTCTTGGTGATCGAGCCGATCCGGTACTGGGTGTCCACGCTCGGCGCCGCGCCGCCCGTGTGGCTGCCGTGGCCGCCGTCCCAGACGAGCTCTCCGTCGCGGACCACACCGGCGACCAGCGACGGCAACCGGCCGTCGACCTGGTCGCGGGCCACCAGCGCCAGGAGCCGTCGCGCGGTGGCCTCGGCAACCACGTCACCGGCCGGACGGGTCACCGCGACTCCTCCGCGAACGCCTCCGGTGACGGACAGGCGCACACCAGGTTCCGGTCCCCGTAGGCCTGGTCGACCCGGGAGACCGGCGGCCAGTACTTGTCGGGGTCGAAGCCGGCGGGAAACACCGCGACCTCACGGGAGTACCCGCGATCCCAGTCACCGGTGAGCACGCGTGCGGTGTGCGGGGCACCGCGCAGCGGGGAGCTCTCCGGCGTCCACTCCCCCGCGCTCACCCGGTCGATCTCGGTCTTGATCGCGGTCATCGCGTCGCAGAACCGGTCGAGCTCGGCGAGGTCCTCTGACTCGGTCGGCTCGACCATCAACGTGCCGGCCACCGGAAAGCTCATCGTCGGTGCGTGGAACCCGTAGTCGATCAGCCGCTTGGCGACGTCGTCGACGGTGACGCCGCTGGTCCGCGTCAGCTCGCGCAGATCCAGGATGCACTCGTGCGCGACCAGGCCGCCGTGCCCCTTGTACAGCACCGGGAAGTGCTCTGCGAGCCGCTTCGCGATGTAGTTGGCCGAGAGCACCGCGACCGCGGTCGCCCGGGTGAGCCCGTCGCCGCCCATCATCCGGACATAGGCCCACGAGATCGGCAGAATGCCGGCCGAGCCGTACGGCGCCGCGCTGATCGGTCCGATGCCGTCACGCCGTGTGGCATCGGGATGCATCGGGTGGCTGGGGAGGTACGGCGCGAGATGGGCGCGCACCGCGACCGGCCCCACGCCTGGCCCTCCACCGCCGTGCGGGATGCAGAACGTCTTGTGCAGGTTGAGGTGGGAGACGTCTCCCCCGAACTCCCCGGGCCGCGCGTAGCCGAGCAGGGCGTTGAGGTTCGCGCCGTCGACGTACACCTGACCACCGTGCTCGTGCACGATCCGGCACAGCTCGGCGATCCCGTCCTCGTACGCGCCGTGCGTCGAGGGGTAGGTGACCATGATCGCGGCCAGATCGTCCTTGTGCTTCTCGCACTGGGCGGTCAGGTCGTCGAGGTCGACCGACCCGTCCGCCGCCGCCTTGACCACCACGACGCGCATCCCGGCCATCACCGCGGACGCGGCATTGGTGCCGTGCGCGGACGACGGGATCAGGCAGATGTCGCGTGCCGGGTCGCCGTTCGCCACGTGGAAGGCGCGGATCGCGAGCAGCCCGGCGAGCTCGCCCTGGGATCCCGCGTTCGGCTGGATCGAGACCCGGTCGTAGCCGGTGACCTCGGCCAGCCAGCCCTCGAGCTCGTCGATCAGGTACCGGTACCCCGCGGCGTCCTCGACCGGCGCGAACGGGTGCAGGTTCGCGAAACCGGGCAGGCTGATCGGCTCCATCTCGGTGGTCGCGTTGAGCTTCATCGTGCAGGAGCCGAGCGGGATCATGCCACGGTCCAGCGCGTAGTCACGGGCCGAGAGCCGGCGCAGGTAGCGCAGCATCGACGTCTCGGAGCGGTGGGTGTTGAACACCTCGTGGGTCAGGAACGCCGAGGCCCGGCCGAGGCCGTCGGGCAGCTCGTCGCCGACTCGGGCGTCCACCGCGTCCAGGTCGACCGCGTCGGCGGCTCCGAACGCCGACAGCACGGCCTCCACGTGCTCACGCCCGGTGGTCTCCGAGGTGGAGACCCCGACGGTGTCCGCGTCGACCAGCCGCAGATGCACCCCGGCCTCGCGGGCGGCGGCGACCACGGCCTCCGCGCGACCCGGCACGCGGACCGTCAACGTGTCGAAGAACTGGGCGTGCACGACTTCGGCACCGGCCTCCTGCAGCGCGGCGGCCAGCACCGCGGCATAGCGGTGAGTGCGCCGGGCGATGGCGCGCAACCCGTCCGGACCGTGGTAGACCGCGTACATCGACGCCACCACGGCCAGGAGCACCTGCGCGGTGCAGATGTTGGAGGTGGCCTTGTCCCGGCGGATGTGCTGCTCCCTGGTCTGCAGCGCCAGCCGGTAGGCGGGGCGGCCGTCGGCGTCGACGGAGACACCGACGAGGCGGCCCGGCAGGTGCCGTTCGATGCCGGCGCGCACCGCCATGTAGCCCGCGTGCGGACCCCCGTAGAAGAGGGGCACCCCGAACCGTTGCGAGGAACCGACGACCACGTCGGCGCCCATCGCGCCCGGCGCCTCCAGCAGGGTCAGGGCCAGCAGGTCCGCGGCGACCACGGCCATGCCACCTCGGTTATGCACCTCCTCGACCAGCGGCCGCGGGTCGAGGATCCTGCCGCTCGCCCCCGGGTACTGCACCAGGACGCCGCACAGCTCACCGTCGGGCAGGCCGCGGCTCAGGTCGGTGACCTCGACCTCGATCCCCATCGCGGCGGCTCGGGTCCGGACGACCGCGATGGTCTGCGGCAACGCGTCGGCGTCGACCACGAACCGGCCCGCCGCCTGCTTGTTGGCCCGGCGGACCAGCGTCATCGCCTCCGCCGCCGCGGTGCCCTCGTCGAGCAGCGAGGCGTTGGCGGTCGGCAGCCCGGTCAGGTCACCGACCATGGTCTGGAAGTTCAGGAGCGCCTCGAGCCGGCCCTGCGAGATCTCCGGCTGGTAGGGCGTGTAGGCGGTGTACCAGCTCGGGTCCTCGAGCACGTTGCGTCGTACGACGGGCGGGGTGACCGTGCCTGAGTAGCCGAGCCCGATCATCGGCTCCCGCGGGTTGTTGCGCGCGGCGATCGCCCGGAGGTCGCGCGCCGCCTGCTCCTCGGTGGCGGCGGCAGGCAGGGCCAGCTCGGCGGCCTCGCGGATCCCACCGGGGACGGCCGACTCCATCAGGTCAGTCAACGAGGCGAAGCCGAGGGCCTGGAGCATCGCGGCCTGCTGCGCGTCGTCCGGTCCGAGGTGTCGGTCGGCGAAGGCCTGGGCGGAGTCCAGCTCGGACAGAGTGGGATGGTCGGACATCAGAGGCTCCCCAAGGGCTGTGCGGTGGTCGGTTCGACACGGGTCGCCTCCCCCTCTGTCAGTCCACCGGCACGGCGACCCTCCAGAGTTGCCTCGCCCGCACGGTCCTTGCGCCTGAGAGGTTCCGGGGAGGGTTTGCCCCTTCGGCGCTCCGCCACGGATCCCAGGACCCGGTCCTCGGTTCCGGCGGAGACTCTCCCGTGCGTGTTCGTCAGCGGTGCCAACTTATCAGCCCCGCACGCGAAGACGCGTCCCGTGCCGGGGCACAAGACGCGTCTGCGGTGGCTCGGGAGGAGCTAGCTGACGTGGCGGGCCTTGCGTCGCGCGGCGAGCTCGTCGCTCGCGTCGTCGTCGTCGCGCGCGGCGCGCTCGCTCGGCAGCTCGGCGAGGGAGCCCTCGATCTCCCGCCAGACACCGCCGATGGCGATCCCGAACACGCCCTGCCCGCCCTGCAGCAGGTCGATGACCTCGTCGTTGCTGGTGCACTCGTAGACGCTCGCGCCGTCACTCATCAAGGTGACGCGGGTCAGGTCGTCGGTGCCACGCTCACGCAGGTGGTGGACCGCGACGCGGATCTGCTGCAGCGAGATCCCCGCGTCGAGCAGGCGCTTGATCACCTTGAGCAGCAAGATGTCGCGGAAGGAGTAGAGGCGCTGGGTCCCGGATCCCTTGGAGCCGCGAACCGTCGGCTCCACGAGACCGGTGCGCGCCCAGTAGTCGAGCTGGCGGTAGGTGATCCCGGCTGCGTTGCACGCCGTCGGACCGCGGTAGCCCGCGTCGCTGGGCAGCGGGGAGACGTCGTCGTCGAACAACAGACCCTGCTCGTCGGCCACCACAGCAGCCTCGTGGGCGGCGGTCTGGTCGGCTGACCGGTGCGCTGACCCGGCCGCCTTGTCGCCGTTGCCTGTCACGTGGGACCTCCGTCGGTCGCTTCGCTTTGCGTGTAGCTCCTCGGGGGAAGCCGCCGACTCTCGGTCAGAGCACAACGGTGGAGTTACAACGAAGACACTCCAAGGTAGGCCTCCACCTCAGGGTGGTCAACGAAGTACGGGCAATCCCGGACCGCGTGTCGCAACCCTCAACTAGAGGTTGAGGGTCGCTCCGTCTCGCGTCAGTGGCTCTCGAAGTCCTCGGGCGAGACATGGTCGAGGAACTCACGGAACTTCTCCACCTCGTCCTCCTGCTCGTCGGGGACCGCGAGGCCGGCCTCGGCCAGCACGTCGTCGTCGCAGACGATCTTCGTCCCGGTGCGTAGCGCCAACGCGATGGAGTCGGAGGGGCGGGCGCTGACCTCGATGCCGGAGTCGAAGACCAGCACGGCGTAGAAGATGCCGTCCTTCATCTCGGTGATCCGCACCTCGGCCAGGTCGTTGCCCGTGGCCACCAGCAGGTCCTTGATCAAGTCGTGCGTCAGCGGCCGGGGCGGGACGACGCCCTGCTGCGCGAAGGCGATCGCGGTCGCCTCGACCGCACCGATCCAGATCGGCAGGTAGCGGTCTCCGGAGACCTCTCGTAGCAGCACGATGGGCTGGTTCGAGGGCATCTCGACACGGACACCGATGACATCGACTTCACGCACGCAGTCAGCGTACTCCGATGGGAAAGCCTCTCCGGGGTCCGGCTTCTCGCGGGCCGGTGGCGCTCACCGTGATGAACGCAGGCCGCTCTTGACGAGGGTGGCGTGGAGCCGCACCGACAGCGCGGCCATCTGCTTGATGGTGTCCTCGGCGCGCGCCTTCGCGCTGGCGTCGCGGGCGCGCTGCATCGGGGAGACCACCTGTTCGACGAGCCCGATCTCCCGGTCCGCGGCCGTCTTGAACGATCGCAGGTGCCGCGGCTCGACACCGAACGCCGCCAGCTCCCCCGCGGTCTTGGCGATGACCAGCGCGTCGCCGTCGTAGTGCGAGGACCCCAGACGCGGACGGACCAGCCCGAAGGTCTCCAGCTGGGCCAGCACCTCCTCACCGATCTCCGCCGCGGACAGCAGCTCGGCGCGCGAGAGTCGCAGCTCGGACGGCTCGGAGCTGAAGGAGTCCGGCGGCGGGTAGCCGTCACCGGCGAGCACCACCCGGGGCACCTGCGGGCCGGCGCCGGTGATCGGCGGTGGCTCCAGTCCGCGGTCGATGGCGTCGAGGTGCTCCTTGATCACCTTCAACGGCAGGTAGTGCTCACGCTGGCTGGTCAGCACGTAGCGCAGCCGCTCGACGTCGCGCTGGGAGAACTTGCGGTAGCCGGACGGCGTGCGCTCCGGCTCGATCAGACCCTCGGCCTCGAGGAACCGGATCTTCGAGATGCTGACTTCGGGGAAGTCCGAGCGGAGCAACGAGAGGACTTCCCCGATACTCATCCGGGTCCGGGAGGAGGCCGGCGACGACCTCACTGCTGGCTGCCCGCTCCTGAATGGCTGGCGAAGTACACCAGCCGGTACTTGCCGATCTGCACCTCGTCACCGCCCTGGAGGGGAACCTCGTCGATGCGGTCACGGTTCACGTAGGTGCCGTTGAGGCTGCCCACGTCGGCGACCGTGTAGCCCTCCGGGCCGCGACGGAACTCCGCATGGCGACGGGAGACCGTGACGTCGTCGAGGAAGATCTCGCTCTCCGGGTGACGGCCCGCGGCGACCAGCTCGGTGTCGAGCAGGAACCGGCTGCCGGCGCTGGGTCCGCGCTGGACGACCAGCAGCGCACTTCCCGACGGAAGCGCGTCCACCGCGGCGGCGTCGGCGTCGTTGAGGGACCGCTCGTCGGCGTGCTCCCCCGCCTGCTGGACCGGCGCCCCGAAGGTGATCGTCGCTGTCGTCTCGCCGGGGCTCTCCTGCCTCCCCGCGGCGGGGTCCGCTGCGGCACCGGTCTCGATCGGGCGACCGCACTGCGAGCAGAACCGTGCGTCGTCCGGGTTCTGTTTTCCGCAGTTGGTGCAGAACGGCATGGTCGGCCTCCCGTTGACGTGAACCGCAACCCTCAAGGGACAGTCGAGGTTGATGGTTCTCCGAACCTATCAGCCGACTGCCGACGATCAAGCCCCTTTCCGCACAGAGGCGGATGTCCTGGCCCGAGTGGCGGCGGGCCCCGCACCGGTGACGTCGATACACCGGAGCGGGGCCGCCATCGAGCCTGGGTCGGTTCGTCACTCGTGCGGGTTGCGGATGGAGTCACCACGTTCGCGGATGTTCTCGACCGGCTCCAGGCTCGCCGTCTCCCACGAGCCGTCAGCCACGGCCTGGAGCACCGCCATGCCCGCCACCTCGGCGGTCTTGGCGATGTAGCCGTTGGACTTCGCGTCGATGTCGCCGCGCATCTCGAAGAGCACCGATGCGGACCCCAGCAACCCGTAGGCATTCCGGGCGATGCCCGGGGTCGACGTGCTCGGGTAGCGGGTGATGTTGGCGTAGCCGTACTGCTCGAGCTCGGTGAGCATCACCGACACGGCCCGCTGTGACCAGCTCAGGCCGACGCTCGTCCCAGAGCAGGCGCATCGCGATGGCTTCGGGGACCGGGTTCACGTTGTCGTTTCCCGGGAGGTACGGGTGG
>DASSBE010000154.1:0-5718 GCA_035699065.1 Nocardioidaceae bacterium
GCCTCCTCGAATTGCGCGCGAAGCTGGTCACTTCGGGTCTGTTCCGGAGCCGCTGACAGGTCGAGACTCACGCCATGGAGGACTACGACTTCACCGGGCTGCGCGCGATGTTCATCAACTGCACGCTCAAGCGATCACCGGAGCTCAGCAACACCCAGGGGCTCGTGGACGCAAGCGCGACGATCATGCTCAAGCACGGCATCGACGTCGAGACGCTCCGGGCCGTGGACCACGACATCGCCACCGGTGTCTACCCCGACATGACCGAGCACGGGTGGGCGAGCGACGAGTGGCCGCAGATCTATCCACGCGTGATGGCCAGCGACATCCTGGTGATCGCGGGACCGATCTGGCTCGGCGACAACGCGAGCATCACCAAGCAGGTCATCGAGCGGCTCTACGCGCTGTCCGGAATCCTGAACGACAAGGGCCAGTATGCCTTCTACGGGCGGGTCGCCGGCGCGCTGATCACCGGCAACGAGGACGGTATCAAGCACTGCACCCAGAACATCCTCTACAGCCTGCAGCACATCGGCTACACGATTCCGCCCCAGGCCGATGCCGGATGGATCGGTGAGGCGGGGCCGGGACCGTCGTACCTCGACCCGGGAAGCGGCGGCCCCGACAACGACTTCACCAACCGCAACACCACCTTCATGACCTGGAACCTCATGCACCTGGCACGGATGCTCAAGGACGCGGGAGGCATCCCGGCGTACGGCAACCAGAGGTCGGAGTGGGACGCCGGCGCGAGGTTCGACTACCAGAACCCGGAGTACCGGTAGAGACACACCCTTGATGTTCCTCACAAACCACGCTTAACCCGGTGCGGGTGCTCTAGTTTCACAAGCGTGAAGATCGCTGTAGCCAAAGAAGTCCGCGACGGCGAGAGCCGTGTGGCGATGGTCCCCGACCTGGTCGGCAAGCTGACCGCGCTGGGTTACGAGGTGGCCGTCGAGCCGGGCGCCGGGGAGGCTGCGCTGGCCCACGACGCGGACTACGCGGATGCGGGCGCGGTGGTCTCGGAGCAGGCGCTCGAGGGTGCGGACCTGATCGTGTCGGTGCAGCCGCTGGACACCTCCGTGGTGCGGCGCCTGGATCGGGGCACGGCCACGCTGTCGTTCCTGCCGGCGGCGCAGTCGCTGAACCTGGTGACGGACCTCCGCGACTGCGGAGTCACCGCCTTCGCGATGGAGCTGGTGCCCCGGATCTCACGCGCCCAGTCGATGGACGCGTTGTCGTCGCAGTCGCTCGTCTCGGGGTACCGGTGCGCGATCGTCGCCGCCGGGTTGCTGCGGCGCTTCTTCCCGTTGAACATGACCGCTGCCGGGACGGTGCCGCCCGCACAGGTCGTCGTGCTCGGCGCCGGAGTCGCGGGCCTGCAGGCGATCGCGACGTCGAAGCGGCTCGGCGCGGTCGTGAAGGCGTACGACGTACGGGCGGCTGCCGCGGAGGAGATTCGCTCCATGGGTGCACAGGCGATCGAGCTGGAGCTCGAGACGTTGGAGGGGGCCGGCGGTTACGCGCGGGAGATGACCGAGGACCGTGCGCAGCGACAGCGCGACCTGCTGGCGCCGTACATCGCGAACGCCGACGCCCTGATCACGACCGCCGCGGTTCCCGGTCGCAAGGCGCCGATGCTGGTCACCCGGGAGATGGTGGAGGCGATGCGGCCCGGCTCGGTCGTGGTGGACCTCGCCTCCGACTCCGGCGGCAACGTGGAGGGGTCGGTGCCGGGTCAGGTGGTCCGGGTCGGGGAGGCCCAGGTCTGGGGCGGCGCGAACGTGCCCTCGCAGATGCCGGGGCCGGCCAGCCGGCTCTACGCGCAGAACATCGTCAACCTGGTCACGCTGATGACTGGTGAGGAGTCCTTCGCGCCGGACTTCGACGACGAGATCGTGTCGGGGTCCTGCGTCACCCACGACGGGCGGGTCTGGCACGAGCCGACCCGGCAGCTCCTGGAAGGAGACCCGCATGAGTGAACCGGTCGTGTGGCTGACGATCTTCATCCTCAGTGTCTTCGTCGGCATCGAGGTGATCTCCAAGGTGTCCTCGACGCTGCACACGCCGTTGATGTCGGGCGCGAACGCCATCCACGGGATCATCCTGCTCGGCGCGATCCTGGTCACCGGCTACGCCGAGTCCACGACTGCGCTCGTGGTCGGCCTGGTGGCGGTGGTGCTCGCGAGCGTGAACATGGTCGGCGGTTTCGTGGTCACCGACCGGATGCTGCAGATGTTTCGGCCCAGGAAGACGACGCGCGAGGACGTGAACCAGTGATCGCGACACCGGTCTGGGTCCAGGTCGTCTACCTGGCCGCCGCGGTCTGCTTCATCCTCGCCCTCAAAGGCCTCTCCTCGCCCCGGCACGCTCGGGCCGGCAACCTGGTCGGCGCCGTGGGTGCCGTGGTCGCCGTCGTGGTCGTGTTCTTCTACGCCGAGCTCGACCACCTCATCCCGATTCTGGTCGCGATCGCCCTCGGCACGGTGGTCGGTGTGGTCGGCGCCCAACGGGTGCAGATGACGCAGATGCCGCAGCTCGTCGCGTTGTTCAACGGCGTCGGTGGCGGCGCGGCGGCCTTGGTCGCCCTCCTCGAGCTGTCCGAGGCGGCCGGTGACCCTGCCGCCGCCCAGCCGGGCGCCTTCGCGTTGGCGGCCACCGCGTTCACGATCCTCGTCGGCTCGGTGTCGTTCTCGGGCTCGATGGTCACCTTCGCCAAGCTCCAGGAGCTGATGACCTCCCGGCCGGTACTCTTCCCCGGCCTGCCGATCCTGTTCGGCGGCTCACTGCTGGTGGCGCTCGTCCTCGGAGTGCTGACCGTCACCAGCACGACGATCTGGGTCGGGATCGTCCTTGCCCTGGTCGGCCTCGGGCTCGGCGTGCTGCTGGTGCTGCCGGTCGGTGGCGCCGACGTCCCGATCGTGATCAGCCTGCTCAACGCGTTCACCGGACTCACGGTCGCCGCCGGCGGCTACGTGCTCGGCAACACGGTGCTGCTCGTCGCAGGAACCCTGGTCGGGGCCGCCGGTAGCTTCCTGACCAAGCTGATGGCCGCGGCCATGGGCCGCTCCATCGCGAACATCCTGTTCGGTGCGCTCAAGGGCGGCTCCACCCTCGGCGCCGGCGAGGCATCCGACCGACCAGTCCGCTCGGCCGGCCCGGAGGACGTCGCGATCCTGCTCGGCTACGCCCACAAGGTGATCATCGTCCCCGGCTACGGGCTTGCCGTCGCCCAGGCCCAGCACACGCTGCGTGAGCTGGTCGACGTCCTCTCGGCGCGTGGCGTCACGATCGACTACGCGATCCATCCGGTCGCCGGCCGGATGCCCGGGCACATGAACGTGCTGCTCGCCGAGGCACAGGTGCCCTACGAGCAGCTCAAGGAGATGGACGACATCAACGGCGAGTTCAAGCAGACCGACGTGGTCCTCGTCGTCGGTGCGAACGACGTCGTGAACCCGGCCGCGAAGACCACGCCGGGCGCACCCATCTACGGGATGCCGATCCTCAACGCCGACGAGGCGCAGCAGGTGGTGTTCCTCAAGCGCTCGATGCGGCCCGGCTTCGCCGGCATCGAGAACGAACTGCTGTTCGACCCGCGGACCACGCTGCTGTTCGGCGACGCCAAGGACACCCTCGGCAAGCTGCTCAGCGCGGTGAAGACGCTGTGACGCAGATCCTGTAACTCGAAGTTACATGTTTCCGCCCGGCACGGGTACGCTCGGTCCCAGGAGGGGCTCATCGATGCAGGTTCGGCCGGAGGTCAGCAAGCAATGGACGACGGACACAAGTACGACGCGCCCGAGCCCAAGGAAGAGACCCGGGCCAAGGGGGTCGGTTACGCGGTCCTGGGAATCCTCGTGGTGGTGCTGATGGTGCTGATCGCCACCGGAACCGTGCAGATCTTCGACATGTAGTTGCTCCGCCATCACGGGCACCCTGCCCGTCGTACTGCTCAGTCGGCGATGCCGTACAACCGGTCCCCGGCGTCACCGAGCCCCGGGACGATGTAGCCCTTCTCGTTCAGGCGCTCGTCCATCCCGGCGGTCACCACGGTGATCGGTACGGCGAGGCCGTCGAGCTCCTTCTCGACCCGCGCACAACCCTCGGGCGCGGACAACAGGCAGATCGCGGTGATGTGGTCCGCGCCGCGGTCGACCAGGAACCGAATGGCCGCCGCGAGCGTGCCACCGGTGGCGAGCATCGGGTCCAGCACGAAGCACTGCCGTCCGGACAGGTCCTCGGGAAGCCGCTCCGCGTACGTCGAGGCCTGCAGCGTCTCCTCGTTGCGCACCATGCCGAGGAACCCGACCTCCGCGGTCGGCAGCAGCCGCATCATCCCGTCGAGCATGCCGAGGCCGGCGCGCAGGATCGGCACCACCAGCGGCTTGGGGGCGGCCAGCTTGATGCCGGACGCCTCGGCCACCGGCGTCTGCACCCGGACCGTCTCCACCCGCACGTCGCGCGTCGCCTCGTACGCCAGCAGCGTCACCAGCTCGTCGGCCAGCAGCCGGAACGTGGGCGAGTCGGTGCGTTCGTCGCGCAGGGTGGTCAGCTTGTGGGCGATCAGCGGGTGGTCGGCAACGTGAATGCGCATGGCGTCAACCTAGGCGATCCGACATGGCTGGTGCCATCGCGGGCACTCTGTCACCATCGTGGTTGGTACACGACACCGCAGTCACACCGCGTGACCGAGCAGGGAGGGCACCATGTCTGACCAGTTCGAGGCGAACGCCGAGAGCGTGGACTTCGCCGTCGTCGCGTACCGCGAAGAGGGTGTCTGGCAGGTGGAGATGCTGGCCGACGACACGATCGCCGACATCGAGCAGCTCGCCCGTGATCTGCGGCGGTGGCCCGGCGACGGCGGCTCCCTCGGTCTGGTCTCCGTCGACGAGGACTTCTTCCTGCTCGTGCGGGTCCTCGGCGCGCGCACCCAGGTGCTGCTCTCGGACATCACCGCCGCCACCGACTGGCCGATCGCCCGGTCCGCGGTCGAGCACCTCGAGCTGCCGCTGCCTGATGACGACGACGAGCAGATGCCCGCCGGCGACCTCGCGATCGTGGCCGACCTCGGCATGCCGGCGATGGACATGGGTGCGCTGCTCGACGACTACGAGCTGTACCCGGACGAGATGCTCGGCGACATCGCCGCCCGGCTCGGCTTCGGTCGCCAGTTCGACGAGGCGGTCGGGGTCGCAGCCCCCTGATGGAGGGGTACGACGGGCGGGCCGATGCCATGCGGCAGGCCCTCGACGAGGCACGGGCGGCGCTGTCCACCGGGGACGTCCCCATCGGCGCGGTGGTGCTCGACCCGTCCGGTGCTGTGATCGGTCGCGGGCACAACCAGCGCGAGGCCCTCGGTGACCCGACCGCCCACGCCGAGGTGGTGGCCCTCCGTGCGGCGTCCGTCAGCTGGGGACAGTGGCGCCTTCAGGGCTGCACCCTGGTGGTCACCCTGGAGCCCTGCACGATGTGCGCCGGGGCGATCGTGCTCTCCCGGGTCTCCCGGCTGGTGTTCGGCGCCTTCGACGAGAAGGCGGGCGCGGTTGGGTCGTTGTGGGACGTGGTCCGCGACCGCCGGCTCAACCACCGGCCCCAGGTGGTCGGCGGTGTCCTGGCCGAGGAGAGCACCGCCCTATTGCTGGAGTTCTTCGCCTCCCACCGTCGCGTGGACTGAGCCGGTCGATTTCGGCCCGACGCCGCGGTTCTAGTACCCTC
>DASSBE010000155.1:0-4909 GCA_035699065.1 Nocardioidaceae bacterium
CGCGTCCATCAGCACGAAGCCGAGCGTCGCCTGCGTCTGGGCGCCGCACCAGTCCAGGGGAACCGGGGGTACGACGGACGCGGCGAGCTCGTTCTTGACCAACAGGTTGCCGACCTGCGGACCGTTGCCGTGGGTGAGCACCACCTCGATGTCGCGGGCGACCAGGTCGGCGACACTGGCCATCGCGGTCTCGGCGGCATGGATCTGGTCCTCGGGACGTGCACCACCGTCCGTTGAGGTCATCGCGTTGCCGCCGAGGGCCAGAAGTACTCGCATCGTGATCAGAACCTATGGCCCAGCAGCGCCGCACGGCGACGGCGACATCCGCCCAGACGACGCGGGTGCGTTGGCACACCTGCACAGCCCACCCCCAGTTCAGCCGCGGGAATGTTCCACGGCTCACCGGTGAAAAGGTCGCGGCTCAACGGGTCAGCGCCAGTCGACGGCGGCCGAGGTGGTCCCGGCAGCGAGGGTGGCGTAACCAGGCCCGCGGTCGAAGAACGGCTCCTCCGGGCGCGTGGCACGCAGCTCCGCGCGGAGCCGGTCGCTCGCCTCGACGTCGACCCGGGGTGCGTCGGCTCCGCCGGTGACCACGGCGCCGTAGTCGGCGGCCGCGGCCTCGAGGGACACCTTGCCCCAGAGCACGTCGCGGGCGATCTCGTCGTAGGGACGTTCGAGCGGGTCGCCCCAGCCGCCGCCGCCGGTGGTGCGGATCCGGACCACCTCACCGGCCCTGATCGGCTCGGCGTCGGCGAGTGCGTCGACGGCACGTTCGCCGGGTCCGCCGGGGTCGATGGTCACCGAGAACGGTTGCCCGGCCTTGCCTCCCTTGACTCCCCAGCAGGCCAGGATCGACCGGTCCGCGATGGACATGAAGTGCGCGTCCTCGAGCATCCGGATGTGCTTCTCGTAGCCGAGACCCCCGCGGTAGCGACCCGCTCCCCCGCTGTCGACGGCAAGCCCGAGCCGTTCGACGATGAACGGGAACCGCGACTCGGAGAACTCCGTGGGCAGGTTGCGGGAGTCCGGGACGACGTGGATCGTGTCCTCACCGTCGGCGTAGTACCGGCCACCGGACCCGCCGCCGAGCACCTCGCGCATCAGGTACGGCGCCCCGTCACGGTCCTTGCCGTAGACACCGGTGTAGCGGATCGTCTCCTGGTCCGCGGGCATCCGACCGTCGACGGCCTTGGCCACCACGCCCGCGAGCACCCCGAGCAGGCGCAGGATCACGAAAGTCCGCGCGTTCGTGGGAGCAGGAAAGACCGGCGTCAACAAGGTGCCCGGTGGCGGGAACCGCATCTCGATCAGGGGTACGACGCCCTCGTTCACGTCGAGCTCGGCCATCCGCTCCGGGGTGTCGGCGAGGTTGCGCAGGATCGGGGCGAGCCACTTCTTCAGGAAGTTGCCGTCGGCGTAGTCGCCGCAGTGGTTGATCGGGCCCCTGGCCTGCGGCGCGGTGCCGTGGAAGTCGAGGATCAGCCGCTCGCCGCCCTCGTCGTCCTGGCTGGTCTTGGTCAAGGTGATGCGCTGGGTGTGCAGCTTCGGGTCGTCGACACCGTCGTGCTCGGCGTAGTCCTCCCAGACGTACTCCCCGACCGGGATCTTGGACAGGATCTCGCGGCGGAAGGTGGCGGTGGTCTTGTCCAGGACCGCGTCGAAGCACGCCTCGACGGTGTCCTTGCCGTAACGCTCGAACAGCTCACTCATCCGGCGGGCCCCCATCAGGCAGGCCGAGCACTCGGCGTCGAGATCGGCGGCCAGCGACTCGGGCATCCGGGAGTTGCGGGTCATGATCTTCAGCGCCTGCTCGCACGGCTCGCCCTCGTCCCACAGCTTGATCGGCGGGACCATCAGGCCCTCCTCGAACACGCTGGTGGCGTTGGACGGCATCGAGCCGGGTACGGCACCGCCGATGTCGTCGTGGTGGCCGAAAGCCTGCACGAAAGCAACGACTTCCGGGCCGTTTCCGTTGTCGTGGAACACCGGCGCGGTGACGCACAGGTCCGGCAGGTGCCCGATCCCGCCCTCGGACAGATACACGTCGTTGTGAAAGAACACGTCGCCGGGTCGCATCGTCTCGATCGGGTAGTCGCGCACCACCGGGTGCACGAGCGCCGAGTAGGACCGGCCGGTGAGCTTGCGCAGGTTCCGGTCGTGGATGCCGGCCCGGTAGTCGTGGGCGTCCCGGATCATCGGCGACCTCGACGTACGACCGATCGCCGTCTCGACCTCCTGCTCCACCGAAGCGAGGTAGCCCTCGATGATCTCGACCAGGATCGGGTCCGGCTCGACGCCCTCGGTCAGCCGGTACGGCGTGCTCGCAACTGTCATGACTCGCTCCTGGTGATCACGAGGTTGCCGTAGCTGTCCACGGTGGCGGTGAAGCCCGGGTGCAGCGGGACGGTGGAGCTGAACTCCTCGAACACGGCCGGCCCCTCGACGACGTCGCCGGCCCCGAGCCGCGCCCGGTCGTAGACGGGCACCTCGGCCCAGTCCTCGAAGTACACCTGCCGCGAACCGGTCCTCGCCGACTCGGCGCCGCTGCCTGCCGCGATCTCGCGGATGTCGGGCTTGCGGATCGGCCCGACACCGGTGACGCGCAGGTTCACCCACTCCACCTCCTGCCGGGTGTCGTCGCGGAAGTCGTAGCCGTACAAGGCCTTGTGCTCGTCGTGGAAGGCCTTGGCGACCTGGGCGAACAGCTCTTCGGTGACCGGGCCGGAAGGTACGTCGACCCGCACCTCGTAGGCCTGCCCGTAGTAGCGGATGTCCGCGGTCCGCAGGTACTGCCGCTGCGCCTCCGCGAACCCCTCGCGCGCGAGCGCGGCGTCAGCCTTGGCCGAGAGGTCGTCGAACGTGCCCTGCACGGTCGCCGGCTCCAAGCCGGAGGCGCGGCACACGCTGGTCTGCACATAGTCGTTGCGTACGTCGACCGTCAGCAGCCCATAGGCCGACAGGTTCCCGGGGTTCATCGGCACCAGCACGCCCTGGAGGCTCAGGATGTCGACCAGCCGGCAGGCCAGCAGGGATCCCGACCCGCCGAACGTCACCATCGTGAAGTCACGCACGTCCAGGCCCCGGTTCACCGTGATCTGGCGCAGCGCGTTGGCTTGGTTCCACGCCGAGATCTCCAAGACCCCGGTGGCGCACGCCTCCAGGGACAGGTCCAGGTCGGCGGCGAGCTTCTCCAGGCCGGTGCGGGCGGCGTCCACGTCGAGCGGCACCTCGCCGCCGAGCAGGTGCGGTGGGATCCGGCCGAGCAGCACGTGCGCGTCGGTGATCGTCGGCTCGGTCCCCCCCGTGCGGTAGCACATCGGCCCGGGATCCGCGCCGGCCGAGTGCGGCCCGACCTTCAGCGTGCCCTCGGGTGAGATCCAGGCGATCGACCCTCCGCCGGCGCCGACGGTGACCACGTCGATCATCGGGATCTTCGACGGGTAGGCGCCGACGTGTCCCTCGGTGGTCAGGGCGGGGTTCCCGTCGATCACGACGGTCACGTCGGTCGACGTACCTCCTCCGTCGCAGGTGACCACCTGCGGGAAGCCGGCCTTCTCGGCGACGACCGCGGCCCCGAGTGCGCCCGCGGCCGGGCCGGACAGCACCGTGGTGATCGGCTGGTGCACGACCTCCTCGGCGGAGAGCACACCGCCGTTGGACTTCATCACGTAGAACGGCACGCGCCGCGTTGCGGCCTCGGCGGCGGACGGGCGGAGCGAGGGAGCCGGTCCGACCGTGGATGGGTCTGGCCCCCTGAGCGAGCCTGCGAGCGAAGGGTGGTTGGGCGGGCCGGCTTCCTCGCGCAGCCCGGCCGACGTGCTGACCGCGCTCCGCCCGGCCGAGGCAGCGAAGGCGTTCAGGTGCGCGCTGATGTTCTCGACGTACGTGCGGATGTTCGGCTTCACCGCGGCGTCGACCAGGGTGGTGATGCTGCGTTCGTACTCGCGGTACTCCCGCAGCACCTCGCTCGAGATGGAGATCGTGGCCTCGGGATGTTCGCGGGCGAGGACGGCGCGCATCGCAGTCTCGTGGGCGTCGTTGGCGTAGGAGTGCAGGAAGCAGACACCGATCGTGTTGATGCCCTGCGCCTTGAACCAGCGTGCGGTCTCGGCCGCGGCGGCCTCGTCGAAGGGCCGCAGCTCCTCGCCGGTGACGATGAGCCGCCCGGGAACGGTCTTCACCCGGTGGGCCGGCACGATCCGGTCCGGCTTCACCCAGAAGTAGGAGTTCCCGTAGCCGTCCGGCACCGACTGGCGGGCGATCTCCAGGACGAACTCGTAGCCCTCGGTGGTGATGAAGCCGAGGTTCTCCACCTTGCCCTCGAGGAGCTTGTTGGTCGCGACCGTGGTGCCGTGGCTGACCGCACTGATCGACTCACCGCCCAGGCCCAGGGTCTCGAGGACCTTGTGCACGCCGGCCATGAACCCGATCGCCGGGTCCTGCGGCGTGGACGGCGTCTTGGTCGTCGCCATCTGCCCGGAGTGCTCGTCGACGGCGACGACGTCGGTGAACGTGCCGCCGGTGTCGATGCCGATGCGGATGCTGCGCTGGGTCATGGGATCTCCGGAGTCAGCTGAGGCCGGCGGTCGCCGACCCGGGTGGCCTGCTCGAACGCGTGCGCGACCTTCAGCAGCCGGAGCTCCTGGTTCGGCGCGGCGACGATCTGCAGGCCCACCGGCCATCCCTCCGGCGTGAAGCCCGCGGGCACAGAGATGGCCGGACACCCGGTCACGGTGATGAAGTACGCCGAGCGCATCCAGTCGAGGTACGTCGCCTGGACCTGACCGTTGATCGTCGCCGGGTACTCCTCGTCCGCGCTGAACGGTGGCACCTGGCTGACCGGCAGCACGAGCACGTCGTGGTCCTCGAAGAAGCCGCGGACCCGTTCGGTGAGCCGGGTGCGGCGCTG
>DASSBE010000156.1:0-12361 GCA_035699065.1 Nocardioidaceae bacterium
GTCCTGGGTCGGCAGCGACATCTGCAGCACCGGGATGTCCCCGGCCGGGTACATGATCTTCAGCGGCACCCAGGCGCCGTGGTCGAGGCCGCGGCTGGTGTGCTGGTGCACCGGCTCGGTGTCGGGCATCATCGCGGCGACGCGCGCGGCGAGCGCGCTCGCGTCCGGGGTCACGTATGTCATCTCGTAGTACTTCTGCGCGAACCCGCCGAAGTCATAGACCAGCGGTGTGCCGGAGGTGGTCGCGGAGAGGCTGACCGGAGCGGACTCCCAGTGGGCGGAGACGATCAGGATCGCGGTCGGCCGGGGCAGGTCACCGGCCCAGGAGCGCAGCTGCGCCGACCACAGCGGGTCGTCGAGCAGGGGCGGCGCGCCGTGCCCGATGTAGAGGGCAGGCATCCGGCCGCCGTGCGGTGGTGTGGTGTCAGTCGTCGTGTCGGTCATCGAGGCTCCCGGTGTCGGTCGTGCGCTCTCCAGCATAGGACGAAAAGGTTGAAGCATCAAGTGACATGTTCTAGACTGGTGCCATGACGCGATGGCTGAGCGACAGGGAACGACGGGCGTGGCTGGCGCTGGTCCCGGTGATGCTGAAGCTGCCGCCCGCGATGGACTCCCAGCTCCAGCGCGACTCCGCGCTGACCCACTTCGACTACCAGTGTCTGGCGATGCTCTCGGAGTCCGAGGACCGGATGCTGCGGATGAGCCAGCTGGCCACGCTGGTGAACTCCTCGCTGTCCCGGCTCTCGCACGTGGTCAAGAAGCTCGAGAGCCGTGGCTGGGTGGAGCGCACGCCCTGCGCCGACAGCCGCCGGGTGACGATGGTGGGGCTGACCGAGCCCGGCTGGGCGGTGGTGGAACGCGCCGCGCCGGGACACGTCGAGACCGTGCGCGAGCTGGTCTTCGAGGGCCTCACCGCGGCGCAGGTCGCTCAGCTCGAGCAGATCATGGACGTGATCGCCGACAACATCGCGACGTCCGGCCTGCGCTCGCTCAGCGGCTGAGCGCCACGGCGTTCACCGCCGCCCGGGAACGTCGCGCGGCGGCGCCCCGTCGTACGCCGGCAGGAGCGGGGGCGGGATCGGCCCCTTGATCCGCCGCCCGGACCCGGTCTCCTCCCACGCGTGCGCCAGGATCCCGACCGACCGGGACAGCACGAACAGCCCCCGCCCGAGCTCCGGGTCGAAGCCGAGCTCGGCGTAGATCACCGCGGTCGCGCCGTCGATGTTCATCGGCACCGGCCGGGACCGTCCGGCCGCGAGCTGGCGCTCGACCTCCAGCGCCGCGCGGAGGAAGTCTCCGCCCACCAGTCCCGCGTCGGCCTGCTCCCGGACCGCCGCGAGCAACGGGGCGCGCCGGGGGTCGACCGGGTGGAACCGGTGCCCGAAGCCGGGGACGTAGTGCCCGGAGTCGGCGAAGCCGGCGAGTACGTCGGACACGGCCTCCTCGAGCGGGACGTCGGAGCGGCCCACGACCCGGGTCAGCACCTGCATGCACTGCTGCCCCGCCCCGCCGTGCACGTCGCCGAGCAGGTTCACCCCGGTCGCCACCGCGCTGTTGAGGCCGACGCCGCAGGTCGCCGCCATCCGGGCCGCCGCGATCGAGGGGGCCTGCGGGCCGTGGTCGACCGCTGCCACCAGGGCGAGCTCCAGCAGCGCAGCCTGGGACCGGGTCGGCAGCTCGCCGCGGACCATCAGCCAGATCGCCTCCACGAAGGACGCGCCGCCGATCAGCTGCTCGACCGGGTAGCCGCGCAGCCGGATCACCCCCGGCTCGATGTCGGAGACCGACGTCGCCCACCACCGGGTGACGTCCTCGCTGGAGACCTGCGCGTGCGCGTCGTCGCGGGCGCTCATACCGCACACTCGCGTCGTAGTCCGGCGATCTCGTCGCCGTCGTAGCCGAGCTCGCGCAGGATCTCCTCGGTGTGCTCACCGAGGACGGGCGGTGGTGACCCGGGCTGGACCGCGGCGCCGTCGACGTGGGTCGGGCTGCCCAGCAACGGCAGGTCCCCGCCGCGGGCCGCCGGCGAGGCCACGGTGCTGACCAGGCCGCGGTGCCGGACCTGCTCCGAGCGCAGCGCCTCCGGGACGCTGACCACCGGCGCGGCCGGGACCCCGGTCGGCAGCAGGACCGCGTCCCACTCCGCGGCGCTGCGGGTCACCAGCGTGCGCTCGAGCTCGGCGCGCAGCAGGTCGCGGTTGTGCTTGCGGTCGTCGCGGGTGCGGAACCGCGGGTCCCCGACGAGCTCGGGACGCCCCAGCACGTCGCACAGCACCTCGAACTGCTCCTGCTTGTTGGCCGCGATGTTGAGCTTGCCGTCGGCGGTCTCGAACGTGCCCGACGGGGCCGAGGTGCGGTTCTCGTTGGCCATCGGCACCGGCTCCCGGCCGGCGATCAGGTGGTCGGAGACCACCCAGCCCATCGTGCTCAGCGCGGCGTCGAGCATGGACACGTCGAGGTAGGCGCCCTCGCCGGTGCGTTCCTTGCGCAGCAGGGCCGAGGCGATCGCGAACGCGGCCGCCAGCCCGCCGATCGAGTCGCACACCGGGTAGCCGACCCGCAGCGGCGCGGTCTCCGGGCTGCCGGTCACGCTCATGATCCCGGACATGCCCTGGATCACCTGGTCGTAGGCCGGTCGGGCGCTGGCCGGACCGGTGGCGCCGAACCCGGACACGGCGCAGTAGACCAGCCCGGCGTTGATCTCGCGCAGCGCCGGCCAGCCGAACCCGAGCCGGTCCAGCACGCCGGGCCGGAAGTTCTCCAGGAGTACGTCGGACGCGGCGACCAGCCTGCGGAACACCTCACGGCCCGCGGCGTCCTTGAGGTTCACCGTCACCGACCGCTTGCCGGCGTTCTGGGCGAGGAAGGAGACCCCGAGCTTCTCGTCGCTCAGCCCCGGGTCCGCCCCGAGCTGGCGGGCCAGGTCGCCGCTGCCGGGGACCTCGACCTTGATCACGTCGGCGCCGAGCAGCGCGAGCTGGTAGCCGGCGAACGGGCCCGCGAGCACGTTCGTCACGTCCAGCACCCGCACCCCGTCGAGCAGCGGCGCGCCGGTCACAGGAACGCCTCCACCGAGCCGAGGCCGGCCTTGCTGATGCTGCGCGCAGCGGCGGTCACCGCGTCGACGTACCTCGGCACCCGGTCCGCGGTGAACCGGGAGGTCGGCCCGCTGACCGACACCGCCGCGAGCACCCGGCCGTCGGCAGCCAAGACCGGTGCGGCCACGGCGGAGGCGCCCAGCTCGCGTTCGCCGTGGGTGACCTCGTAGCCGGTCTCGCGGACCGCGGCGACCTGGCGGCGCAGCGCGGCGGTGTCCAGCGCCGGGTCCACCGCACCGAGCCGGTCAACCACCGCGTCCGGGGCGCCGGAGAGCAGCACCTTCGCGGTGGCGCCGCGCGAGAGCGGCATCACGGCGCCGACCTCGACCACGCTGCGCACGGTGGCGGTGCCCTCCTCCTGCGCGATCGAGACCCGGTCCAGGTCCTGGCGGACGTAGATGTTGACGGTCTCCCCGCACTCGTCCACGAGGTGCCGCATCACCTCGCGGGTGTGCGCGTTGACCTCCCACACCGACTGGGCCAGCCGGACCCAGCGCAGCAACGCCGCACCGGGCGCGTAGGTGACCTCGCCGCGCCGCACCACCAGGCCGCGTGACTCCAGGGTGCCGAGCAGCCGCACCGCCGTGGTCTTCGGCAGGCCGGTGGCCGCGACGATCTCCCGCAACGAGCGCGTGGGGTGCTGGGTGTCGAACAGGCCGAGCACGTCGATCGCGCGCAGGATGCTGCGCACGCCGCCATCGGTCCTGGGTGGTCGTTCCACGTCGCTGCCTTCCGTCTGGTGGGGTGAAGGTACCGCTACATGGGTTGAAAGAGCAATCCCGCCGTAGATTCGTGAACACAAAGACCAAAAACTATCTAGTGGTCCAAACGATCCATCTCGCGGATACCGCTGTTAGCGTGACGGCCACCACAAGGCACTGTTTCCAGGAGGACTTCCCATGCACGCTTTCACCAGGCCAGCGCTCCGGCGCACGGTGGCCGTCACCGCCGGGCTGGCCATGGCCGGCGCGCTTACCGCGTGCGGCCAGGGCAGCTCGGGCGGAGGCGACGCCGCCGACTACCCCACGGAGACCGTGGAGATCATGGTTCCGGCCGCGGCCGGCGGCGGCTGGGACTCGACCGGTCGCACCATGCAGAAGGTGATCGAGGAGGAAGACGTCGTCAAGGAGTCCGTCGAGGTCTTCAACGTCGAGGGCGGCGGCGGCGCCACCGGGCTGGCCCAGCTGCAGAAGGACGAGGGCGACCCGCACAACCTGATGATGACCGGGCTGGTGATGATCGGCGCGCTGCGCCAGGCCAACTCCCCGGTCTCGCTGGAGGACACCACGCCGATCGCCACGGTGACCGCCGAGGCCGAGGCGTTCGTGGTCCCCAAGGGCTCGCCGTTCACCACGATCGAGGACGTCGTCAAGGCCTACCAGGCCGACCCGGCCTCGGTCACCTTCGGCGGCGGCAGCGCGGGCGGCTCGGACCAGCTCGTGGTCGGTGAGCTGCTCAAGAGCGCGGGCGCCGACGTCAGCAAGCTCAAGTACGTCGGCTACTCCGGCGGCGGCGAGGCCACGGCCGGCATCCTGTCCGGCGACGTCGAGGTCGGCGTGTCCGGCGTCAGCGAGTTCGAGGGCCAGATCGAGTCCGGCGACATGCGGCTGCTCGCGATCAGCACCGCCGAGACCCAGGACGTGGCCGGGAAGCCGGCGCCGACCCTGAAGGAGGCCGGCTACGACATCGACTTCAGCAACTGGCGCGCGGTCGTGGCAGCGCCGGGCCTGTCGGACGAGGAGACCCAGGCGGTCACCGACATGCTCGACAAGATGCACGGCACGCAGGCCTGGAAGGACGCGCTCGAGCAGAACGGCTGGGCCGACTTCTACAAGACCGGTGACGAGGCGCAGCAGTACTTCAAGGACGAGACCAAGCGCGTCGACGAGCTGTACCAGGAGCTCGGGCTGTGAGTTCGCCCGACTCCACCGGATCGGCCCCCGAGGACCTCGGGGGCCGGTCCACGGCCGGTCCGGCAGTCAACGAGCTGGACGAGGACCACAGCAGTACGTCGACCCTCGGACCGTTCCTGGTCGGTGGCTTCATGCTCGTCGTCGGCCTGGTCCTGCTCCAGCAGACGTTCAAGATCAACGCCGAAGGCTTCGACCCGCTCGGGCCGAAGTTCTTCCCGCTGATCGTGATCTGCCTGTGGCTGCTGCTCTCGGTGCTCTACCTGCTCCAGCACACGTTGCGGGTGGTCCGGCACCGCACCGGTCTCGCGGCGGAGCGGTTCGACCACATGCTCGGCGCCGGCGCGCTCGTCGTACTGCTCGTCGTCTACGCCTACGTGCTGGACCCGCTCGGGTACTGGATCGCCACCAGCATCTTCTTCGTCGGCTCGGCTCGCGCGATGGGATCGCGCAACCTGGCCCGCGACATCGTGATCGGCATCGGGCTGGCGCTGCTGGTCTACCTCAGCTTCACCCGTGCGCTCAACGTGCACCTGCCTGAAGGAGTGCTTGGGCTGTGACCTCGTTCGCCGAGCTGCTCGGGGGCTTCGGTACGGTCCTCACCCCCGAGAACCTGCTGTTCGCCATCGTCGGCGTCACCCTGGGCACGCTGGTCGGCGTGCTGCCGGGCATCGGCCCGGCCGTCACCATCGCGCTGCTGCTGCCGGTCACCTACAACTTCGAGAGCCCGATCCCGGCGTTCATCATGTTCGCCGGCATCTACTACGGCGCGATGTACGGCGGGTCGACCACCTCGATCCTGCTGAACACGCCGGGCGAGTCCGCGTCGGTGGCCACCGCCATCGAGGGCCACGAGATGGCCAAGCGCGGGCAGGCGAGGGCCGCCCTGGCCACCGCGGCGATCGGTTCGTTCGTCGCGGCATTGATCTCCACCGTGCTGCTCGCCCTGGTCGCCAAGCCGATCGGGCACCTTGCGGTCTCGTTCCGCGCCACCGACTACTTCGCGCTGATGATCCTCGCGCTGGTCACCGTCACCTCGCTGGTGGGCAGCTCCCTGGTCCGCGGCATGGCCGCGCTGCTGCTCGGCGTGATCATCGGCTTCATCGGCCTGGACTCGCAGTCCGGTCAGGCCCGGTTCACCTTCGACAGCCCCGCCCTGTTCAACGGCGTCGACGTGGTGCTGCTGATCATCGGACTGTTCGCGATCGGCGAGACCCTCTACGTGCTGGTCAAGGGCCGCACCCGCCCCGGGGTGGTGCAGCCGCTCGAACCCGTCAAGGGCGGTTTCATGTGGCTGAACAAGGAACAGTGGCGCCGGTCCTGGGGCCCGTGGCTCCGCGGCGCGGGGTTCGGCTTCCCGTTCGGGGTGCTGCCCTCGGGCGGCGCGGAGCTGCCCACCTTCTTGTCCTACTCGTACGAGAAGCAGCGCTCGCGGGGCAAGGACGAGTTCGGCAAGGGCGCGATCGAGGGCGTGGCCGGTCCCGAGGCCGCGAACAACGCCTCGTTCTCCGGGGTGCTCGTGCCGCTGCTCACCCTCGGCCTGCCGACGTCGGCCACGGCCGCCGTACTCCTGGCCGCGTTCAAGATCTTCAACCTGCAGCCCGGGCCGCAGCTGTTCGAGACCGAGTCCGACCTGGTGTGGGCGCTGATCGCGTCGCTGTTCGTCGGGAACGTGATGCTTCTGGCGCTGAACCTGCCGCTGATCCGGCTGTGGGTGAAGGTGCTCGAGATCCCGCGGCCCGCGCTGTACGCCGGGATCCTGGTGTTCGCGACCCTCGGCATCTACGCCGTCTCCGGTGCGATCACCGACATCCTGATCGCCTACGCGATCGGCATCATCGGGTTCTTCATGCGCCAGTTCGACTTCCCGATCGCCCCGACGATCCTGGGCGCCATCCTCGGCCCGGAGCTCGAGCTGCAGTTCCGCCGGGCACTGAAGATCTCCGACGGTGACCTGTCGGTGTTCGTCTCCCGGCCACTGTCGCTGTCGATCCTGGTGCTCGCGGCGCTGGCGCTGGCGCTGCCCTACCTGCCGAAGCTGATCGCGATCCTCCGGGGCCGCCCCGCCGAGGGCTCCAAGATCTCCTTCGCCGACGAGGACTGAGAGGCAACCGATGACCCAGCGCGGCATGACCCCGCAGCCACCGCCGACGATCGTGGTCGGCTACATCCCCAACGAGCTCGGTGCGGCCGCCGTGCGCACCGCCATCGCCGAGGCACGGCTCCGTGGCGGGTTCGTGCACGTGGTCAACGCCAGCCGCGGAGAGTCGTACGTCGACCGCCACCTCGCCGACGCGGACGAGCTCAACGAGCTCGACCGGCTGCTCAGCGACTCGGGTGTCCCGCACCAGGTCGTGCAGCGTGTCGGCCTCGCCGAGCCGGCCGCGGAGATCCTCGACGCGGCCCGGGAGACCAGCGCCGTCCTGGTCGTGATCGGCCTGCGGCACCGCACGCCGGTGGGCAAGCTGCTGCTCGGCAGCACAGCGCAGCGGATCCTGCTCGACGCGCCCTGCCCGGTGCTCGCCGTCAAGGCCTGACCCCGAGCTCGGACATCACCGAGGCGACCCGGTCGCTCTCCTGGTGCAGGAACGTGGCGAACCGTCGGCCGGTCAGGAAGGTGTCGTCCCAGCCGTAGGCCCGGGCCGCGCGCTGCCACGCCGGCGAGTCGTGCATCGCGACGACGAGCCGGGTCAGCGACCGTCTCTCCTGGTCGCTGATGCCCGGCGGTGCGACCAGCCCGCGCCAGTTCACGAACTCCAGGTCGACGCCCTGCTCCTGCAGCGTCGGTGCGTCGAAGTCGGGGATCCGTTCCTTGCTGGTCACCGCAAGCACCCGGACCTGCCCGGTGCGGACCTGCTCGGCGGACTCCCCGACACCGGAGACCGCGAAGTCGACCTCCCCGCCGAGCAGCGCCGCCAGCAGCGGCCCGCCGCCGTCATAGCGGTTGTAATCGACCGCCGCCGGGTCGATCCCGACCGCCGTCGCGATCAGGTGCGGCGCGAGGAAGTCCGGCCCGCCCGGCGAGGACCCGCCGCCGACCGTGATCCTGTCCGGGTGCGCCCGCCAGGCCCGCAGCAGGTCGGTGAGCGTGTGGAACCGGGACCGTCGCGGCACGAGCACCACCTCGGGCTCGCTGAGCAGCCGGGCGATCGGGGTCACCTCGTCGAGGTCGGCGGTCGAGTCGTTGGCGTAGACCGCGCCGACCACGCCGAGCCCCATCATCATCATCAGGTCGGCGTTGCCGCGCTCGTTGACCGTCCGGGCCAGGCCGACCACCCCGCTGGCGCCTTCGACGTTGAAGATCTCGATCCGGTCGGTGAGGCCCTCCTGCTCCAGGACCTGGGCGCAGATCCGTGCGGTGGTGTCGTAGCCGCCGCCCGGCGCGTTGGGGACCATGAACCGCAGGTCCGCGTGCCGGGCGCCGTCGCCAACGCCCAGCGCCGAGCAGCCGGTCACCATCAGCAGCGCGAGCGCGGCCAGCAGCCACCTCCTCGACACGTGCAGGCCTCCTGCGCTCGGGTCCGGTCGTTTCGGTCATTCTGGTCCGTGCACCGCACTGTTGCACAGCACGCCGGTGGGCGAGACTTCCGATGTGCGTCGACGTCTCTCGCTGGCCGGACAGCTCCTGGTGCTGCAGGCCGTGATCGTGCTGATCGTGGTGCTCGGCGTCGCCGCGGTCACGCTGATCCAGAACGAGGTGGCGTTCGGGCGGCAGGAGGGCCGGGCGGTGCTGGCCACTGCGGAGACGGTGGCCAACACCCTGGTCGTCGAGCGCGGCCTTGCGGAGGGGACCGAACGGGGCGTGCCCGGGGTCGCGGAGAACTTCCGGGCAACCTCACGTGCGTCGTACGTCATCGTCACCGACGCCGACGGCACGGTGATCTACTCGCCGTTCCCCGACGAGGTGTCCACCCGGATGGTGCGCCCGAACCCGAAGGCGTCCTGGGTGGGGGTGACCCGGCACGACGGCGACAAGGCCGTCGAGGCGCGGGTCCCGGTCGAGGACGCCACCGCCGAGGGCGGCCGGATCGGCGAGGTCGTCGGCTACGTGATCGTCGGCCGTGAGTACCCCACCCTCTGGGGCCGGCTGGGCGATGCTGCCCCGTCGTTGGCGATCTACGTCGGCGTGGGCTCCCTGGTCAGCCTGGGCGGCTCCCTGCTGCTGTCCCGGCGGATCAAGCGGCAGACCCTCGGCCTGGAGCCGGACGAGATCAGCGGACTGGTCGAGCACCGTGAGGCGATGCTGCACGGCCTGCGTGAAGGTGTCCTCGCGGTGGACCGGGCCGGGCGGGTGACGATGGTCAACGACGAGGCCCGCCGGCTGCTCGACCTGGCCGCCGACGTGGTCGGGTCCCCGGTCGGCGACCTCCCGCTCCCGGCCACGTTGACCGCGGTGCTGCGCGGTGACAGCGCCGCCGACGACCTGGCCGTGGTCACCGGTGGACAGGTGCTGGTGGTCAACCAGATGCCGGTCCAGGTCCGCGAGCAGAAGGTCGGCTGGGTGACCACCGTGCGGGACCGCACCGAGCTGGTCGACCTCAACCGACAGCTCGACGTGTGGCGCGGCACCACCGACGCGTTGCGCTCACAGGCCCATGAGTTCAGCAACCGGATGCACACGATCGCGGGGCTGATCGAGCTGGAGGAGTACGCCGAGGCGGCCCAGTTCGTCACCGCCCAGTCCACGGCGCGCGCCGGCTGGGTCGACCGGGTGACCAGCCGGGTCCGCGACGCCGCGGTCGCCGCGATCCTGGTCGCCAAGGACAGCCGCGCCACCGAGCTCGGGGTGCGGCTCGAGCTCGACGACGACACGCTGCTGCCCGCGGTGCCGGACAGCCTGTCCGCGGACCTGCTCACCGTGGTCGGCAACCTGGTCGACAACGCGATGGAGGCGGCGGCGCCGACCTCGGGCACCGTCTCGGTGGGCCTGGTCCTGGTCGGCGGGGCCGCCGTGGTCCGGGTGCGTGACGACGGGCCGGGGGTGGCGCCGGGCATGGTGGACCGGGTGTTCGAGCAGGGCTTCTCCACCAAGTCGCACCAGGAGCCGGGCGCTCGGGGATGGGGCCTGGCGCTGAGCCGGGTGGTGTGCGAGAAGCGAGGTGGCGGTGTGGTGATGGACCGGGTGGACGCCCGCACCGTGTTCACCGCTACCTTGCCGGTGGCGTTCGAGGCCGAGGAGGTGGACGCGTGACGCTGCGGGTGCTGGTCGTCGACGACGACTTCATGGTGGCCAAGATCCACCGGAAGTTCGTCGAGCAGGTCGAGGGCTTCGAGGTGGTCGGCGAGGCGCGTTCCGGCGCCGAGGCGCTCGCGGCCGCGGACCAGCTCGCCCCCGACCTGGTGCTGCTCGACATCTACCTGCCGGACATGAGCGGCATCGACGTGCTCCGGACCCTGCGCGGGGCAGGCAACCAGGTCGACGTACTCGTCGTCACCGCCGCCCGCGACGTCGACACCGTGCAGCAGGCGTTGCGCGGGGGCGTCGTGCAGTACTTGATCAAGCCGTTCACGTTCGAGGCGATGCGGGAGCGGCTGCTCGACTTCGAACGCAGCCACCGCTCGGTCAAGGCCGTCGAACGGGTCGGCGGCGAGGTCGGCCAGGACGAGGTCGATGCCATCTTCTCCGGTTCCCGCAAGCCCAGCGCGCGGGAGGTGGTGCTGCCCAAGGGGCTGGCGCCCGAGACGTTGAAGCTGGTCGCCGGTGCGTTGCGCGACCGTGCCGGCGAGGAGCAGCCGACGTGGAGCGCGGCCGAGTGCGCCGAGCAGGTGGGCCTGGCCCGGGTCAGCGTGCGGCGCTACCTCGAGCACCTCGTGGGCGTCGGGCTGGCCGAGGTGAGCCTGAGGTACGGCGCGGCGGGCCGGCCCGAGCGGCGTTACCGGTGGACCGGTCCGGTCTCCGGCTGACGCGTCATGTTCTGCCGCGTCGTGGGTACCGTCCGACCGGGTCGGCGCGGTGCTCTGACACCTCGGGCCCGCTCCCCACGACACCGAAGGAGAAACCCATGAACCTCGCCCGACTCGCGGCGCGGACCATCATCGGAGGGCTGTTCATCGGCCACGGCACCCAGAAGCTGAAGGGCTGGTTCGGGGGACCCGGGTTGAGCGGCACCGAGGGGATGATGGAGTCGCTGGAGATGTACCCAGCACGCCCCAACGCCCTCGCGGCCGGGATCAGCGAGACAGCCGGCGGGGCGCTGCTCGTCGCCGGCCTCGCCACACCGCTGGCCAGCGCGGCCCTGACCGGCACGATGATCACCGCGATCCGCAAGGTGCACCTGTCCAGCGGCCCCTGGGCGGCCGGCGGCGGCTACGAGTACAACCTGGTCCTGATCGCCGGCCTGCTCGCACTCGCCGAGGAGGGGCCGGGTGACGTCTCCCTCGACGCTGCGCTCGGCCTCGACCTGACCGGCCCGCGGTGGTCGCTCGGCGCGCTCGCGCTCGGAGCCGCGGCCTCCTCGGCTGCCATCGCGATGGGCCGCCGACAGGCACCTGCCCCGGACGGCCCGGTCACCGGCTGAGGCGGATCCACAGGTCAGCGCGCCGATCTCAGGGCAGCTGCCAGTCCACGGGCTCGCCGCCCTGCTGCTCGAGCAGCCGGTTGACCCGGCTGAACGGGCGGGAGCCGAAGAACCCGCGTGAGGCCGACAACGGGCTGGGGTGCACCGACTCCACCCACGGGATGCTGCCGAGCAAGGGCTTGAGGCTCTGCGCGTCCCGGCCCCACAGGACCGCGGCGAGCGGCCCGCCGCGTTCGGCGAGGGCAGTGATCGCGCGCTCGGTCACCTTCTCCCAGCCGCGGCCGCGGTGCGACGCGGGGCTGCCCGGGCTCACGGTGAGCACCCGGTTCAGCAGCAGCACGCCGCGGTCGGCCCACGGGCTGAGGTCGCCGCACGAGGGCAGCGCGCAGCCGACGTCGCTCTGCAGCTCGCGGAACACGTTGACCAGGCTGCGCGGCACCGGCCGCACCTCGGGCGCGACGGAGAACGACAGTCCGACCGGGTGCCCCGGGGTGGGATAGGGGTCCTGCCCCACGATGAGCACCCGCACGTCCGCGAGCGGTCGGCTGAACGCCCGCAGGATGTGGTCGCCGTGCGGCAGGTAGCTCCGGCCGGCCGCCAGCTCGAACCGCAGGAAGTCACCCATGGCTTCGAGGTCGGACTCGACCGGGGCAAGCGCCTGCGCCCAGTCCGCGGCGACAAGGCCGCGTGCGACCAGTCCCTTCAGTGCGCTCACCGGACCACCCTAGGCATGGTCGTCCTCGACCGAGCCCCGCCCCCAGCAGATCCTTACCGGGTGGCTGGCCGGCACCGGACGCCGGGAGGACACCCGCCAAGGCCGAGGTCGCGGGCCGCG
>DASSBE010000157.1:0-2840 GCA_035699065.1 Nocardioidaceae bacterium
ACCATCGCCAGCGCCTACAGCCTGCGTCCCCTGCCCGGTGCGCCGGTGTCCACGCCGGTGACCTGGGACGAGCTGCCCGAGGTGGACCCGAAGGCGTTCAACCTGCACACCGTGCCGGCCCGGTTCGCCGAGCGCGGCGACATGCACGCCGGCATCGACGACCGGCACTGCTCGCTGGAGAGGCTGCTGGAGATGTACACCCGAGACGAGGAGAACGGTCTCGGGGAGCTGCCCTACCCACCCGACTACCCGAAGATGCCGGGCGAGCCACCCCGGGTCCAGCCGAGCCGCAAGGTCGCGGCGCACTGGGAGACCGAGTGAGCCGGTGCCGGAGGGAACCGCGTTCGGTTCCGAACGGTTCAATTCACCTGCGGCCCACGACCACATGGGACCGAACGGTGCAGTCGCGTCACCGGCGAGTGACTACATCCCGGTCGCGCCCTCGCCGCCGCCGGCCTGCTCGTCGAAGTTCTCGTGCTCGAGCAGGTGCAGCACCGGGACACCGATCTTGCGGCGGGCCCGCGAGGTCCAGTCCAGGTGGAAGAACTCCGAGACCACGTGCGGCCGGGTCAGGATGATCGCCTCCCGGCCGTCGACCGAGCTCACCTTGGCGGCGAGCGCCTCGATCGGGTCGATGCTGACGATCTCACCGACCGCGTCCGCGCCCGTGTCGGTGAGCCGCTTCAGGCAGCCGGCCATGTTCTCGCGCGCACGGTCCAGCAGGTCGCGCTGGACATCCTCGAGGTTCATGTCGTCCATCACCAGGGCGGGGGAGGCGAGCACCTCGCTGGCGGCCAGCGACCCCATCGCCGACTCGACCCGGGCCGCCGCGTCCTCGACCGGGAGCAGCACGTGGTAGCGCACCGGCTCCTCGACGTCCTCGTGCAGCCCCCGCACCTGCAGCGCGTCCTGCTTCGACAGCGGCTGCTCGATCAGGAGAACCACGTCGTAAGTTGCTTCGCTCATCAGTCCTCCTTCGAAGTCATCGACCTGTGCTCAAGACCTTACCCAAGTCATAGCTCACCGGCTCCTCCAACTGCTCATATCCGCACGACTCCGGGTCCCGGTCGGGACGCCAGCGCTTGAACTGGGCGGTGTGCCGGAACCGGCTGCCCTCCATGTGGTCGTAGCCGACCTCGAGCACCCGCTCCGGGCGCAGCGGCACGAACGACAGGTCCTTGCCGGCGCTCCACCGGCTCTGCGTGCCCGGCACCCGGTCCGGGTTGGCGATCGCCCAGTCGCTCCACTCGCCCCAGGGGTGGGCGTCCCGGTCGGTGGCGATCAGGGGTGTGAGCTCCTCGACCAGCTCGGCGCGCCGTTTGGCCGTGAACGACGCCGAGACCCCGACGTGCTGCAGTCGACCCTGTCCGTCGTACAGGCCGAGCAGGAGTGAACCCAGCAACGGGTTCTCCGGTGTCGACGTCTTGTGCAGCCGGTACCCGGCGACGACCACGTCCGCGGTCCGCTCGTGCTTGATCTTGAGCATCGTGCGGGCGTTGGGCTGGTACGTCGATCCGAGCGGCTTGGCGACCACACCGTCCAGGCCGGCGCCCTCGAACTGGTCGAACCACTCCGACGCGACCGCGGTGTCGGTGGTGGTCCGGGTGAGGTAGATCGGTGCAGTGGCCTGAGCCAGGGCTTCCTCGAGCCGGGTACGACGGACGGCGAACCGTTCGTCCATCAGCGACTCGTCGCCGACCGCGAGGAGGTCGAAGGCGACGTAGGAGGCCGGTGTCTTCTCGGCGAGTGTCCGGACCCGTGAGTCCGCTGGGTGGATCCGCTCCTGGAGCCGCTCGAACTCGAGGCGCTCGCCCTGCTCCGGTCGGTCCAGCGCGACGAAGATCTCGCCGTCGACCACGCACCGCTGCGGCAGCGACTCCTTCACCGCGTCGACGACCTCGGGGAAGTAGCGGGTCAGCTCCTTGGTGTTGCGCGACGCCAGCTGCACCTCGTCGCCGTCGCGGAACACCAGGCAGCGGAACCCGTCCCACTTCGGCTCGAAGGACAGACCGCCCTCGAACTTCGCGGGGTCGGGGATCCCCTTGACGGACTTGGCGAGCATCGGCTGGACCGGCGGCATCACTGGAAGGCGCATGACCGCAGCGTAATAGGCTGGGCCGGTGCCGATCCGACTCTGCGACCGCAACCCGCAGGTCCCCACGGAACGGCTGCTCGCCGAGCTCGTCCCGCCACCGCGGTTCGCCGGGGTCAGCTTCGACTCCTACCGCCCGGACCCGGCACAGCCCTCGCAGCACGAGGCGGTCGCGGTGCTGCGTGACTTCGCCCAGGATCTGAACCGACCGGTGCCCAAGCCCTCCTGGTGGTCGAGCCTGACCAGGCCCCGGCATGCCCCGGAACCGGCCGGACCCGGTGGGGTCTACCTCGACGGTGGGTACGGCGTCGGGAAGACGCACCTGCTGGCGTCGCTGTGGCACGCGTCGCCGTCCCCGAAGCTGTTCGCGACCTTCGTGGAGCTGACCAACCTGGTCGGTGCCCTCGGTTTTCACGAGGCGGTCGCCGCGCTGTCGTCGTACCGCCTGGTCTGCGTCGACGAGTTCGAGCTCGACGACCCCGGCGACACCGTGCTGATCTCCACGCTGTTGCGCAACCTGCGCGAGCACGGGGTCCGACTCGCGGCCACCTCGAACACGCTTCCGGGCAAGCTCGGCGAGGGCCGGTTCGCCACCGACGACTTCCTGCGCGAGATCCAGGGGCTGGCCGCGTCGTTCGAGTCGGTCCGGATCGACGGGGAGGACTACCGGCACCGCGGGCTCCCGGACGCGCCGACAGCACCGGACCTGGACCTGGTCAAGCAGCGGGCCGATGCCGACGGTGCGAGT
>DASSBE010000158.1:0-12093 GCA_035699065.1 Nocardioidaceae bacterium
CGCCGTGATCGCGTCGACGGCGATCGGCGACCGGGGGTCGAGGTAGGCGTCGGCATAGCCCTGGGCGGTCGACCCGATGTCGCCACGCTTCACGTCGAGCACCACCTGGGCCCCGGCCTCGCGCGCCGTCTGGACAACGCGCTCGAGCACCGCGACCCCTCGCGAGCCGAAGCGCTCGAAGAACGCCGATTGCGGCTTCACCGCGGCCACGACCGGGGCCAGGGCCTCCGTGGCCGTGAGCGCGAACCGTTCCAGCCCGGCGACCGAGTCGTCCAGGCCCCATTCGAGCAGCAGCGCTGGGTGGGGGTCGATGCCGGCGCACAGGGGTCCCCGAGCACGCATCGCAGCACTCAGGCGCTTGCCGAAGGTCATCGTCGTCCTCTCCGTTCGGCCAGGGCCCGGTTGACCCTGGCGGGCCACGTCGGGCCCTCGTAGACGAAGGCGGTGTAGGCCTGGAGCAGGTCAGCGCCCGCGTCGAGGCGCTCGCGGGCCGTGGCCGGGTCGCTGATCCCGCCGGCGCCGACCAGGGTCAGCCCCGTGCCGGCGCGGTCGCGCAGCATCCGCACCACGTCGGTCGCGCGCTGCCGCAGCGGGGCACCGGACAGTCCGCCCGGTCCGGCAGCGTCGACCTCGGGCGCGCTCGACCGCAGCCCGGTCCGCGCGATCGTGGTGTTGGTGGCGATCACGCCGTCCAGTGCACTGGCCACCGCGAGGTCGGCGACCGCGAGCACGTCCTCGTCGCCGAGGTCCGGGGCGATCTTGACCAGGAGCGGCACCGCACGGTCCCGTTCCGGTGTGGACGCGTCCGCCTGCTCCCGGACCGCACGCAGCAGTGGCTCGAGGCGCTCGACTGCCTGCAGGTCACGCAGCCCCGGTGTGTTGGGCGAGGAGACGTTCACCACCAGGTAGTCGGCGTACGGCGCCAGCAGCCGGGCGCTCTTGCGGTAGTCCGCGAGCACGGCCGCCTCGTCGTGGTCCGGGACGACCTTCGTCTTGCCGATGTTGATGCCCAGCACCGGCCGCCCCGCCGTCACGGTCCGGCCCCCTCGCCGGTCCCGGAGCCGGTCCAGCCGCCGCTGCAGCCGCGCCGCCACCGCCTCGGCACCGTCATTGTTGAAGCCCATCCGGTTGACCACCGCACGATCGGCCGGCAGCCGCGCGAGCCGGGGCCGCGGGTTGCCCGGCTGCGGCTCGCCGGTCACCGTGCCGATCTCCACGAAGCCGAAGCCCAGGCCGGCGAGCGCGTCGATGCCCACACCGTTCTTGTCGAAACCCGCGGCGAGGCCGAGCCGCGCCGGGAAGCGCAGCCCCATCCGCTCGACCGGCTCGCCCTTCGGCGCCCGGCGGGACAGGGCCGGACCAGCCGTCCGGATGGCGGTGAAGGCCAGCTCGTGCGCCCGCTCGGGGTCGATCCGGGTCAACGCATGGTCGAACAGCGCCCGGTAGAGCCCGCGGTCGGTGTCCACCCGGTCACACGCTCCCGGAGGTGGTGGGTTGCTCGACGGTGCGGGCGCGAGCCCAGTCCTGCAGCGAGCGCACCCCGATGTCCCCGGCGCGCATCGCCTCGATGCCCTGGACGGCGGCACCCAGACCCTGCACCGTCGTGATGCACGGGATGTTGGCCATCACCGCGGCCGTGCGGATCTCGTAGCCGTCCGTGCGCGTCGAACCCCCCGGCTGCGTGCCGTGCGGCGTGTTCACCACGATGTCGATCTCGCCGGCCAGGATCAGATCCACGATCGTGGGCTGGCCGTCCGGCCCGGTCCCCTCGAAGTGCTTGCGCACGACCCGGGCCGCGACACCGTTGCGGCGCAGCACCTGCGCGGTGCCCTGGGTGGCCAGCACCTCGAAGCCCAGGTCGGCGAGCCGCTTGATCGGGAAGAGCATCGTGCGCTTGTCGCGGTTGGCCATGCTGACGAAGACCTTGCCGGTGGTGGGCAACGGTCCGTACGCCGCGGCCTGCGACTTCGCGAACGCGGTGCCGAACACGGCGTCGAAGCCCATCACTTCGCCGGTCGAGCGCATCTCCGGGCCGAGGATCGTGTCCACCGTCTGCCCGTCAGGGGTGCGGAACCGGTTGAACGGCATCACCGCCTCCTTGATGGCGATGGGGGCGTCGGCCGGGAGGTCTCCCCCGTCTCCTTCCGCCGCGAGCAGACCCTCGGCCCGCAGCGTCTGGATCGACTCACCGAGCATGACCCGCGCAGCCGCCTTGGCCAGCGGCCGCGCGGTGGCCTTCGAGACGAACGGCACCGTCCGGCTCGCCCGGGGGTTGGCCTCGAGGACGTAGAGAACGTCGGAGCCCAGGGCGTACTGGATGTTGATCAGCCCGCGCACGCCGATGCCCTTGGCGATCGCCTCGGTGGCCTCGCGGATGCGCTGGATCTCCGACCACCCCAGCGTCGTCGGCGGCAGCGCGCAGGAGGAGTCGCCCGAGTGGATGCCGGCCTCCTCGATGTGCTCCATCACGCCGCCGAGGTAGAGCTCCCGGCCGTCGTACAGCGCGTCGACGTCGATCTCGACCGCGTCATCGATGAACCGGTCGACCAGCACCGGCCGGTCGGGACTGATCTCGGTCGCTTGCGCGATGTAGTCGGCCAACGCCTCGTCGTCGTACACGATCTGCATGCCGCGACCGCCCAGGACGTACGACGGCCGCACCAGCACGGGATAGCCGATCTCGGCCGCGATCTCGCGGGCCTCGTCGTAGGACACCGCCATGCCGTGCTTCGGAGCCGTCAGGCCCGCCTCGTGGAGCACGCGACCGAAGGCTCCCCGCTCCTCGGCGAGGTCGATCGCCGCCGGCGACGTGCCGACGATGGTGACGCCCGCCTCCTCCAGGCCCTTCGCCAGACCGAGCGGGGTCTGCCCGCCGAGTTGGCAGATGACACCGGCCACGGGGCCCGCCTGCTGCTCGGCGTGCACGATCTCGAGCACGTCCTCCAGGGTGAGCGGCTCGAAGTAGAGCCGGTCGGAGGTGTCGTAGTCGGTGGAGACGGTCTCGGGGTTGCAGTTGACCATCACGGTCTCGTAGCCGGCCCCGGCCAGGGCGAGCGACGCGTGCACGCAGGAGTAGTCGAACTCGATGCCCTGGCCGATCCGGTTGGGACCGGACCCCAGGATGATCACGGCCTCCCGGTCGGGGCGGGGCGCCACCTCGGTCTCCTCGTCGTAGGAGGAGTAGTGGTAGGGCGTCTTCGCAGCGAACTCGGCGGCGCACGTGTCGACGGTCTTGTAGACCGGCCGGACGCCGAGGGCATGCCGGACACCGCGGACCACGGCCTCGGGCATGTCGCGCATCCGGCCGAGCTGGGCGTCGGAGAAGCCGTGCCGCTTGGCCCGGCGCAGCAGCCGCGGGGTCAGCTCGTCGGCGTCGATCACCTCCTGGGCGACCTCGTTGAGCAGGAGCAGCTGGTCGACGAACCACGGGTCGATCCCGGTGGCGTCGTGCACCTCGCGCGGTGATGCCCCCGCTCGGATCGCGTCCATCACCACGCGCAGCCGGCCGTCGTGCGGCGTGCCGGCCGCCGCCAGCAAGGCCGCCTTGTCGAGCTGGACGTGCTTGTGCGACCAGTCGAACGGTGCGTGCTTGCTCTCCAGGCTGCGCAGCGCCTTCTGCAGCGCCTCGGTGAAGTTGCGGCCGATCGCCATCGCCTCGCCGACGGACTTCATGTGCGTGGTCAGCGTCGGGTCGGCGGAGGGGAACTTCTCGAACGCGAACCGCGGCACCTTGACCACGACGTAGTCGAGGCTGGGCTCGAAGCTGGCCGGCGTCTCGCGCGTGATGTCGTTGGGGATCTCGTCGAGGGTGTAGCCGATCGCCACCTTCGCGGCGATCTTCGCGATCGGGAAGCCGGTGGCCTTCGACGCCAGCGCGCTCGAGCGCGAGACGCGCGGGTTCATCTCGATGACGACCACGCGGCCGTCCTCGGGGTTGACGGCGTACTGGATGTTGCAACCGCCGGTATCGACGCCGACCGAGCGGATGATGCCCAGCGACATGTCTCGCAGGTATTGGTACTCGCGGTCGGTGAGCGTCATCGCCGGCGCCACCGTGATCGAGTCACCCGTGTGCACGCCCATCGGGTCGAGGTTCTCGATGGAGCAGACGATCACCACGTTGTCGGCGGTGTCGCGCATCACCTCGAGCTCGTACTCCTTCCAACCCAGGATCGACTCCTCGAGGAGCACCTCCGTCGTGGGGCTGGCGGCCAGGCCGGCGCCGGCGATCCGGCGCAGGTCCGTCGCGTCGTAGGCCATCCCCGAGCCGGTGCCACCCATCGTGAAGGAGGGCCGTACGACGCACGGGTAGCCGAGCTCCGCGGCGGCGGCCAGGCAGTCTTCCATCGAGTGGCAGATCGCCGAGCGGGCCACCTCGCCGCCCAGCTCCTCGACGATCTTCTTGAACGACTCCCGGTTCTCCCCCCGGTTGATCGCCTCGATGCTGGCGCCGATCAGCTCCACGCCGTACTTCTCCAGCACGCCGTTGCGGTCCAGCGCCATCGCGGTGTTCAGTGCGGTCTGGCCACCCAGCGTGGCCAGCAGGGCGTCCGGGCGCTCCTTCTCGATCACCTTCTCCACGAACTCCGGCGTGATCGGCTCGACGTAGGTCGCGTCGGCGAACTCCGGGTCGGTCATGATCGTGGCCGGGTTCGAGTTCACCAGGATCACCCGCAGGCCCTCGGCCCTGAGCACCCGGCAGGCCTGCGTGCCCGAGTAGTCGAACTCGCACGCCTGGCCGATGATGATCGGCCCGGAGCCGATCACCAGGACCGAGGAGATGTCGTCACGCTTGGGCATCAGGCCTTCTTCCGATCGTGCAGGGGCGCTGGGTCTCCGGCCGCTTCCGTGGCCCGGCTCGTCCCTCGCCTGGACTCCATCAGCGTGCGGAACCGGTCGAACAGGTAGGCCGCGTCGTGCGGCCCGGCGGCGGCCTCCGGGTGGTACTGCACCGAGAACGCCGCGAGGTTGCCGGCCGGGTCGCGCAGCTCGAGGCCCTCCACCACGTCGTCGTTGAGGCACACGTGCGAGACGGTGACCTCCCCGTAGGGCGTGCCGGTCGATCCCTCGCGCGGGGCGTCGACGGCGAAGCCGTGGTTGTGCGCGGTCACCTCCACCTTGCCCGTCGTGCGGTCCAGCACCGGCTGGTTGATGCCCCGGTGGCCGTACTTCAGCTTGTAGGTCCCGAAGCCGAGGGCCCGGCCGAACAGCTGGTTGCCGAAGCAGATGCCGAAGTAGGGCAGTCCGTGTTCCAACGCCTGCTGCAGCAGCGCGACCTGGTGGGTGGTCGCGGCCGGGTCGCCCGGCCCGTTGCTGAAGAACAGCCCGTCCGGCTGCACCGCCAGGACGTCGTCGATGCTGGACGTGGCCGGGAGCACGTGCACCTCGATCCCGCGCTCGGCCAGCATCCGTGGCGTGTTGGCCTTGATGCCCAGGTCGACGGCGGCCACGGTCGCGACCTTCGGCCCGACCGCGGGCACGACGTAGGGCTCACGGGTGGTCACCTCGTCGGCGAGCTCCGCCCCCTGCATCTGCGCGGAGGCCCGCACCCGCTCGAGCAGCGCCTGGGGGTCGGTCTCGCTCGTGGAGATCCCGACCCGCATCGCGCCGCGCTCGCGCAGGTGCCGGGTCAGCGCCCGGGTGTCGATGCCGCTGATGCCGACCACGCCCTGCGCGCGCAGTTCGTCGTCGAGCGAGCGCACCGAGCGCCAGCTGGACGAGATCCGGGCGGGGTCGCGGACGACGTACCCGCTGACCCAGATCCTCCCCGACTCCGGGTCGTCGTCGTTGATGCCGGTGTTGCCGATGTGCGGGGCGGTCATCACCACCACCTGCCGGTGGTACGACGGGTCGGTGAGCGTCTCCTGGTAGCCGGTCATCCCGGTCGAGAACACCGCCTCGCCGAAGGTCTCCCCCTCGGCGCCGTACGCCTCCCCGCGGAAAGTCCGTCCGTCCTCGAGGACCAGCAGTGCTCCCTGCTCGTCGGGCTTGTCGGGATCCCTCATTGCAGCTTTCCTTCCAGGACCGTGGGCTTCCCCCGCAGGAACGTCGCGGTGACGCGACCGGGCAGCTCCATGCCCGCGTAGGGGGTGTTGCGCGAGAGCGACGCCATGTCGTGCGGCTCCACGACACGCCTCACGCCGGGGTCGTAGAGCACCACGTTGGCCGGCTCGCCGACCGCGAGGGGCCGACCGTGCCCGGCCAGCCTGCCGATCCGGGCCGGCGCCGCGGAGAGCCGCTCGGCCACCCCGGCCCAGTCGATCAGGCCGGTGTCGACCATCGTCTCCTGGACCACCGAGAGCGCTGTCTCCAGTCCGAGCATGCCGAACGCGGCCGCCTGCCACTCACAGTCCTTGTCCTCGTGGGGATGCGGGGCATGGTCGGTGGCGACGACGTCGATGGTGCCGTCGGCGAGTCCCGCCCGGAGCGCCTCGACGTCCGCGGCGGTCCGCAGCGGCGGGTTCACCTTGTAGACCGGGTCGTAGGTCGCGGCGAGCTCGTCGGTCAGGATCAGGTGGTGCGGGCAGGCCTCGGCCGTGACCGGCACCCCGCGCGACTTCGCCCAGCGGACGATCTCGACGGATCCGGCGGTGGACACGTGGCATACGTGCAGGCGCGAACCGACGTGCTCGGCGAGCAGGCAGTCGCGGGCGATGATCGCCTCCTCGGCCACGGCCGGCCAGCCCCGCAGCCCCAACCGGCCGGAGAGCTCTCCCTCGTTCATCTGGGCGTCCTCGGTGAGCCGCGGCTCCTGCGCGTGTTGGGCCACCACCCCGTCGAACGCCTTCACGTACTCGAGGGCCCGACGCATCAGGACGGCGTCGGAGACGCAATTCCCGTCGTCGGAGAAGACCCGCACGCGAGCCGCGCAGTCGGCCATCGCGCCGAGCTCGGCCAGCTGCTGGCCGGCCAGGCCGACCGTGACGGCGCCGACGGGGAAGACGTCGCAGTAACCGGCCTCGCGGCCCAGCCGCCACACCTGCTCCACCACGCCGGCGGTGTCCGCGACCGGGTCGGTGTTGGCCATCGCGTGCACGGCGGTGAAGCCGCCCATCGCGGCGGCGCGGGTGCCGGTCTCGACCGTCTCGGCGTCCTCCCGGCCCGGCTCGCGCAGGTGCGTGTGCAGGTCGACCAGCCCGGGCAGCGCGACCAGGCCGTCGGCGTCCACGACCTCTGTCTCGCCCGACGGGTCGAGCGCCGGTCCGATGTCCGCGATCACCCCCTCGGCGAAGAGGAGGTCCGCGGGCTCGCCGCCCAGGATCCGCGCGCCCTTGACCAGGTACGTGCTCACGCTTGGCTCTCCTCGGTGCTCGTTGGGTGGGTGTGTTCCTTCTCGTCGCTGCCGATCGCCGGCTCGTTGCCGCCGAGCAGCAGGTAGAGCACGGCCATCCGGACCGCCACCCCGTTGGTGACCTGCTCGACGATGACCGAGCGCTCGGAGTCGGCGACGTCGGCGGTGATCTCCATACCGCGGATCATCGGGCCGGGGTGCATCACGATCGTGTGGTCCTGCAGGGTCGCCATCCGGCGGCCGTCGAGACCGTAGCGCCGGGAGTACTCACGGACCGTCGGGAAGAACCCTCCACCACTCAGGTTCATCCTCTCCTTCTGAATGCGCAGCATCATCACCACGTCGGTCTTGGGCAGCACGGCGTCGAGGTCGTACGACGTCTCGACGTCCCAGCTCTCCACGCCGAACGGCAGCAGGGTCGGCGGGGCGACCAGGGTGACCTCGGCGCCGAGTGTCTTGAGCAGCAGCGCGTTCGAGCGCGCGACCCGACTGTGCAGGATGTCGCCCACGATGGCGACCCGGCGGCCGTCGAGCGGCCCGAGGTGGCGCCACATCGTGAAGGCGTCGAGCAGCGCCTGCGTCGGGTGCTCGTGGGTGCCGTCGCCGGCGTTGACGACGCTGGAGCGGGACCAGCCGGCGTTGGCGAGCAGATGCGGCGCACCCGAGGCCCAGTGCCGGACCACGACCGCGTCGGCGCCCATCGCCTCCAGCGTCAACGAGGTGTCCTTGAGCGACTCCCCCTTGCTCAGGCTGGAGCCCTTCGCGGAGAAGTTGATCACGTCGGCGGAGAGCCGCTTGGCGGCGGCCTCGAACGAGATCCGGGTGCGGGTGGAGTCCTCGAAGAAGAGGTTGACGATGGTGCGGCCGCGCAGTGCCGGCAGCTTCTTGATCGGCCGGTCGGCCAGCGAGCGCATCTCCTCCGCGGTCTGCAGGATCAGCTCGGCATCGTCGCGCGTGAGGTCCCCGGCGCTCAGCAGGTGCTTCTTCATCGAGTGCCCTCCGTCCTCTCGGTGGAGTCCGTCGAGACGCCCTGGATCGTCACGGAGTCCTCGCCGTCGAACTCGGCGAGCCGCACCGAGACCTTCTCGACGAGCGAGGTCGGCAGGTTCTTGCCGACGAAGTCGGCCCGGATCGGCAGCTCCCGGTGGCCGCGGTCGACGAGCACCGCCAGTCGCACCGCCTGCGGCCGGCCGAGGTCGTTCATCGCGTCGAGGGCGGCGCGGATGGTCCGACCGGAGAAGAGCACGTCGTCGACGAGGACGACGACCTTGCCGTCGATCCCCCCGTGGGGGATGTCGGTGGGCATCAGCGTGCGCGCCGGCCGCATCCGCAGGTCGTCGCGGTACATCGTCACGTCGAGCGAGCCGACCGGCACGTCGATCCCCTCGACCGAAGCGATCCGCTGCGCGACCCGTCGGGCGAGCGGCACACCGCGGGACGGGATGCCGAGCAGGACTAGGTCCTGGGCGCCCTTGTTGCGCTCGAGGATCTCGTGCGCGATGCGGGTGAGTGCGCGGGAGACGTCACGCGCATCCATCACCGTGCTGGCTTGGGCCGAGGATTGGGCAGGCATCAGCGTGCCGGACCTCCTTCTCCGCCTCACTGGACGGCTCGTTAAAGGATGTCGATCGAGTCGGATGCTATCAGCCGAGCTCGTCGAGCGCCGCCTCCACCGCCCGGTGGAAGGTCGGGTACGCGTAGATCATCGAGCGCAGCGTTGCGGTCGGCACCTCGGCATGCACGGCGGTGGTGAGCATCGAGAGCACGTCGCCGCCCATCGGTCCGACCGAGGTCGCCCCGACCAGCACTCCGCGGTCGGCGTCCTCCACCAGCTTGATCAGCCCCTCGGCCTTCCCGATCCAGCCCCGCGCCGCCGACGCGATGTCCGTGACGCCGACCCGCACGTTCAGGCCGGCGTCTTGAGCCTGTTGCTCGGTCATCCCCACCGAGCCGACCTCGGGGTCGGTGAACGTGACGCGCGGGACCGCCCGGTAGTCCGCGGCGGGCCCGGACTGACCGAGGATGTCGCGGGATGCGACCGCCGACTGGTACATCGAGACATGGGTGAACGCGCCCTTGCCGGTGATGTCACCGATCGCCCACAATCCCTCGCCGCCACGCATCCGGTCGTCGACCTCGACGGCGCGGCTGTCCGGATCCAGTCCCACTGTGTCCAGTCCGATGTCGGCCAGGTTGGGGCGGCGCCCGGTGGCGACGAGCAGCTTGTCGGCGGTGAGGACCTGGTCGTCCAGCCGGACCGTGAACCGGCCCTCGTCGTACTCGACGGACCTCGCCTGGGCACCGGTCAGCACCTGGATGCCCTCCCCCGCGAAGGTCTTCGCGACCACGGCGGAGGCCTCCGGCTCCTCGGGCGCCAGGATCCGCTCGGCGGCCTCGACGACGGTGACGTGCACGCCGAAACGTGCGAGGGCCTGGGCCATCTCGGCGCCGATCGCGCCGCCGCCGATGACGATGAGGCTGGCGGGGAGTGTCGTCACCCGAACGGCGTCGCGGTTCGTCCAGTACGGCGTGTCGGCCAGTCCGTCGATGGGCGGGACCGCCGGCGCCGTACCGGTGTTGAGGACCACGCCCCGCCGGGCTCGGAAGCGCTCGCCGCCGACCTCCACCTCGCGCTCGCCCACCAGGCGACCGTGCCCACGGACGAAGCGCACTCCGGCGTCCTCGAGCCGCTGCACCGCGACGGTGTCGTCCCAGTCGTCGGTCGCCTCGTCGCGGATCCGGTCGGCCACCCGCGACCAGTCCGGCGTGGTCGTGCTCGTCCCGGCCAGGTCGGGCACCCGCCGGCTCTCGGCCAGCGCGTCTGCGGCACGGACCATCATCTTGCTCGGGATGCAGCCGTAGTACGGGCACTCACCGCCGACGAGGCGCTCGTCCACGCCGACGACGTCGAGGCCCTCCTTCGCCAACGTGCTGGCCACGGACTCGCCGCCCGGTCCGAGGCCGATGACCACAACATCGCATTCCGTCATGCGTCCACCCTGCCACGCGTCTCGGAACCGCGTCTCCCCCCGGACCACGCTCTACGCTGACCCGCATGGCGCACGGGACACACGACTTCCACGACGACCCACGCAACGAACGAGTCCTGATCTGGGTGAATGGCGAGCTGTTGCCGCGCGAGCGGGCGGTCGTCTCTGTGTTCGACTCCGGCTTCGTGCTGGGCGACGGCGTCTGGGAGGGCCTGCGCATCAGCGGTGGCCATCCGGCGTTCCTCGACCAGCACCTGGACCGCCTCTACCAGGGGGCACGCGCGATCCTTCTCGACATCGGCATGACGCGCGACGAGCTGGCCGCCGCGATCTACGCCACGTTGGCGGCCAACGGTATGCACGACGGCGTGCACGTGCGCCTCATGATCACGCGTGGAGTGAAGGCCACGCCGTACCAGGACCCTCGCGTGACGATCGGGCCGCCGACCGTCGTGATCATCCCCGAGCACAAGGAGGTGCTCCCGCGTACGGTCACCGACGGGATCACGCTCTTCACCACGCACGTCCGACGCGCGACGCCGGACACGCTCGACCCGAAGCTGAACTCGCACAGCAAGCTCAACGACATCACCGCCTGCATCCAGGCCTACACCGCCGGAGCCGACGAGGCGCTGATGCTCGACCCGCAGGGCTTCGTCGCGACGTGCAACAGCACGCACTTCTTCATCGTCGTCGGGACCCCGGAGGAGCCGGAGGTCTGGACTTCCGACGGCCGTTTCTGCCTCGGCGGGATCACCCGGTCCAACGTGCTGCGCATGTGCCGCGACGGCGGCATCGACGCGCGCGAGACGACGTTCAGCCTGGTGGACGTGTACAGCGCTCAGGAGGCGTTCGTGACCGGCACGTTCGCAGGAGTCGTCCCGGTCCGGACCGTCGACGGCCGCACGATCGGCAGCGGACGGAGGGGACCTGTCGTCGAGAGGCTGCAGCAGATGTACGGCGCGCTGGTCGCCGACGACGTCGCCGGCCGGACGGCATCGTGACCCCCGACGACGGCACGGTCCGTGTAGCGATGTGGTCCGGCCCCCGCAACATCTCCACGGCGATGATGCGCGCCTGGGAGAACCGGACGGACACGGTGGTGGTCGACGAGCCGCTCTACGCGGCGTACCTGCACGCGACTGGCATCGAGCACCCGGCGCGCGAGGAGGTGATGCGGTCGCAACCTACCGACTACGTCGAGGCGGTCGCCGATCTCCGCGCACCGCTGCCGGATCGACGGCGTGTCCACTACGCCAAGCACATGAGCCACCACGTTCTGGACCGCATGGAGCTGACGTGGACGCTCGGCTTCCGCAATGTGCTGCTGGTCCGCGACCCCCGCGAGGTCGTGAGCTCGTACGTTCGTTCTCGGGAGGCCTGCGAACCCGCTGACATCGGTCTCCTGCAGCAGGAGCGCCTCGCCCGGTTCTGGGACGGCGCCGGCGTCGACGTCCCGGTCATCGACGCCGCCGACTTCCTGCGCGATCCCGAGTCGCACCTGCGATGGCTGTGCGACTGGCTGGGCATCGACTTCAGCACCCGGATGCTCTCCTGGCCCGCCGGACCACGCGACAGTGACGGCGTCTGGGCACCGCACTGGTACGCCGCGGTGTGGGCATCGACCGGATTCGAGCCGTACCGTCCTCGCGAGGTGCTGCTCTCACCACGCGACGCAGCGGTCGCCGAGTCGTGCCGGCCCGCTTACGAGGCACTTCACGACCGACGGTTGCGGCTGTAGGACGGCCGAGCCCCTCAGAGCGTCAGCGTGGCCTTGTCGCGCAGGATGTTGCCGAGCACGCCGTTCACGAA
>DASSBE010000159.1:0-11236 GCA_035699065.1 Nocardioidaceae bacterium
GCGCGCCGTGCGTGAGTCTGTCGACGTCCCGGTCGCGGCGTACAACATCTCCGGCGAGTACTCCATGGTCGAGGCGGCCGCCGCCAACGGCTGGATCGACCGCGAGGCCGCGATCCTGGAGACGCTGACCTCGATCCGCCGTGCCGGGGCCGACATCGTGCTCACGTACTGGGCCGCCGAGGCCGCCCGCCTGCTCCGCCCCTCCCCGTAGTCCGTTGGGCCACGGTTCTGCGCGATTGGGGCCGCTTCCCATGACGAGCCCACACTTCCCTCGGTCCGTGCACCGTGGGAAGTGACGGGTTCTCTACATCCCTTGGGGAAACTCCGGCCGGCGCCGCAGTCCGAAGGAGCGTCAGTTGAGGAGGTCGTCCACGCAGTTCTGGAGGCCGCCGTTGAGCAGTTGCAGTGGGTTCAGCTCCAGCCTGCACTGCTCCTCCGCCTCCGACCTTGTCAGCGTGCCGCCGGTGGCCTGGTCGAGGATGCCCTGGAGGGTGCTCTGGACGCTACCGAGGCCGCCGGAGAGCACCGCATTGCCGCATGCGGTGAGCCCACCGAGCAGGTCGATCTCGTGAGCGGTGAAGTTGGCCTGGCAGGTGTTCTTGGCCTTGTCGAGAGCGGACAACGTCTCCTGTAGCGGCTTGGTGACGTCTTTCACCGGATCATCGGAGGGCTCGGCACCGGGGACCGTCGGCGTACCGGGGTCCGTGGTGCTCCCACCGTCGCCGCTTCCCGTGCTGCCGGAGCCACCGGTGCCGGCGGTCGAGCCACTGCCACCCGACCCGGCATCCGTCGCACCCGGAGCGGCCGCATGAGCGTGCTTCGTGCCGCGGTGCTTCTTGCCGGAAGCCGCCGGTGTGTCGGCCGAGCCGGCGTAGCTGGGCGCGAACACGGTCGGGGCGGCGGCGCCGGTGGGGACCGCGGAATAGTCGCCGTCGAGGTAGGCGTGCATGATCGACAGCACCAGGTTCACGTAGTCCTGGCTATGGTTGTAGCGGTAGACCGAGGAGCGCTGGCCGCTGGTGGTGGAGAGGTTCTCGTCGCCCGAGCAGAGGTACACCGCCGTGGCGAGCGCCGCGTCGTCGATGTCCTGCGGGTCGCGTACGTCGTCGCCGTCACCGTCGACCCCGACCACCGACCAGGTCGAGGGGATGAACTGCATCGGGCCGACCGCACGGTCGTAGACCGGGTCGTCGTCGTACTGGCCGGCGTCGGTGTCGGCGATCTCGGCGGTGCCGTTGGACCCGTCGAGCGGGATGCCGTAGATCCCGGGCACGCTCTTGCCGGCCTCGCTCAGCGTGTTGCCGCCGTACCGCCCGTGGTCGGACTCGACCCGGCCGATGGCGGCGATCAGCTGCCAGCTCACCTTGCAGGACGGGTCGGCGGAGTTGATCACCTGTGCGGCCCGCTGGTAGGCAGCGAGCGCGGCGGACGGGATGCCGTTGGTCGACGCGCTCGAGATCACGCTCCGCGCCGCGCCGGCCGGCACGCCGGGGGCGATCTCGCCGGGCACCGAGACGCTTGCCGGAGCCTCGATCGCCTGGCTGGGAACGGTGCTGCCGTCCGGCAGCGCATGGCCGTCCTCGGTCGCGGCGCTCGCGATGTTGGCACCGGCCAGGCTCGCGGTCCATGCACCCGAGAGCAGTGCCAGCGGGACCAGGGCCGTGGCCTTCTGCCAGGTGCTCAGTCGTGACTGCGACATGCGTCCGGATCTCCCCATTCGTCCTTCGCCCCGGCGTGTCAAGGACACTTACCCGGGAACTCCCTCGTCATGCCAAACGAGCGACGCCCGTAAAGGTTACGGGCCGGTAGCCGGGCTTGACCAGCGTCACATCGCGCCCGCGGGGGCTGGATTCGTCGTGGTTGGGTCGCTCGGGGAGAATGACCAGGTGACTTCCACCTCCCCACTTCGCACGACCGCCTCAGCAGAGCTGTTCTCACGCGCGCACGCGGTCACCCCGGGCGGGGTCAACTCGCCGGTCCGTGCCTTCAACGCCGTGGGCGGGACGCCGCGCTTCATCGAGAGCGCGCGCGGCGCCTACCTGACCGACGTCGACGGCAACGAGTACGTCGACCTGGTGTGCAGCTGGGGGCCGATGCTCCTGGGTCACGCGCACCGCGACGTGCTCGCCGCCGTCCACGAGGCCACGGCCCGCGGTACGTCGTACGGCACTCCCACCCGGCCCGAGGTCGACCTGGCCGAGGAGATCGTCGCCCGGACCCCGGTCGAGCAGGTCCGCTTCGTCTCCTCCGGCACCGAGGCAACCATGTCCGCGATCCGGCTGGCCCGCGGGTTCACCGGCCGCGAGCTCGTGGTGAAGTTCGCCGGCTGCTACCACGGCCACGTCGACTCCCTGCTCGCGTCGGCCGGGTCCGGACTGGCAACCCTTCGAGACGCTCACTCCGTTCGCTCCTCAGGGACCGCCCTGTCGGTTCCGGGTACGCCGGGCGTGCCGGCCGCGTCCACGGCGGCCACCCTGGTGCTGCCCTACAACGACCGCGCGGCGGTGGAGGCGGTCTTCGCCGAGCACGGGGACCGGATCGCCTGCCTGATCACCGAGGCCGCACCCGGCAACATGGGCGTCGTCCCGCCGGCCCCCGGGTTCAACAAGTTCGTCGCCGAGACCTGCGCCACGCACGGTGCGCTGTTCGTCAGTGACGAGGTGATGACCGGGTTCCGGGTGACCCGCTCCGGCCAGTACGGCCTCGACGGCGCCGTCGAGGGGTGGCGACCGGACCTGCTCACCTTCGGCAAGGTGATGGGCGGCGGCTTCCCCGCGGCGGCGTTCGGCGGGCGCGCCGACGTGATGTCCCAGCTGTCCCCCGAGGGGCCGGTCTACCAGGCGGGGACCCTGTCGGGGAACCCGGTCGCGACCACCGCCGGCCTGGCCACGCTCCGGCTGGCCACCGACGACGTGTACGCCGGCATCGACAAGGCGTCGCTGGTGCTGCAGGAGGCGACAGCCTCCGCGCTCGACGAGGCCGGTGTGCCGCACGTCGTCCAGGCCAACGGGAACATGTTCAGCGTGTTCCTCGTCGAGGAGGGCGTGAGCTCGGTGCCGAACTTCGACGTCGCCTCGGCCCAGCGCGTCGACCGGTTCAAGGCGTTCTTCCACGCGATGCTCGACCAGGGCGTGTACCTCCCGCCGAGCGCGTTCGAGTGCTGGTTCCTCTCCGTCGCCCACGACGACCGCGCGCTCGACCGGATCGTGTCCGCGCTCCCGGCAGCAGCCCGGGCGGCGGGGGCGGTCGCATGAGGACCACCGTCCACCTGCTCCGGCACGGCGAGGTGCACAACCCGACCGGAGTGCTCTACGGCCGCCGCGACGGGTTCCACCTCTCCGATCTCGGCCAGCAGATGGCCCAGCGCGTCGCGGACACGATCGGCGACCGCGACATCACCCAGGTCGTCTCCTCCCCGCTCGAGCGCGCGCAGGAGACGGCGGCACCGCTGGCCAAGGCGCTCGACGTCGACGTGGTGGCAGACGCGCGGGTGATCGAGTCCACCAACGTGTTCGAGGGCCAGACTTTCGGCGTCGGGGACGGTGTCCTCAAGAAGCCCTCGGCGTGGCGGCACCTGTGGAACCCGTTCAAACCGTCCTGGGGCGAGCCCTACAAGGAGATCGTCGCCCGGATGATGGCCGCCGTGTACGACGCACGCGACGCCGCCGCGGGGCACGAGGCCGTGATCGTCTCGCACCAGCTGCCGATCTGGACCACCCGGCTGCACGTCGAGGGCCGCTCGTTCCTGCACGACCCGCGCCGCCGCCAGTGCACGCTGTGCAGCCTCACCTCGTTCACCTTCGTCGGTGACCACCTGGTGAACCTGCGTTACTCCGAGCCGGCAGCCGACCTGATCCCGGTCGCGGACCGCAAGGCGCCGTTCTCCACAGGCGGCGCGCCGGCCGAGGAAAAGCCCCCGTCGGCAGGAGCCTGAGCGTTGCCGCGTCCCGTCCGCCCGGTTGCCGTCCTGGTGGCCGCACTGTTGAGCAGTGTGGCGCTCGCCGGGTGCACCGACACGCCCAGCGGCTCCGGTGAGGCCGGGTTCGTCTCCGGCAAGGGCGTGATCACCACGCTTCCCGTCGATGAGCGCAAGAGGCCGGGCGAGGTGTCCGGGGAGACGATCGACGGGGAGCCGATCGCACTCGCCGACTACGCCGGCAAGACCGTGGTCGTCAACGTGTGGGGCTCCTGGTGCGGGCCGTGCCGGGCCGAGGCGCCGGACCTGGTCGAGGCCGCCGAGAAGCTCGCCGACGACGAGGTCGCGTTCCTCGGCATCAACTCACGTGACCTGAACCAGGCGGCGGCGCGGGCGTTCGTCCGCCGCTTCGACGTGCCCTACCCCAGCATCTACGACCAGGGCGGACAGACGCTGCTGGCGTTCCGCGGCACCCTGACCGCGAACTCCATCCCCAGCACTGTCGTGATCGACGAGCAGGGCCGGGTCGCCGCACGGGTGCTCGGCGAGGTGTCCACGAGCACCCTGGTCGGTCTGGTCGAGGACGTGCAGGAGGGGTCGGCCTGATGGCGCCCCTGGACGTCGGCGACTGGTTCGCGACCACGGCACTGTCCGGGTCGCTGCTGCTCGCGGTCCCGGTGGCGCTGGTCGCCGGGCTGGTGTCGTTCTTCTCGCCGTGCGTGGTGCCGCTGCTGCCCGGCTACCTGTCCTACGCCACCGGCCTGTCCGGCGCCGACCTGGAGTCCGCCCGCCGCGGCCGGATGGTCGCCGGAAGCCTCCTGTTCGTCGCCGGGTTCTCGTTCGTGTTCGTCGCTCTCGGCACCCTGTCCGGCGCCCTCGGCGACTGGCTGTTCACCTATATGCGCCAGATCAGTGTGGTGCTCGGCGTCCTCACGATCCTGGTCGGCATCGCGGTCCTCGGCTTCCTCCCGTTCATGCAACGCGACGTCCGCGTGCACCGGGTGCCCGCCGTCGGGCTCGCGGCGGCCCCCCTGCTCGGCGTGCTGTTCGGGCTCGGGTGGACCCCCTGCATCGGGCCGACCCTGTCCGCCGTACAGCTGCTCGCCCTGCACGAGGGCACCGCCGGACGAGGCGCCCTGCTCAGCGTCGCCTACTGCCTCGGGCTCGGGATCCCGTTCATCGTCGCCGCACTCGCGTTCCGGCGGATGCTCGGCGCGATCCGCTGGGTGCGCCGGCACCAGGTGTGGGTCACCCGGCTCGGCGGGATCATGCTGATCGCGGTCGGACTGCTGCTGGTCACCGGTGTCTGGGACCTGTGGATCAACGACCTGCGCAGCTGGGTCGGCGGCTTCACGGTGGCGGTGTGAGATGAGCCCCGAGCAGGCACCGGTGGTCGAGTCCCCGCAGGCAGCAGCGGGCGGGGCGGCGACCACCCCACCCACACCGCCGTCCTCGCCACCGGCCCTGTCGCCGCGTGAGCTGGCGCGCTGGGCCTGGCGGCAGCTCACCTCCATGCGGACCGCGCTGGTGCTGCTGTTCCTGCTCGCCCTGGGCGCCATCCCCGGCTCGATCGTCCCGCAGCGCGACGTCGACTCGCTGGCCGCGGCGCGCTGGGTGGACCAGCACCCGACGCTGGCGCCGATCTACGACAAGCTCGGACTGTTCTCGGTCTTCGACTCGGTGTGGTTCAGCGCGATCTACATCTTGTTGATGATCTCCCTGGTCGGCTGCATCGTGCCGCGGCTGCGGATCTACTGGCGCGGCATGCGGGCCCGGCCGCCCAAGGCGCCCCGCAACCTGTCCCGGCTGCCGGAGTCGCGCACGTTCGAGGTCGACGCGGCACCGGCCGAGGCCCTGGAACGTGCCCGTGCGGTGCTCGCGCGCAAGAGGTACCGCGTCGACGTACACCCGGACAGCGAGGGCGACACGGGCGGCGGCGCGGTGGCCGGGGAGCGCGGGTTTCTGCGTGAGGCCGGGAACCTGCTCTTCCACGTGTCGCTGCTCGTGGTGCTCGTCGGGTTCGCGTTCGGCAACCTGTACGGCTACAAGGGCGGCGTGATCGTGGTGTCCGGCCAGAGCTTCTCAAACTCGCTGAGCCAGTACGACGACTTCCTGCCCGGTGCCCTGTTCGGCGCCGACGACCTGGAGCCGTTCAGCTTCACCGTCGACGACTTCCACGTGGACTTCCTGCAGAGCGGTGAGCAGGCCGGGATGCCGACCGACTTCGCCGCCGACCTGACCTACCGCGAGACACCGGACGCGCCCGCCAGGACCTACGAGCTCGCGGTGAACCATCCGCTGCAGGTCGACGGCGGAAGCGTGTTCCTGGTCGGGCACGGCTACGCACCGAAGGTGACGGTCCGCGACGGCGAGGGCAACGTCGCCTACAAGGGCCCGGTGGTGTTCCTGCCCGAGGACTCGACCTTCAAGTCGTTCGGCGTGATCAAGGTCCCCGACGCGATGCCCGAGCAGCTCGGGTTCGAGGGCCTGTTCCTGCCGACGTACGGCTTCTCCATGGAACGCGGCCCGTTCTCGCAGTTCCCCGACGCGCTGGACCCGGTGCTCTCGATCCTGCCCTACCACGGCGACCTCGGCCTGGACTCGGGCAAGCCGCAGTCGGTCTACGAGCTGAAGAAGGACGACCTCGACGTCTTCACCAAGGACAACGGCAACGACTACCGGCTCGACATCGCGGTGGGGCAGACCAAGCAGCTTCCCGGCGGCGCCGGCTCGATCACCTTCGACGGCGTGGACCGGTGGGTGAAGCTGCAGGTCAGCGAGAGCCCGGGCAAGAAGATCGCGCTGGCCGGCGTGGTCCTGGCACTGCTCGGCCTGCTCGGTTCGCTGTTCATCCGGCCCCGGCGGACATGGGTGCGGGTGACCCGTCGCGAGGGGCGTACCGTGGTCGAACTGGCGGGCCTCGACCGCAGCTCGGGCGGTGACCTCCGCGACGAGATCAACGAGCTCGAGAAGCGTCTGCAGGACAGCGAAGCAGCGAAGAGGGAGACGACGTGACCAGCGCCGATCTGGCGGCCTTCAGCAACAACGCGATCGCGTTCGCGTCCGTCGTCTACGTGCTCGCCTTCCTCGCCCACCTCGTCGAGTGGGTGGTGGGCCGCACCGTGCCGGTGACCGTGCCCGAGCAGCGTGCCGTCGCCGTGGGTGCCGGTGGTCCGCGCCCTGACGCGCCCGACGCCGACCTCGCGGACACGGGTCCGGACCAGGCGGAGCAGGCCGAGCGGATCGACCGGTTCGGCCGGATCGGCGTCGCCCTGACGCTGGTTGCGGGGCTGTTGCATCTCGCCGCGGTCGTCACCCGCGGGCTCGCCGCGGACCCGGTCCGGGTGCCGTGGGGCAACATGTACGAGTTCACGGTGACCGCGACCTTCGGCGTCACGTTGATGTACCTGCTGCTGCTGCGGCGCTACCACCTGCGCTGGCTCGGCCCCGTGGTCACCGGCTTCAACGTCGCCATCCTGATGCTCGCGGTGCTCGTGCTCTACGTCCCGGTCGGTCCACTGGTGCCGGCCCTGCACTCCTACTGGCTGGCGATCCACGTGACCGCCGCGATCGTCGCCACCGGCGCCTTCACCGTCGGTGGGATGGCCTCGCTGCTGTTCCTGGTCCGGAGCCGGGCGGAGAACCGCGGGACGCTGCGAACCACCGGCTACATCGCCCGGCTGCCGCAGGCATCCGTGCTGGACCGGGTGGCCTACCGGATGCACGCATTCGGCTTCCCGATCTGGACGTTCGCTGCCCTGATCGCCGGTCCGATCTGGGCGGAGTACGCCTGGGGCCGCTACTGGGGCTGGGACCCCAAGGAGATCTGGGCCTTCATCACCTGGGTCGTCTACGCGGCCTACCTGCACGCGCGGGCGACCGCGGGCTGGAAGGGCAAGGCGGCGGCGATCATCGCCCTGATCGGACTGGCCACGCTGCTGTTCAACTTCGTCGGGATCAACTACTTCTTCGGCAGCACCAGCCAGCACTCCTACTCCGGCTGACCGCAAGTTCCCTGGACGGCCTTACGGGGTGGCTGGCCGGCACGAGGCGCCGGGAGGACACCCGCGAAGGCTGAGTCCCGGCTGACCCACGAGGTTCACTCCGGGCGCGGCCGGTCGTGCTCGGAGCGGTCCGGCTTCTCGGCAGGCTTCTCCACCGGTTTCTCGACCGGCTTCTTCACCGGCTTGGGGTGGCTCTGCTTGGCCTGCTCGCGCGCCGCGCGGCGCCGGCGGCGTTCGAGCTCGCGGAGGAAGTCCTCGTCGTCGTCGGGCCCGAGGGCCCGCGGGTACGACGGGCGGGGTCCCTGGGCACGCGCGGCCCTGACCCGACCGCGGCGCTCGACCAGCCAGAACAGGCTGTAGACCAGGGCGGCGAAGACCACGACGACCAGCAAGATCTTTCCCACACCTCAAGAGTAGGCAGCAAGGCAAGCCCCCGTCCGACGTACGGCGGCAACGGGCCCGTGACGTGGCCGACTAGGCTTGCGGGATGAAGGAGTTCGCCGTCTACACCCTGTCGCGACTGGGCCTGTTCGTCGCGTCGTACGCCGTCGTGGTCGGCCTCTACCTCCTGTTCTCCGGCGGTGACCCGGTGCCGTTGTTCTGGCCGTTCCTGGTCGCGATCGGGATCTCCTCGGTGGCGTCGGTGTACCTCCTCAAGCAGCAGCGCGCACGTTTCGCGGCCGTCGTGGAGCGGCGGGCGTCGGCCGCCTCGCGGCGCTTCGAGCAGTCACGGGCCAAGGAGGACGACGCCGACGGCTGATCCGGCAGGCGGGGGCTGATCCGGCTGGCGAGGGCGACGAGGAGGGGAAGCATGCGGATGGAACCGAAGAAGGACGGGTGCTGCCAGGTGGCGCGGCGCTCGGACCAGGGCACCCGGGACTGGGTGAACGAGGCGGTCCGCAAGGTGGAGGCCGACAGCAACCGGTCCGCGGACACGCACCTGCACGTGTTCCCGCTCCCGCCGGAGTGGGACATCGACCTCTACCTCAAGGACGAGTCGGTGCACCCGACCGGCTCCCTGAAGCACCGGCTGGCCCGTTCGCTGTTCCTCTACGCGCTGTGCAACGGGTGGATCGTCGAGGGCACCACGGTGATCGAGGCCTCCTCCGGCTCGACCGCGGTCTCCGAGGCCTACTTCGCCCGGCTCCTCGGGCTGCCGTTCGTCGCGGTGATGCCGGCCCGCACGTCGCGGGAGAAGATCGACCTGATCGAGTTCTACGGCGGCCGCTGCCACCTCGTCGACGACCCGGCCACGATCTACGAGGAGTCGCGCCGGCTCGCGGCGGAGAGCGGTGGCCACTACATGGACCAGTTCACCTTCGCCGAACGTGCCACCGACTGGCGCGGCAACAACAACATCGCCGAGTCGATCTTCGGTCAGCTGGCCCAGGAACGGCACCCGATCCCGGACTGGGTCGTCGTGGGAGCCGGCACCGGGGGCACGTCGGCCACCATCGGCCGGTTCGTGCGCTACCGCCGCTACGACACCCGGCTGTGCGTCGTGGACCCGGAGAACTCCGCGTTCTTCGAGGGCTGGGCCAACGACGACGCCGCGCACACCACCGGCAAGGCGTCCCGGATCGAGGGGATCGGCCGGCCGCGGGTTGAGCCCTCGTTCATCCCGGCGATCGTGGACGCGATGATCTCGGTGCCCGACGCCGCCTCGATCGCGGCCGCCCGCTGGTGCAGCGCGGTGACCGGCCGGCTGGTCGGCGGCTCCACAGGCACGGCGCTGTGGGGCTCGCTCAAGATCGTCGCCGAGATGCGCGCCGGTGCCCGGACGGGCAGCGTGGTCACCATGCTCTGCGACGGCGGCGAGCGCTACACCGGCACCTACTACGACGACGCGTGGCTCGCCGCGCAGGGCATCGACATCGCGCCCTACCTGGCCACCTTGGAGAAGTTCGCCGAGTCCGGTGAGTGGGTCGAACCGCGCGATTGAAGGTGCCCGGCGGGGGGTACCGGCGGCGCATGCTGCTGCCGATGGAACGAGGCCCGCTGAGCACGGGCGTGATCGACGCGGTCGGCGGCCGGGACCGGCTCGACGCCGACGCGCTGGTCCACCGGATACGCGCCCTGCCGGAGGACGTCGACGTCGTCACCGACGACGACCTGCATCTCGCCCTGTGGGTGATGTACGAGCTGCACTACCGCGGGTTCGACGACGCCGTCGGGGACTGGGAGTGGGACCCCGACCTGCTCCGGGTCCGTCGCGAGGTCGAGTCGGTGTTCGAGGACGCGCTGCGTCGACGTACCTCCGAGACCGTCGCCGCGACGGTCGGCGTCGACGGTGACGTCGCGGAACGGCTCTTCGCGCTGACCGAGTCGTTCGACGGCCCGTCGGTGGCACGGTTCGTGCAGCGTGAGGCAAGCCTCGAGCAGCTCACCGAGTTCATGGTGCACCGCAGCGTCTACCACCTCAAGGAGTCCGACCCGACCTCCTGGGTGATCCCGCGCGTCACCGGCAAGCCGAAGGCCGCGCTCGTGGAGCTGCTGTACGACGAGTACGGCGCCGGCCGACCGCACCGGGTGCACTCCACGATGTTCGCCGACGCGCTCGAGGCCTGTGGCCTCGACGACGAGTACGGCGCCTACCTCGACCAGGTCCCCGGGTACACCCTCGCGTCGAACAACGCGATGAGCCTGCTCGGGTTGCACCGGCGGCTGCGGGCGGCCGCGCTGGGGCACCTCGGCGCGTTCGAGGCGACCAGCTCGCTGCCCTGCCGCAGGTTCGCCGGCGGGATCCGGCGGCTCGGCCTGCCGGAGAAGGCGGCGGAGTACTTCGACGAGCACATCGAGGCCGACGCAGTGCACGAGCAGCTGGCCCTGCGCGACATCTGCGCGGCACTGGTGACCCAGGACGCGGGGCTGCTCGAGGACGTGTTCTTCGGGGCGGTGGTCTGCCTGAGCATGGAGAAGGTCGCCGCCGAGCGGATGCTTACCGCCTGGCAGCAGGGGCGGACCACGCTGCGGGCCCAGGGCACCGAGGCGGTGGCTTGATGCGGTCGGTGCCGAGGCCGGTCCCCGAGCCGGCCCAGGAGCTGGTCGCGGTAGGTGTCCACGACGTCGAGGTGACCCCGTGCCCGGACGGCCCGCTGCTGGTCCGCGGTGCCGACGCCGTGCGCGACGGTGAGGGCCGTGCGCACCGGGTGACCCGGCCGGTGGTCGCGGTCTGCACCTGCGAGAAGTCGCAGCGGCTGCCGTGGTGCGACGGCACCCACAAGGTGATCCCGAAGAGCTAGTCAGACCAGCAGGCCGACGAACACACCGGCGGCATAGAGCAGCTCGGACAGGCCGGTCCGCTGCAGCACCGGGA
>DASSBE010000160.1:0-17633 GCA_035699065.1 Nocardioidaceae bacterium
GCGGGTTCCGGAAGGCCTCGACGAACACGTTGTCGGTCAGCGCGGCCGAGGACTTCCCGCCGGCGCCGTGCGCGGACGTGATCACCTCGTCGATCAGACGGGGCCGGCGCTTGCGGAACTCCTCGATCTTGAGCAGCATCCTGTCCTCGCGGCTGACGTGCACCGACTCGGTCGTCATGAGCTACCTCCCGGGTTGGACGGGCCCGCGGCCATCAGGTCCGCGACCCGTCGTTGTGTCCGCTCCTGGACGATCGACCAGAGCCGGAAACCCACCCGGGCGTGGCTCTCCTGGATCCGGTGGATGCTCTGGGAGTGGATCGTGAAGCAGTAGTCGACGTCCGTGCTCGTCGACATCGAGCCACCGGAGTGCCCGGCGAACCCGATCGTGAGCAGCCCGCGCTTCTTGGCCTCGGTCAGCGCCATGATCAGGTCGTCGGAGTTGCCCGACGTGGACAGCGCGACCGCGATGTCGACCGGTTTGGAGTGCGCGATCACCTGCCGCGAGAAGATCAGCTCGAACCCGACGTCGTTGCCCAGCGCGGTCACCACGGCCTGGTCGGCGGCCAAGGACCAGGCCGGCACGGCGCGGCCGCGGGCCGGGCGGCAGAACAGCGACGCCAGGGTGGCCGCGTCCGTGGAGCTCCCGCCGTTCCCGAACGTGTAGAGCCTTCCGCCGCGCGCGAACCGGTCGGCCATCTCGGCGCCCGCCGCCTGCAGCTGCTCCTCGTACTCGTCGAGGGAGTCCTGCTGAAGCCGGGCGCTGACCTCGGCCTTGCCGCGCGCGGACGCGGCGAGGTCGACGAGCAGGCTGCTCGGGTCCTCCTCGGCTCCTTCGATGAACGGGTAGAGAAAGTCGGTGTTCTGGTTCAGCTCACTCATCGCGGCACCTCCGCGTCGTGGTCGACCCGGGTGATCGCGGCACCCGCGTGGACGAGCACCAGGTCGCCGGGTGCGACCTCGCCGACCAGGGTCACGTCGACGGCCTCCTCGCCGGTCGCGGTGCGCACCAGGGCGGGAGACAGCAGCGTCTCGGGAGCCATCACGACCTCACCGAGGCGTCCCTCGTCGCTGCAGGTCACGCACACCTCGTCGGTGCAGTCCTCGTCCTTCACGGTGAGCAGACCGGGATGCTCGAAGCAGACGTGGGTCAGCTCCCAGAGCAGGTGGTACATCAGCACGAACCGGCCGGTCGCCGGCACCATCGCGTCGTCGGACTCGACCCAGAGCACGTGGTCGGCGCTGCCGGCGGGCGGCCGGGGACCGAAGCCGATCCAGATCGTGTGCGCTCCCCAGGCCGGCGCCCGTCGCATCGTGTCGAGGACCTGGGGATCGTCGGCCGAGGCGACGGCGATGATCACGTCTCCGGGCCGGGTCGCCACCCGCGCCTGCGCGACCGGGTCCGGGTCGACGAGCGCGACCGACGGCAGCGCGCGCTTGCCCATGATCACCGGGTGCACGAACTCGACCGCGACGTGGTGGGCGTGCGGCTCCCACTGCGGCGAGATCACCCACAGCGTCGCCCCGGTGTGGAACTTGCGCGCGAGCGCCAGGGACGCCGAGGCGAGGTCGTCGCTGAGCTCCTCCCCGATCAGGGTGGCCGGTTCTTGGGTGGTGGTCACGTCTGTCCTCCTCCAGTGGTAGCGGTGAGGCCGCGTTGTGCCGCGCCGAGTCGCATCGCCCGGGCGCGGCCGACGACCGCCTGCCCGAGCGAGAGGCCCCCGTCGTTGGCCGGGACCCGTTGATGGGTGAGCACGATGAGTCCCGCCGCGCGGAGGCGGTCCGCCAATGCTCCGAGCAGCAGCCGGTTCTGGAACACCCCGCCGGTGAGGCCCACGGTGGTCACGTCGTGCTCCCGCGCCGCGCGGAGCACCAGCTCGGCGGTGGCGGTGGCGAGCGCGTCGTGGAAGCCGAGGGCCAGTCCGGCCACGGGACGCCCGGCCCGGACGCCGTCGACCACTGCCCGGACGAGCCGCTCCAGCTTCAGCTCACCGTCGGCGACCTCCATCGGCAGCGGTACGACGGACGTGGCGGACCTGGCGAGGGCCTCCAGCTCGATCGCGGCCTGCGCCTCGTAGCTCACCTGGTGCCGCACCCCGAGCAGGGAGGCGACCCCGTCGAACAGCCTTCCCACGCTGGTCGTCGGCACGCAGCCGGTGCCGCTGACCAGCTGGGCCCGGACCACGGCCTGCTCCCGCGCGGGGCAGGTGCCGGCGAGATGCAGGCCGTGGGCGTCCGCGAGCCCGTCCGCGTCGGTGAGGCCCGCGGCGTGCAGCAGGGCCAGCGCGACCCGGAACGGGTGCCGCACCGCGCGGTCGCCGCCGGGCAGCGGGAACGCCTCGAGGTGACCGGCCCGCACGATGTGCGTGACGTCGGCGCCGACGTAGAGCAGCTCGCCGCCCCACACGGTGCGGTCACAGCCGTAGCCGGTGCCGTCGAAGGCGACCCCCAGCACCGGGGTGCCAAGAAGGCCGTGCTCGGCGAGCAGCGAGGCGACGTGGGCGTGGTGGTGCTGCACGGTGACCAGCGGGACATCGTGGTCCTGGCTGTAGCGCTCGGCCCAGTGCCGGGTGGCGTAGCCGGGGTGGTCGTCGGCGACTACGAGCTGCGGGATCGCGGCGTGCAGCGTGGTGAGCTGGGCGACCGCGGCGCCGAACGCCTGCTGGCTCTCCAGGCTGCCCATGTCACCGAGGTGTCCCGAGCAGAACGCGAAGTCGTCACGGGTCAGGCAGAACGTGTTCTTGACCTCCGCGCCGACCGCGAGGGTGACCGGACCGGAGTCGGCCAGCGCGACGGGGAGCGGCGCGAAGCCACGGGAGCGGCGGACCGGGACCTCGGTGGCCTCCCACACGGCCACCACCGAGTCGTCGCAGGGCACAGCGATCTTCCGGTCGTGCATCAAGTACACGTCGGCGATCCGGGAGAGCCGGTCCCGGGCGTCCTGGTTGTCCGAGCACAGCGGCTCGTCGGAGAGGTTGCCCGAGGTCATCACCAGGATCCGCGGTGGTTCGACGCCGGAGCCCGGGACCCGGTCGAACAGCAGGTGGTGCAGCGGCGTGTAGGGCAGCATCGCGCCGACCTCGTCGAGACCGGGTGCGATCCCGTCCGCGAGCGTCGACCCGGCTGCTTTGCGCAGCAGCACGATCGGCCGCGCCGGCTGGGTCAGTGCCGACTGCTCGGCCGGTGACACGCGGGCGAACCCGGTGACCGTGGCGACGTCGGCGCCCATCACTGCGAACGGCTTGCCGGGGCGGTGCTTGCGTTCGCGCAGCCTGGCCACCGCGCCGGGGTCGGTGGCGTCGCAGGCGAGGTGGAACCCGCCGATCCCCTTGACCGCCACGACGCCGCCGTCGGCGAGCGTCCGCTGCACGAGGGACAGTGCGGCATCGTCGCCATCGACGACCGAGTGGCCCGCCGTCTCAACCCAGAGACGGGGTCCGCAGTCGTGGCAGGAGACGGGTTGCGCGTGGTGGCGGCGGTCGCCCGGGTCGACGTACTCGGCCCGGCACCGGGCGCACATCTCGAACGCCGCCATGGTGGTGGCAGGCCGGTCGTAGGGGAGGTCCTCGATGATCGTGAACCGGGGCCCGCAGCTGGTGCAGGTGATGAACGGGTGCCGGAAGCGCCGGTCGCCCGGGTCGGCCATCTCGCGCAGGCAGTCCGCGCAGGTCGCGACGTCGGGGGCGACCAGGGTGCGCGCTCCGGGCAGCGTCCGGCTCGGCACGATCTCGAACGTCGAGTCACCCCTCGGGGGGAGGGGCTCGCTGCGGAGGTCGAGGACCAGCGACAGCGGCGGCGCCTCGGACTCGATCCGGTGGCAGAGCTCGTCGAGGGCGTCCGGGCTGCCCTCGGCCTCGACGAAGACGCTGACCGCGTCGTTGCCGCAGAGCCCGGACAGCCGAAGGTCCGCGGCGAGCCGGGCCACGAACGGGCGGAAACCGACGCCCTGGACGACGCCGCGGACGACGATCCGCCGGCGCTGGACCGGTGCGGCGGTGAGCACCTGCGCGTCAGCCACGGGGCACCTCCGCGGGCTGCTCACGTGCCTGGCCCATCATCTCCAGTCCGGACAGCGCCTGGTCCGCCTTCGTCCGGTCGATGACCTCCATCGCGAAGCCCATGTGGATCAGGATCCAGTCGTCGGGCGCCGGGGGCGTCTCGAGCATGCCGATGTTGACCCGGCGCTGAGCGCCCTCCACGTCGACGAGCGCGAGCTGGTCGGCGAAGCCGTCGACGATCTCGACGATCCGTCCGGGGATTCCCAGGCACATGCTCATCGCCTCCCGGATGCGGTGGTGGCAGGGACGGTGATCCGGGCCAGCAGGGCACGCAGGGTGTCGAGCGCGGCGGGGATCGCGGCCGCCACCGGCGCGGACAGCCCGATCCCCTCGTCGAGGGACGCGGGACGGCAGCCGAGGACGTACGTCGGCGGCAGGGTCCCGCCGAGCGCGCCGAGGCTGGCGAGTACGGCGACGGGGTCCATGCCGTGCGCGTCGTAGTCGCCCTCGCCCAGGTCGCCCGGCCCGACCTCCAGCACCCGCACCTCGCCCGGCTCCCCGTCGAAGGGCAGGGCGTCCACGAGGACCAACGCGTCGTACCCGTCGAGCAGGTCGTAGGCCAGGTGCATGCCGCGGATGCCGTAGTCGACGACCCGGACCTGGTCGGGCACCGGGTCCTGGCCGGGCTCGACCAGTCGGCGGACGACCTCGGGACCGAAGCCGTCGTCGCCGAAGAACAGGTTGCCGATGCCGGCGACCAGCACCGTCACGTCAGGTGCCCTCCTCGTCGAGCTTGTCCTCGCCGCGGCCGGTCCCCGCGTAGTGGTCGGGGCCGACGGACCCCTCGTCCTCCGCGGAGCCGCCGGACTCGCTCGCCGGCTGCTCGTCGGCCGGTGAGGCCTCCGCGCCGCCGGGGGTGTCCGCGGGGTCGGGATGGTTCATTCCCGCGTCGTCCTGGACCGGGCCGGTGGCGCCGGCGGTCTCGGCGCCCTGCTTGGTGGACTTCTCCGGCCCGTCGACGTCGCCGCTCTTCTGGCGGTCGTCGTAGGGCGGCACCGTCTTGCCGCTGGTGTCCGGGTCGTCGTTCTCGTGGGGGAGGTCGGGGCTCATGGCGTGCCTCCCGGTTGCAGGTCCGGCGCGTCCGGGTCGGTGGGTTCGGAGGGCTTCGCCGAGGTGTCGGACTGGGCGGTCGCGCGTCCTTCCTCCCGGTCGGCGGGGCCGGCAGCAGGTTCGTCGGACCCCGTGTCCCGCGAGCCTTCCGGACCTCGTTCGGCCTGTGGCTCCGGGTCGAGCTCGTCGCCTGGTTTCTCGCTCATCGCTTTCCTCTTCCGGTGGTGGGGGGTCGGGTCACATCTGGCGCATCTTGAGGTACCGCCTGATGTCTGGGATGGACTGCACCCCGACCACCGCGGCGAGGGCCGCGCCCGCCAGGAGTACCACCGTGGTGAACTTGCCGAGCGTTCTCATGGTCGGCTCTCCTCTCGCTCTGCTGCTGGATGTTGTGTCGCCTGGGCCGCACGTGCCTCGTCGGGGGACAGCGGGGTGATCTCGTCGGGAGCGAAGTACCAGTAGCGGCCGGCGAGGTCGTTGATCTCGGCCGCGGGGTCGTCGAGGAGCAGCAGTGCGACGTGGGTGCCGCCGTCGACGTCGGAGAGCACAGCGGTCACCCGCGCCACCTGGTCGGCGAAGAACAGGTCCTGGGCGTCGGCGCGGCGGTTCGGGTGCACCCGGACCAGGCTGTCGCGTGCCACCCGGACCCCGTCGACGGTGACCGCGTCGACACCAGGCTGGACCGCCTCGTCGGCCTCGGGCGACCACCAGGGCACGTCGCCGGTCCGGAAGGAGGGCGGTTCGAGGTTGCGTACGTCGGACCCGGTCGGCCACGCCGGGTCGGGCCCCGGGAACGGTTCGGGCTCCGGGAACGGTTCGAGCTCCGGGAAAGGCCCGGGCTCCGGGAACAGGGGCGCCTCACCCGCGTGCGGGTCGCGCAGGATGCCGTGCATCTGCTGCAGCGTCTCCGGGGTCATCTCGTCGCAGCGGTCGATGATCTCCCGGGCCCGGGGGTCGGTGGCGCGGGCCTCGGCCTTCTCCTCGTCGGTCATCGTCATCACGCGCAGGGTGAGGATCTCGTCGATCTCGGTGGCGTCGAACAGGGCGCCGGCGCTCTCCCCGGCGATCTGGGGGTAGTCGTAGAGGATGATCGGCGAGCCGAGCACGAGGTCGGTGTCGCCCGGCGCACCGGTGAGCACCGGCCAGCACCGGTGCTGCGCGCAGGCGGCCGCTGCCCCGGCGAGCTCGTCGGGGGGCTCGAGCAGCGACACGAACGCGACGCCGTGCGCCTCGACCAGCAGGTGCGTGCCGATGAACGAGGAGCGGATCGCGCGTTCCTTCCCGGCGCCGGCCGGGTCGGTGCCGAGGTTGTCCACCCGCAACGTGAGCAGGTCGCACCCCTGCCCGGCCGTCGTGGTGGCGCTGAGCCGGGCGGACAGCGGCCACCGGCGGCGCAGCACGTGCCCCAGCCGCGTGCCGTCGCGGCCGGTGATGGGTTCGGTCTGCTCGCTCCCGGTCACCGACACCGGCGTGCTGATCCCTCCCGCGAGGTCGGCGAGCCGCAGCACGACCGTCAGCTCCTGGTCGACGGCCTCGTCCCAGGTCATCCACGTGGTCTCGTCGACGGTCAGCTGCTCGACCGGCCGACCCTGTCCGTCGTACACCTCGCGCCGCTGCAGCTGCAGGAACCGCAGGTGCACCACCACCGACTTGTCAGACCCCTGTGCGGCTATGACCGCACCAGTTTCTGACAAGTCGGTGAGGAGGCACTGCATCGACATCGACGACTCCTCGCCGACACCGGCCTCGGCGGCACCGGGTGGGCCGAGCACGCCGAACTGCCAGCGCGAGCGGTTCTTGTCGGAGCTGGCGCGGTACGGGTAGAGCAGGTAGCCCTCGTAGAGCACCGCGTCGGCGACCGCACGGGCCAGGTCGAGGTTCACGAGAGCACCTCACCCTCGTGCGCGAGGAGCCGTTGCACGGTCTCCTCCCAGGTGGTCAGGCCGTGCCGGGCGCGGTAGTCGGCGAACTCGGCGAGCAGGTCCCGGTCCATCCGGATCCACGCCGTGTTGGGGTAGTAGAGGTCGATCATCTGCTTCCACACGCTCACCGGCATCCGGTAGCGGGTGTCACAGTCCCAGGGCACCTGCTCGACGCCGAAACCGTTCGTGCCGCGGGTGAACACGGTGCCTGAGAACAGGAAGGAGAGCGGGACCTCGTCCTGGCCGACCGCGTGCAGGTAGCGCGAGCCGACCACGTCGAAGTCGTAGGTGCACGGCAGGGGCAGGTCGACCTCGGTGACCCCCGTGAACCCCTGCACGGTGGTGCTGCACTGCATCCACAGGAACGGCCGCAACGTGTCGGCCCAGCGGTCCCGGCCGCCGAACAGCGCGCGCAGCCCGTCCTCGTCGGCGTCGGTGTAGCCACGGCGCTGTGGCTCGATCCGGACCTGGGAGCGCAGCGCGATCGCGTGCACCACCTGGCCGGTGGCCTCCTCGATCCGCAGCCGCGCGGTGAGCTGCGGCGCCGCGGCATAGGGCTCGGCGAACACGTCGAGCACGGTGAACGTGTAGCCGCTCATGGCTCGACCAGTCGGCGGGCCGGCTTGCTCCGCTTCTCGACCGTCGCGAAGAATTCGTCCATCGCCGCGCGGGCCTCCTGACCGCCGTCGAAGCCACGCCAGGTCTTGCGCATCGTGCCGACCAGCTCGTAGCAGGCGTCGATCGGCACCAGGTGGCAGCTGAACTCCTCCCGGCCGCGCTCGGTCCCGTAGATCAGCAGCGCCTCCACGTCGGGCAGCAGCTGGTCGAGCAGCGGGTTCGCGGCCACGATCCGGTCCCACGACTCCAGCGACAGCTCGGACTCCGTCGCGCCGGCGGGGCTGGGGTAGAAGGCGACGATCCGCTGCTGCACCGAGTTGCGGAACAGGAACACCAGCCCGACCGGGATCTGCAGGTCGTCCCAGGCCGAGCGGTCGAAGCTGAACCCGGGGAAGGAGAGGTACCGGTCGGGGACCGCCCGGTAGCGCAGCGCCGCCTGCTGGTCGGTGAACAGCAGGTAGCAGGCCCGGCAGGCGCACATCAGGCTGCGGCTCTCCAGGTCCACCACGTGCTGGTGCTCCTCGAGGATCGCGGTCGCGCACATCTCGCAGCGTTCACCCGGTACGACGGTCGGACGGTTGCTGTTGATCCGGCGCAGGGTGGCAAGTGGCGAGCCGGTGGGGATCCGCGACGGGGTGCTCATGAGGTGCTCATGCGGGTGCTCATGCGGGTGCTCATGCCGGTGTCGGGACGGCAGGCGCGGGGACCGCGACCGAGACGGTGGCCCCGTCGGCCAGCAGCGGCAGCGGGTCCAGGTGCAGCCCGGGTACGTCGACGCAGGCGCCCGCCCGTCGTACGTCGTAGTGGGCCTGACAGGTGGGGCACCGAAGCAACGCGTCACCGACCGCGCCGCCCATCCGCCGCGCGAGCCCCGCACCGGCCAGGCTGGACTCGCACCGGGCGCACCGGTCCGCGAACGCGAACAGGTCCGACCCGATCCGGCACACGAGCAACGTGGTCTGCCCGGCGAGTGCGGTGGTGACGGCGCCGGCGGGAAGGTCGGCGAGCTCGGCCAACGGGTGCCAGGCCGCACCGCTGTCCCCGGCCGCGGACTGCTCGTGCAGCCGTGAGCGCAACGACTCGACCGGGATCAGCCCGCTCCTGGTCTGCTCGTCGGGGACCGCGTCCTCGACCTCGATCGCGGTGACCTCCGGTGCCGCGGCCTCGATCGCGCCCTCGACGGCCAGCTTCAGGGTGACCGACGAGGACGGGCAGCCGTCGCAGCTGCCCAGCAGCCGCAGCCGCACGGTGCCGTCGTCGGCGACCTCGAGCAGCTCGACGTCGCCGCCGTGGGAGCCGAGGTACGGGCGCACCGACTCCAGCGCCTGCTCCACCCGGGTCTCCACGCCGTAGGGATGCAGGCCGTGCACGATCAACAGACCGGAGACCAGCTCGTCGCCGGCGAGCAGGGCGAGGAGCTCCTCGTCGAGCCGGCCGGCCTCGTAGAGCACGTCCATGAACCGTTCCAGGCCGGCGCCGTAGAGGTCGGTGACCAGACGGAGCAGCTCCTCGGCACGTTCCCGGGCCACGGTGCCGCCGGCCGAGCTCGCGTCGAGCAGCGCGTCGATCCGCTCGCCCGTCGCCCGAAGGTCGGGTGAGCGGTCGGGGGAACGCGGCGACGGCTCCCGGTCCGTCACGGTGGTGGCCATCAACGGGTCACTCGGTGCCGGCGGACTGCGTGGGGGAGTGCAGCTTCTCGAGCGTCTTGCCCTCTCCGAGGTACATGTGCACCCCGCACGGCAGACACGGGTCGAAGCTGCGCACCGTGCGCATGATGTCGATGCCCTTGAAGTGCTCCCGGTCGTTCTCCTCGAAGATCGGCTGGCCCTGGACGGCGTCCTCGTAGGGGCCTGGTGTGCCGTAGGAGTCGCGCGGGCTCGCGTTCCACGGGGTCGGTGGGTACGGGTGGTAGTTCGCGATCTTGCCGTCCCGGATCACCAGGTGGTGGGACAGGACGCCGCGGACCGCCTCGGTGAACCCGCAGCCGACGCCCTCCTCGGGGACCTCGAACTTCTCCCAGGTCTTGGTGTGGCCGGCCCGGATCTCGGCGAGCGCCTTCTCCGCGAAGTGCAGGGCGGCGGCGGCGGCGTACGCCTGGAAGTAGGTGCGCGCACGGTTCCGCTCGATCGTGTTGCTCCACTGCGGGATCTTCCACTCCAGCTCGACCGGGCCCTTGAGCGCGGTCTTGGGCAGGTTGATCTTCACCGAGCTTCCGGTGGACTGGATGTAGCCGATGTCGACCAGGCCGGCCAGCGCGGTGGACCACAGCCGGGCCAGCGGGCCGCCGCCGGTGTCCAGGGCGAGGTAGTCCTTGCCGTCGTACCAGCGAGGCGACATCACCCAGGAGTACTTGTCGTCGAGGTCGCGCTTCTGCGGCCGCGGGTTGGTGTGCTGGTTCCACGGGTGCCGCCGGTCGACCGGGTTGCCGAGCGGGTCGTTGGTGACGAACATCTCCTGGTCGGCCCAGTCGTCGTAGTACGACGAACCGAGCAGGATCCGGATGCCGAGGTTGATGTCGACCAGGTCGGTGGTGACCAGCTTGCCGTCGACGACCACGCCGGGGGTGACGTACATCTTCCGGCCCCAGTCGGTCATGTCCTTGTACTCGAAGTTGCAGTGCTCCGGGTCCTGGAACGAGCCCCAGCAACCCAGCAGGATCCGCCGGTTGCCGACCTCCTCGTAGCCGGGCATCGCCTCGTAGAAGAAGTCGAACAGGTCGTCGTGCATCGGCACGACCTTCTTCATGAACTCCACGTAGCGCATCAGCCGTGACAGGTAGTCGGTCATCAGCTGGATGGTCGCGACGGTGCCGACACCGCCGGGGTAGAGCGTGGAGGGGTGGACGTGGCGGCCCTCCATCAGGCAGAACATCTCGCGGGTCATCCGGCTGACCTGGAGCGCCTCGCGGTAGAACTCGCCGGTGAACGGGTTTAGCGAGCGCATGATGTCGCCGATGGTCCGGTAGCCGTGGGCCTCCGCGTGCGGCGCCTCGGTGGAGTTGGCGCGGTCGAGTACGCCGGGGTTCGTCTCGGCGACCATCTTCTCGCAGTAGTCCACCCCGACCAGGTTCTCCTGGAAGATGTTGTGGTCGAACATGTACTCCGCGGCCTCACCGAGGTTGACGATCCACTCACCGAGGTGCGGCGGCTTCACGCCGTAGGCCATGTTCTGTGCGTAGCAGGAGCAGGTGGCGTGGTTGTCGCCGCAGATGCCGCAGATCCGGCTGGTGATGAAGTGGGCGTCGCGCGGATCCTTGCCCTTCATGAAGATCGAGTAGCCACGGAAGATCGAGCTGGTGCTCTGGCACTCGGCGACACGCATGTTGCCGAAGTCGATCTTGGTGTAGATCCCGAGGCTGCCGACGATCCGGGTGATCGGGTCCCACGCCATCTCGGTAAGGCCCTGGGCGTCCGTGGAGACACTGGAGGGACTGGGAATAGTCGACGTCATTGCGCCGCCTTTCTGGTTCTCACTACCAGGTGCGATTGGCTCCCGTGGTGAGCTTCGTCCCCCGGTGGCGCCACTTGGGCTCGTGGTCGAGGGTGTGGGTGGTGACGCCGCGCAGGCGTTTGATGGTCTTCCCGTAAGGGACGATCGCCTTGGTCGACAACGTGCCGCCGGGCGGCTCGTCCATGAACGGCATGAACTTGTCCGGGAATCCGGGCATGGTGCAGCCGATGCAGATGCCGCCGACGTTGGGGCATCCGCCGATCCCGTTCATCCAGCCCCGCTTGGGCACGTTGCACTTCACCGCCGGACCCCAGCAGCCGAGCTTGACGATACACTTGGGGGAGCCGTACTCCGTGGCGAAGTCGGCCTGCTCGTAGTAGCCGGCCCGGTCGCAGCCCTCGTGCACGGTCTGCCCGAACAGCCAGGTCGGGCGCAGCGCGTCGTCGAGCGGGATCATCGGCGCCTGCTCGGTGGCCATGTAGAGCAGGTAGGTCAGCGTCTCGGACAGGTTGTCGGGCTGGATCGGGCAGCCCGGCACGCAGACGATCGGGATGCCGGCCTTGGACTTCCAGTCCCAGCCGAGGTAGTCGGGCACACCCATCGCGCCGGTCGGGTTGCCGGCCATCGCGTGGATTCCGCCGTAGGTCGCACAGGTCCCCGCCGCCACGATCGCCGTCGCCTTGGGGGCCAGCCGGTCCAGCCACTCGCTGGTCGTCATGGGCTGACCGGTCATCGGGTTGTTGCCGAAGCCGCACCAGTAGCCCTCGTCGTGCAGCTGCTCGTTCGGGATCGACCCCTCGACGACGAGCACGAACGGCTCGAGCTCGCCGCGGTCGGCCTTGAAGAACCACTCCAGGAAGTCGTCCGCCCCGCCGTTCGGCCCGCACTCGAAGTCGATCAGCGGCCAGTGCACCGCGATCTGTGGCAGCCCGGGCAGTGCGCCGAGAGCGATCTCCTCGATGCTCGGCTGGGTGGCCGCGGTCAGCGAGACGGAGTCCCCGTCGCAGCTGAGCCCGGCATTGATCCACAGCACGTGGATGAGCGTGTCTTCCGCCTTGACTGCTTCGGCTGTGGGCATCGCCGCCACACTCTCCGGGGGCGGGGATGTGGCCCCCATCAGTTGCCGGGGCCGAACCATACGGCTCACTTGCGCAACGCTTCACCCATCAAGGCAGAGTCCGCGAAATGTGTCAAGGGTCACACCGACGGGCCTCACCGACACGCCGAGGTTTAACGGGGCCGGGGAGTCGGCGGGGGTGACTCAGAGCGCGCGAAGCCAGGCGTGCCACTGCCCGAGGTTCTCGCCGCTGCGCACCGAGAGGGGGAGAATCTCCATGCCTGGCTTGAGTTTCCGGGCATCCCTCGCAAGTCGGGACAGGTCGAAGTCGACGTAGGGCAGCAGGTCGATCTTGTTCACGACGACGAGATCGGCGGCGGCGAACATGTGCGGGTACTTCAGCGGCTTGTCGTCGCCCTCGGTCACCGAGATGACGACCACCTTGCGGTTCTCGCCGAGGTCGAACAGCGCCGGGCAGACCAGGTTGCCGACGTTCTCGATGAAGACGACCCCTCCCGGCTCCGGCTGCAGCTGGTCGAGGGCGCGCTGCACCATGGTGGCGTCGAGGTGGCAGCCGGCACCGGTGTTGACCTGCACCGCCCGGGCACCGGCCGTCCGGATCCGCTCGGCGTCGAACACGGTCTCCTGGTCGCCCTCGATCACGGTCACCGTGGCCGCCGACTCCGCGATCGTGCGCTCGAGCAACGACGTCTTGCCGGCGCCGGGGGAGCTCATCAGGTTGATCGCCCGCAGATCGTGGCGGGCGAGCCACCGCCGGTTGTCCTCGGCGAGCTGGTCGTTCTTGGCCAGGATCCGCTGCTCGAGGTTCAGCGTGTGGGTGCGGAGGTCGGCGTGCTCGTGCGGCTGCTCGTGCGGCTGCTCGTGCGGCTGCTCATGCGGGTGCTCGTGCGGCTGCTCATGGGAGTGACCGGCCGCGCCCGTCGTACCGACGGAGGTGAACCGGACCTCGTCCGTCCCGCAACCGCACGTCGCACACACCGCTACGCCACCTCCACGGACATGACCTGCAGCTCGCGGCCGGCGACCACCTCGACGTCGGCGCTGCCGCACGCGCAGAGCAGGATCAGGTCGTCGACGTCGAAGTCCTGGTCGCAGTCACGGCAGTGGGCGCGTCCGGTCGGCGCCTCGATCTCGAGCGTGGCGCCCTCGAGCGCGGTGCCGGCGGTGGCCAGCTCGAAGCAGAACATCAGCGCGTCCGGGACCACGCCGGACAGCCGCCCGACCTGGAGCCGGACGGTGCTCACGTGCCGGTCACCGGTGCGCTCGAGCACCGCGTCGACAACGCTCTCCGCGATCGACAGTTCGTGCATGGCATCCCGCCTCGTCGCTCTCACCCTAGGGGTGTGCGGCGGGATCGGGAAGGCTCAGTAGTGCTCGGGCAGCTTCTGGCCGAGCTTGACCTGCGGCTTGGGCATCCGCAGGAAACGCAGCTGCAGCGACCGCAGGATGCCGTAGAAGACCGCGCCCTTGGTCGACTCGCCGGGGAACCGCACCTTCAGGTCACGCTTGAGCCGCCACACCATGAACACGGTGTCGACCACGACCAGCAGGATCGTCGCGCTCCACAGGCCGTTGCTGAAGTTCTGCAGGCTCGGTTGCCCGGAGTACTGCAGGGCCATGATCACCAGCAGCAGCGGCAGCAGGAACTCGGCCATGCAGAGCCGGGAGTCGATCCGGTCCCGGACGAAGCGGCGGACCTTGCCCTGGTCGCGTGCCGGCAGGTACTTCTCCTCGCCGGTGCGCATGCCCTGACGGACCTTGGCGTTCTGCTGGCTGCGTCGCTCGCGCAGCAGCTTGCCGGCTTCCTTCTTGTTCGCCGCGCCCTTCGCCCGGGCCTTGGCGGCTGCCTCGGCCTCACGACGGGTCGGTGTGGGACGGCCCTTTCCACCTTCCTTCACGAGAGTGGTCTGGGAGGTGGTCTCTGCGGACTTGGTACGACGGAACACGGAATGGGCCTTCGACAGGAGTGGGTGTTTTCGCTCCCAGGGTACCTGCGGGAACTGCCTACTCACGCCGGACGTTGCACCGTAGGGTGGACACGACACTTCAGCCACGAACCTAGAAGGGGGCCCGCACTCCATGAGCCTCATGAAGCGCATCAGCCTGATCTTTCGATCCAAGGCCAGCAGAGCGCTCGACCGTGCCGAGGACCCGCGGGAGACGCTCGACTACAGCTACCAGAAGCAGATCGAGCTGCTCTCCAAGGTGCGCAGAGGCGTCGCCGACGTGGCTACCAGCCGCAAGCGCGTCGAGCTGCAGGCCAACCAGCTCGAGCAGCAGTCCCAGAAGCTGCACGACCAGGCCCAGAAGGCGCTGTCGATGGGGCGCGAGGACCTGGCCCGCGAGGCGCTGACCCGCAAATCGGGCCTCACCGGGCAGATCAACGACCTCAAGGCGCAGCAGGCGCAGCTCCAGGGCGAGGAGGAGAAGCTCACCCTGGCCTCGCAGCGGCTGCAGGCCAAGGTCGAGTCGTTCCGCACCAAGAAGGAGACCATCAAGGCGACCTACACGGCCGCGGAGGCGCAGACCCGGATCAACGAGGCGTTCTCCGGCATCTCCGAGGAGATGGGTGACGTCGGCATGGCCGTGCAGCGCGCGGAGGACAAGACCGCGCAGATGCAGGCCCGCGCCGGCGCGATCGACGAGCTGATCTCCTCCGGCGCCCTCGACGACGTGAGCGCCATCGGGCAGGGCGACGACATCGCCCGCGAGCTCGACGCGATGTCCTCGAACTCCGACGTGGAGGCCGAGCTCGCGGCACTCAAGGCGGGCAGCGGCTCCGGCCAGGACGCGATCGACGCCGGTGAGGCCACCCCGCCGGCACAGCTCGAGGCGGAGCGGCAGAAGAGGGAGGGACGGGCATGATCGTGCGCATTCTCGGTGAGGGGCAGTGGGACGTCCCCGAGCAGAACCTGACCGAGCTGAACCGGCTCGACGACGAGGTGGAGACCGCCGTCGAGAAGGGTGACGAGGTCACCTTCTCCAACACGCTGGCCGCGCTGCTCGACGCCGTGCGCAAGGCCGGCTCGGTCCTCCCGGACGACTCGCTGCAGGACTCCGACCTGATCCTGCCGCCGTCCGACGCCACGCTCGAAGAGGTCCGCGAGCTGCTCGCTGACGACGGGTTGATCCCAGGCTGATGGCCGGCTCACGTTTCATCAAGGACACCGGGCTGACCGCCCGGATGACCCTCGTCATGTTCCTGCTCGGGGCCTTGTTCGTCGCGCTCATCGTCGGGTTGATGTTCATCGCCGACAGCTCCGGCTACGGCGGCCTCATCCCGATCATCGGTGTCGTCGGCATCGGGATCGCCTGGTTCCAGTGGTACAACTCCGACAAGGTCGCACTGAAGGCGATGCGGGCCCGGGAGGTCGCGCCGCACGAGGCGCCCGAGCTGCACGGCATGATCGACCGGCTCTGCGCGATGGCGGACATGCCGAAGCCGCGGGTCGCGATCGCCTACACCGACATGCCGAACGCGTTCGCCACCGGCCGGTCCCCGAGCCACTCCGCGGTCTGTGTCACCACGGGGATCATGGACCGGCTGACCGCCGAGGAGCTCGAGGGCGTCCTCGCGCACGAGCTCTCCCACGTGGCACACCGCGACGTACTCGTGATGACGGTCGCCTCGTCGGCCGGCATCATGGCCGCGATGCTGACCCGCGGCGCGCAGTACGGCGCGATCTTCGGTGGCGGCAACCGGCGCGACAACAACAACAGCGGGGGAGTCCCGATCTGGCTGCTGGTCCTCGTGGTCAGCCTCGTGGTCTACGCGGTCAGCTTCTTCCTGACCCGGCTCCTCTCGCGCTACCGCGAGCTGTGCGCGGACCGGTCGGGTGCGTTCCTGACCGGCAAGCCGTCGGCGCTGGCCAGCGCGCTGCAGAAGATCACCGGCGAGATCGCGACGATCCCCAACAAGGACCTGCGCGCCTCGCAGTCGATGAACGCGTTCTTCATCGCCCCGGCGATCAGCGGCGCGAGCCTGAAGACGCTCACCTCCACGCACCCCTCGCTCGAGGAGCGCCTGGAGCAGCTCGCCAAGGTGGCCGCGGAGCTGGGCCGGCCGATGGACGGCGGGTTCCCGAGCCCCGGTCTGGGGCAGTGACCGGCTTGGCGGCTCGGGTGGTGGGGGCGATGCCGATGACGCGGGTGGTTACTCCGGCTCCGGCGGTGGCCGGGTGAAGATCTGGGACGCGCTGATGGGCCGCACCAAGCCCACCAAGGCGAACCTCGACGCGCTGTTCGCCCTGCCGGGTGCCTCGATCACGCTGCAGACGGCGGCCGGGTTCAACCCGACCGGTGTGGGCTCGGTCTGCTACCGGCAGGCCGAGGGCGCCGCGTTCGCGCGGACCCAGACCGACGTGGTCGACCTCCTCAATGCCGACGAGGGGCCCGACGTGGAGAAGAGCGTCGACTCCTTCGGGTTCACCTGGATCGTCAGCCGGCAGGATCCCTCGGACATGTCCGCGCTGGTCACCGACCTGCATGCGGTGAACACGACGCTCGAGGCGCACGGCTTCGCGCCCGGGCTGCTCTGCTCGATGGTCGGGTTCACCGACGCGTCGGGCCGCTCGCTGGGACTGGTGTACCTCTACAAACAGGGCACCTTCTACCCGTTCGCGCCCACTGGCCCACAGCAGCGCGACAACGTCCTGGAGATCCAGATCCGGGACCTGGTCGGGAACGACCTTCCGGTCGAGCCGCAGCTGAGTCGCTGGATGCCGGTCTGGGGAGCGCCCGGTCTGTGACGTCGTCCTCCGGCTCTCGGCACTCCGCCGACGCTGACGTCGCCGACGTCGCCCGGCTGCGCCGCGAGCTCGACGCGGCCCGCGACGATCTGGCTGTGGCCCGGGACGAGCTGGTCGTGGCGAACGACGAGCTGGCCCGCTCGCGGGCGGCGCTGGAAGTCCTCGCCGGAGAGGTCGCGCACGACCTGCGGAACCCGTTGACCGCGGTGTCCATGTCGCTGCAGATGTTGCGTGAGCAGCCCTCGGTGCAGGGCGATGACGAGGCGCTGTGGATGGTGGAGCGCGCGCTCGCCGGCACGTCGCGGATCAACGAGCTGATCGAGCAGCGACTCGTCACGCCGGGCACCACCGGTTGATCCCGTCCATGTGGACGGCATTGACGCGAAATTCCGCTTTTTGGAGGTCGTTCGCGTCCATGTGGACGGCAATGACACGGGGCCGGCCCCTCGTCGCGGGCTCAGCCAGACTCAGCTCGGTTCGTCGGCGCGGCGAGCCCTCCGCGGTCTCCCGCCCTCGCGGGAGGGTGGTGTCGGCGTACGTCCGGGCAGCACGGCTGAGCAGAGCAGGCCGACCAGCAGTGCGCCGGCGAAGAACGCCATGAGCGCTCGGTGCTCCGCGACCACGTCGGCGCGGCTGCCCGTGACGTCGAGCATCAGGCTCAGCACGGCGATCCCGGCGATACCGCCGAGGTAGCGCATCGTCGACGCGATCC
>DASSBE010000161.1:0-27768 GCA_035699065.1 Nocardioidaceae bacterium
CCCAGTACGCCGCCGGCGGTGGCTGTGCCTGCAAGGTGCCGCCCGGAGAGCTCGAGCGGGTCCTGGCCGACCTGCCCACCAGCCGGGAGGGCGGTGACCTTCTGGTCGGCCTCGACAACGGTGACGACGCGGCCGCCGTACGCATCGACGGCAACCGTGCCGTCATCGCGACCGCTGACTTCTTCACCCCGGTGGTCGACGACGCCTACGACTGGGGCCGGATCGCCGCCGCGAACGCCCTCTCCGACGTCTACGCGATGGGCGGGTCGCCGCTCCTCGCGGTGAACCTGCTCGCCTGGCCGCGTGACCGTATCCCGTTCGAGCTGGCCGCCGAGGTGCTGCGCGGCGGCGCCGACGTCTGCGCCGAGGCCGGCGCCCACCTCGCCGGGGGACACAGCATCGACGACCCGGAGCCGAAGTACGGACTCGCGGTCACCGGCATCGCGGACGCGGGCCGGCTGCTCCGCAACGACGCCGGTACGGCGGGGATCGCCCTGACCCTGACCAAGCCGCTGGGCCTCGGCATCCTGAACAACCGGCACAAGGCCACGGCGGAGGTCTTCCCCGAGGCGGTCGCGACGATGACCGCACTGAATCGCGACGCCTCGGGTGCGGCGCTCGACGCCGGCCTGACCTGCGCCACCGACGTCACCGGGTTCGGCCTGCTCGGACACCTGTTGAAGCTGGTGCGCGCGAGCGGTGTCTCCGCTGTGATCGACGCGGCGGCGGTGCCGTACCTCGACGGTGCACGCGCCTCGCTGGCCGAGGGCTACGTCCCCGGAGGCAGCCGGCGCAACCTCGACTGGGTGCGGCCGCACCTGGACGCCTCCGTCGGCGAGGACGAGCTGGTGCTGCTCGCCGACGCGCAGACCTCAGGCGGCCTGCTGGTCGTCGGCGAGCTCCCCGGCCATCCGGTGATCGGCGCTCTGGTGCCGCGCGCCGACGCCATGATCACGATCCGCTGAGCCCTCATGTCCTACCCAGCTCCGCGTTACCTCGGCGAGACCGGCGAGGCCAGTGGCACGTTCCGCCCGGCCGACACCGCCACGGACCTACGCTTCGCCGGCGGCGGCGGTGCGCACTACCTGGCGACCGGCGCGCTGACCGGCGGCCAGTTCGGGCTCTACCGCTGGGACATGGCCGGGGAGCCCACCGGGCCGGGCCCGCACTTCCACCGGACGATGACCGAGTCCTTCTTCGTGCTCTCCGGAGCGGTCCGGTTGTACGACGGACAGGGCTGGCGCGACGGGCACCCGGACGACTTCTTCTTCGTGCCCGAGGGCGGGGTGCACGGTTTCCGCAACGAGTCGGGCGAACCGGCGTCGATGCTGATCCTGTTCACGCCCGGTGCGCCACGGGAGGCCTACTTCGAGGGACTGGCCGCACTCGCGACCGCCGACCCGAAGCCCGGCAAGGAGCAGCTCGACGAGTTCTTCCTTCAGCATGACAACCACTGGGTCTAACCCGGCGACCGCCAGGCCGTCAGGTCGATCCGCCGGTCGGCGCGGTTGCGGGTCGCCTCGATCAGCCGCGCGTTGGGCTCGTCCACCCGCTCGATCCACGCCCACGCCCCGGCCGGGTCCTTGCCGAACGCCACGTGCCGGGCCAGCAGCCGCTCGCGGCGCAGCCGGTCGTCGGTGACGACGTACCAGACCTCGTCGACCTGGGAGCGAACCGTGCGCCACTCCGGCCGGTCCAGCATCAGGTAGTTGCCCTCCGTGATCACCACCTCGGTGTCCGGCACGATCGCGATCGCCCCGGCCAGCGGCTGCTCCAGGTCGCGTTCGAACGAGGGCGCATAGACCGGGTACGACGGGCGCGACCGCACGCGTCCCAGCAGGGCCGCGTACCCCCAGGCATCAAAGGTCTCCGGAGCTCCCTTGCGATCGAGGATGCCCTGACGTGCGAGCTCCACGTCGGCGAGGTGGAAGCCGTCCATCGGCAGGTAGGCGGCGCGCGTTCCCAGCCGTCGCACAAGCGCCTCCGCGAGCACCGACTTGCCCGACCCCGGCGTGCCCGTGACCCCGATGATCCGGCGCCGTCCGGTGAGCAAGGAGTCGGCGAGCCGGGCGAGTTCGGCGCCGTCGCGGGAGACGGTGAGCATCCGACGAATGTAGCCGCCTTGCGGCGTGTCGGCTGGCTTTGCCTTGAACCATTCGCTAGCGACACCACCGAACTTCTACTAGCCTCATGTGTCACACCAATCCCTCAGGTCTCAGCACGGGGGTAGTTGTCGTCTATCACGGGGAACTTCACGTGTTCACGAACCGGCACCGCGCACTGCGGTCCAGCCTGGCCACCGTCACCGCCACCGTCACCGCCGCCGTGCTCGGCATCGGCCTGCTCTGGGTGCCACCCGCGCAGGCCGCCCGGCTCGGGTCCCGGCCCGCCGTGGAGATGGCCCGACACTTCCAGACCTCCGGCTTCCAGCGCCTGGACTGGTCACCGGTCTCGGGCGCCACGTCCTACCAGGTCTTCGTCAAGGAGGCCCGTTACGACCAGTCCCTCCCCCGCAACTGGCGACTGCTGAAGACGGTGAACGGGACGAGCACCACCGTGCACGTCGCGCGGGGCGACACCCGTCAGTTCGGCGTCCGGGCGGTGGGCCGTCCGGCGGGGACCCGGATGGAGGTCACCGCGATCAGCAACTTCGGCACCGTGTCCCGGCCGGCCCGGCTCCGGCAGCTGCTGCGCGTGCGGAGGTGGACGACGGTCCGCTACAACCGCTTCTACGGCAACGTCGCGCTGGAGTCGCACCGGCGGCGTTCCAAGCTGCGCCTGCCCGACGCGCAGGGAATCACCACGATCTGGCTGATCGGCGAGGCAGGCCGTAGGTACGGCCTGGTGGACGTCTACGTCGGCCAGGACCGGATCAGGCGGGTGGACTTCGGACGCCGGCGGCACGACAACGACAAGCAGATCCGGGTGCGGGTCCGGCCGCGGCGCAGCGGCACGGTCTCGCTGATCACCCGAGGCCGGAAACCGGTGCGGATCAGCGCGATCGGAACCACCCGCAGCTCGACCACCGCGACGAGGACACCCTCGGCGCCGCTCGCGCGCCCACCGGCGAAGTCCTTCACGTTCCGCGGTTCGGGATGGGGCCACGGGGTCGGTCTGTCCCAGTACGGCGCCAAGGCGATGGCCGACGCGGGCAAGAGCATGAGCCAGATCCTCCAGCACTACTACCGCGGCACCAGCTTGGACCGTGCCAGCGACAGGCTGCTGAACGTCAACGTGCGCTACCACGCCTCCAGCGTCAACGCCTCGCTGCGCGCACTCAGTCCCGGCGCCGAGGCAGAGGTGTGCGCAATGCGGTCCGGCAGGTGCGCGGACAGAGTGACCTTCCGCGACCGACGTGCCGGGTCCGGAACTGCAGGCGCGATCAGAGTCACCCGCAGCTCCGGCGACGTACTCGCCAGAGTGACCAGGCCCAACGGCGACGTCACGTCGCTGCGCGGCTCGCAGGTCCGGATCCGCTGGACCGGGACCCGGTACCTCGCCGGGGACGCCTCCGTGCTGCGGCTCGGCACCGGCCGGGAGTACCGCCACGGCAAGCTGTTCATCGACAAGCACGGAAGCACCCAGCTCAACGCCAGCATCCGGATGAAGCTGCAGTCGGAGTACCTGCGTGGGGTCGCGGAGATGCCGTCGTCGTGGAACCTCGACGCGCTGCGTGCACAGGCGGTGATCGCGCGCACCTACGCACTCAAGACCGGTGCCGGCCGCAAGTCCGACTGTGACTGCCACCTGCGGGACTCGGTGGTGCACCAGGCGTACCTCGGCTGGGGCAAGGAGAACGAGGGTCGCGACGCCTACTACGGCAAGCGGTGGGTGAGTGCGGTCGACAGCACCGCGGGCCAGGTCCTGAGGTACCGGGGGGCGCTGGCCAGCACGTTCTACTTCTCCGCCTCGGGTGGACACACCCTGAACTCGCAGGACGTCTGGTCGAGCACCGTGCCGTACCTGCAGTCCGTGGACGACCCATGGTCGCTGACCCGCGCGAACCCGAACCGGACCTGGGCGAGCACCCGCTCGCAGTCGAGCATGGCCTCGTTGTTCGGACTGCGCGACATCCACTCGATCTCGATCACCAGCACCTACCGTGGCGGCGGCGTCCGGTCGGTGACCGCGACCGCCACCAACGGCGACACCCGCACGATCAGCGGGAAGGCCGACACCATGCGGATCCGGCTGGGGCTCAAGGCGGCCTGGCTCACATCGATCGACGAGACCTACTGACGCAGGTACGAGCCACGGCGGTGTGAGGAGGCGGCACGGGCCGCCTCCAGCATGGCCGCCGCGCCCGCGAGGTACATTCTGTAGTTCACGTTGCCGGCCGAGGGGACCCACGCTGTTCTCCTTCGATGCCGTCACGATGCGGGGGGACAGGCCCTCCACCAGCCGGTGGGGCGCCCGGATCACCGACACCGGCAAGGTCGTGTGGGCCGAGTTCGACACACGCCTCCCGGCGGGGAGGCCTGAGCGAGCGCGCAGATCGTGCGAGCACCGGAACGCCGTCCACAGATACGACAGACACCTGTCGCGGACCCGTCCACGGATCTACGCTGGAAAGATGAACACCGTCCATCTGAGCGACAACGAGCTTGTCCTGGTGCGCAACGCCATGCACGCCTATCTCACCTCCTTCGGCCACGACGAGGCCGATGTGGTGGCACACATCAAACAGGTCCTCGCCCGGCTCTCGGCAGCAACCCACGACCAGCCCGAGCGCACAGAGCTGATCGGCTGATCGGCTCCCCGCTGACCCGCTTACCCGACTGATCGGCCGGCCCGCCGGCTCCGCGGCACGTTAGGGTCCTCGTCATGAGCGGCCCGGTGATCGTGGTAATCGGCGCAGGACCCGGACTCGGTGCGGCCGTGGCCCGCCGGTTCGGCGCCGAGGGGTACGACGTCGCGCTCGTGTCCCGGTCGGCCGAGATGCTCGACGAGCTCGGCGCCGCCTTGCAGCGCGAGGGCATCACGACTGGTTGGACCGCCCTCGACCTCACCCACGGGCCGGCCCTGACCGAGGCGATCACCCGGTTCGGCGAGCACGCCGGCCACATCGACGTACTCCACTTCAACCCGAGCAGGTTCCGGCAGAAGGACCCGCTGTCACTCACCCCCGACGAGCTGCTCGAGGACGTACGCCTCGGCGCCGCCGCCCTGCTCACCGCGGTGCAGGCGGCCCGGCCGTTCATGTCCGAGGGCGCCCGAGTCACCGCCACCGGCAGCATGGCCGCCGACGCGCCGTGGAACGAGGCCGCCTCGCTGGGCGTGCAGAAGGCGGCGCTGCGCAACCTCGTGCGAAGCATCGACGCGACGCTGCGGCCGGACGGCATCCGGGCGGTCTCGGTGACGGTGAACGGCACGCTCGCGCCCGGCACCGGCTTCTCGCCCGACCGGGTGGCCGGTTCGATCTTCGGCGCGGCGACCCAGCCTGTGGACTCCTGGCGGACCGAGGTGCCGTACGACGGGTGAGCGGCCCCCTGCCCGAACGGCGGCCGATGTGGTTCGATCGAGACGTGGGCGTTGAGTTCCTCGGGTCGTCTCGGCCGACGCTGGGTGTGGAGTGGGAGTTCGCGCTGGTCGACAAGACCACGCGGGACCTGTCCAACACCGCCGCCGCCCTGTTCGACGCGGTGCACAAGCAGAGCGGAGCAGGCGCGGACGACTCGCGGCTGCACAAGGAGCTGCTGCGCAACACCGTCGAGGTGGTCACCGGCGTCTGCGACACCGTGGATGAGGCGATGTCCGACCTGTCCGCGACGCTCGGCCGGGTCTGCGCAGCCGCCGGCTCGCTCGGTGTGGACCTCTACGGCGCCGGCACCCATCCGTTCGCGGAGTGGAGCGCCCAGCAGCTGACCCCCGGCGACCGCTACGAGGAGCTCATCGCCCGCACCCAGTGGTGGGGACGGCAGATGCTGATCTGGGGCGTGCACGTGCACGTCGGCATCCGGCACCGGGAACGAGTTCTGCCGATCATCTCCTCGCTGCTCAACCAGTTCCCGCACCTCCAGGCGCTTTCTGCCTCGTCGCCGATCTGGTCCGGGACCGACACCGGCTATGCCAGCAACCGGGCGATGATGTTCCAGCAGCTGCCGACCGCCGGTCTCCCGTTCCAGTTCGAGCGGTGGGACGAGTTCGAGGGCTTCGTCGCCGACCAGAAGCGGACCGGCGTGATCGATCACCTGAACGAGCTGCGGTGGGACATCCGTCCGTCCCCGCACCTGGGAACCATCGAGGTCCGGGTCTGCGACGGAGTGTCCAACCTGCGCGAGCTGGCCGCCCTGGTCGCACTGACCCACTGCCTCGTGGTGGACCTCGACCAGCGGATCGGTGCCGGCGAGACGCTGCCGACCATGCCGCCGTGGCACGCGCAGGAGAACAAGTGGCGTGCGGCGCGCTACGGCCTGGACGCGGAGATCATCCTGGACGCCGACGGGAACGAACGGCTCGTGACCGATGACCTGGACGACCTTCTCGAGCGGTTGTGCCCCGTCGCCGAGCGGCTCGGCTGCGCGCCGGAGCTCGCTGCGGTCGCCGACATCCCGAAGCAGGGCGCCTCCTACCAGCGGCAGCGGCGGGTGGCCCGGGAGACCGGAGGCGACCTGGTCGCGGTCGTCGACTCCGTGGTCCGGGAGCTGCAGATCCAGGAGGTGCCCGCATGACGGTCGTGCCCGAGACCCCCACGGTGCTCGTCGTCGGTGCCGGTGAGGTGGCGACGGCGCTCCGTGCGTTCACGACCACGCTGGGCTGGAGCGCGGTGGTCGTGGAGTCGTTGGAGGACACGCTCGCGGCACTGCCCGGCGCAGAGGTCGTGGTCGTGACCAGTCACCAGGAGGGCGTCGACGGCCCCGCGATCGCGGCGGCGCTGGCGCAGGGTACGCCGTACATCGGGGCCATGGGATCGCGCTCGACACAGGCTCGTCGCCGCGAGTGGATGCTGGCGAACGGAGTCTCGCAACGACAGGTCGACTCGGTGCACGCCCCGGTCGGTCTGGACATCGGCGCGGACACCCCGGCCGAGATCGCGCTCGCCATCGTCGCCGAGATCGTCGCGGTGCGGCGAGGAGCCAGCGGTGGTTCGCTCGAGGGCAGACCCGGACCGATCCATCCCGGCCTCGATCCCGGCACCGCGGAGTGTCCGGCGGGCTGATGGGATCAGACCTCCGGCTCCAGAACCACTCCGGGGTTCAGGATGCCGGTCGGGTCGAAGAGATGCTTGATCCCGTGTTGCAGACACATCGATCCAGGATCCGGCGAAGGTCTCCTCGCGGGTGGTCGTCGGCGGCAGACTGTGCGGCATGCCGATGACAGGGATGCCCCGATGAGGGCCGTCGTCTACGCCGCCTACGGAGCCACGCCGGTGCTCACCGAGGTCGCCGCGCCGGCGTGCCCCGACGACGGGGTGCTGATCCGGGTCCGTGCGACCGGGGTGTGCCGGTCCGACTGGCACGCCTGGAAGGGACACGAACCGGTCGCATTGCCCCACATCCCGGGCCACGAGCTGGCCGGGGTCGTCGACACGATCGGACCACAGGTCATTCGATGGCAACCTGGTGCCCGGGTCACCGTGCCGTTCGTCTGCGGCTGCGGTCTGTGCGAGCACTGCTCCGCCGGCGACGCACAGGTCTGCCCGCACCAGACCCAACCCGGCTTCACCGGGCCTGGCTCGTTCGCTGAGCTCGTGCCGATCCACGCGGCCGACCTGAACCTGGTCGCCCTCCCCGACGCGGTCGACTTCGTCACCGCGGCGTCCTTGGGCTGCCGGTTCGCGACGGCGTTCCGGGCGCTCACCGCGCACGGAGGTGTCGCCGCCGGTCAGTGGCTGGCGGTGTACGGCTGCGGCGGCGTGGGGCTGTCCGCGGTGCAGATCGGCGCCGCACTCGGTGCCCGGGTGGTCGCGGTCGACGTCTCCCCCGCCGCGCTCGCCCTGGCCGGACAGCTCGGCGCCGAGGCAGTCGTCGACGCGAGTGAGATCGCCGACCCGGCCGCCCGGATCATCGAGGTCACCGGCGGCGGAGCACATGTGTCCGTCGACGCGCTCGGCTCACCCGAGACCGCGGTCGCGTCGGTCCGCTCACTGCGCCCGCGCGGGCGGCACGTGCAGGTCGGCCTGCTGCTCGGCCCGGACTCGACGCCGCCGCTGCCGATGGACCTCGTCGTCGCCAAGGAGATCGAGATCCACGGCTCGCACGGCATGGCCGCCCGCGACTACCCGGCGATGCTGGACCTCGTGGCCGACGGCACGCTGCGGCCAGACCTTCTGCTGGGCCGGGTGATCGACCTGGAGGACGCCGCCGGCGCGCTCGCCGGCATGGACCGACCCCCGGCGTCAGCGGGCATGACGGTGGTCCGGCTGCCCGGCTGACCTCCGTGGTTACGGTCGGAACGGCTGTGCGCCCACCGCCGCGGTGACATGATCTCCTGGTGCTGCGGGGGAAGCTGTTCGACGACCTGACCTTCGGACCGGCACGCCGTCGCCGCCAGATGCACCGACGGCTGCGTGAGCTCGACCGGCTCTACGCGACGGGATCGGGCCCCGACGGGTTCCCAGCCCGCCCGGTGCAGGTCCGACGTACCTCCGAGCGGATGCGCACCGTGCTGGTGGCCGTCGCCACCGCCGCGCTGGTCTCCGGATGGGTGGTGTTCAGCTACGACAACCCCCTGGGCCGCCCGCCGCACGTCGCCGAGGGCGTGGGAACGTTCCGGTTCACCGCACACCAGCCGGGCGACGCCGAACGGCCGGTGGCCTACGACCCCTGCCACCCCGTCCCAATCGTGGTCAACGACACCGATGCCCCGGACGGGGCGGAACCGATCCTGCGCAGCGCGCTGAAGGAGGTCTCCGCGGCGACCGGGCTGGTGCTCGAGCTCACCGGCCGCACGGACGAGCGACTTGGCGGGACACGGCACCAGGTCGGGCCACGCACCCTGCCCGTGGTCGTCGACTGGACATCGCCGGACCGGGTCGGTGGTCTCGCCGGCAACGTCGCAGGTCTGGCCGGAAGCAGCGCGGTGCAGACGCCGACGGGCGAGCTCCGCTACACCACCGGGTCGGTCGCGCTGGACGCAGCCGACCTCACCAGGATCCTGCAGCGCCGGGACGGCGAGGCGCAGGTGCGAGCGATCATCATCCACGAGCTCGGACATCTGGTCGGCCTCGACCACGTCGACGACCCGAACGAGCTGATGCACGACGAGAATCTGGGTTTGACCGAGCTCGGGCCTGGAGACCGCGAGGGGCTCGCACTGCTGGGCGCCGGGCGCTGCTTTCCCGGGTTGTGAGCGCTTCGGCAAGGCTGTTGGGGAGACTGGGGTGCATGGACTTCCTCGACCCGACCGCGATCCGGATCGACACGACCTCCGCGACGCCGCCGTTCGAGCAGGTTCGTGCCCACATCGCCGGACTGGTCGCGGGTGGAGCCCTCACGGCGGGAACCAAGCTCCCCACCGTGCGCCAGCTCGCCGCCGACCTGGGCCTTGCCCCCAACACCGCCGCACGGGTCTACCGGGAGCTGGAGTCGGACGGGGTCGTGGTGACGCACGGCCGTCGCGGCACCTTCGTCACGAGCGACATCGCCGCGGCGGGGGCGACCTCGGACGTGGCGGCGCGGGCCAGGGAGGCGGCTGCCGAGTTCACCGCCCGCGCCCGAAGGCTCGGGCTCAGCAGGGCCGAGGCGGTTCAGCTGGTCGAGCGGTCCTGGGGCGCGTGACCCTGCTCGCTGCCGGCTAGCCAGGTCGGGAAGGGCGTGGGTCCCAGCCCCTGGGCCTGGCGACCGAACTCGGACTCCAGCCAGTCGCGGAGCCGCTGGACCTCGGGTGCCGCGGGCAGGGTGATCAGCGCTCCCGAGTGGGACAAGGCCTCCGCCTCGGCGATCATCGACCGCAGGAACCGTACGTCGGACATCACGTCCCTGGGCGCCAGCACGTGGATGTCGGTGAACTCGCGTCCCGCCCGGACCGCCGCCAGCGCCTGGAGCCGCGCGGCGTCCCAGTTGACCGCGTGCCGCTGCACGTGGCCCGACATCAGGTCGGCGAGCTTCGTGAAGTCGGGGTGCTGCAGGTCCCCGCCGATCAGCTGGAGCTCGCGGATGACCTCGGAGAGATTGTCGTCGTGCGCGAGCAGCAACGCGGCCGGGCACTCCTCGAAGCGGATCGCCACCCAGTCGGCCGGGTCCACCGGCGGCACAGGGAGCCGGTCAGCGCTGTGCGTCACCTCAGGCGGCCCTGCGTCGTACGACACGTCCGCGGTGGAGAACTCGGCCCAGACCCGCTTGCCCTCCTCGAGCTCCTCGATGCCCCAGGCGGTGGCGAGCGCGGACACGATGAACATGCCACGGCCGGTCGTCGAGGTGTCCTCGATGGTGAGCTCGTCCATGAGGAAGTCCGCGAACTCCGACTTGGAGGCGAGCGAGTCAGCCGGTGCCTGACCGCTGTCGCGCACGGCCACGCGCACCAGGTTCTCGATCCGTTGCAGCTCCACCTCGAAGTAGCTGCTGCCGCTGTGCAGCGTGGCGTTGGTGGAGAGCTCGGTGACGCACAGGCCGACATCGTCGATGAGCGACTCGCGGCCCCAGTCGGTGAGCGCGTCGTCGACGAACCGGCGGGCCACCGGCACGCTGGCCGGCTGGGCCACCATCCGCACGCGCGCATGGCTCCCCTGACGGTGCTCCTGCAGCTCCCTCACCACCCGGACAGTATGCGACCTTTGGCGCCTCATCGGTTGAAAATGTGATCATCCCGGACACCAGCAACAATGCTAGAGGTCGATGAGGCCCGGTCGTCATCCTTCGCAGGTGAAGTTGCCCGGCGCCTCCGGACTCGGAGTGCTGTTAGACCTCTTGTCCCGGTTCTCGACGAGGCCCAGGTCCAGCCAGCCGGCCGACCCGGTGCGGTCGACGTCAGTGCCGCCCGCGGCGACCACGAGCTCGGTCAGGGCGCTCATCACCGCCGGACTGCTCTGCCGGAGGATCCGGCCGGCACCGTAGGGTCCGTCGCAGACGTAGTAGACGTTGTGGATACCGACCCAGTCGACCAGGTGGTCCGAGCCCGGCTGCGGGCCGGCACCACCTTGGTCGGCCTGCATCTCGTCGGGTCCCCAGCCTCCGTAGACCAGGTCGGCGCCGTTGACCGTCGCAGGGTCGTCGTCGGTGTCCTCGTCTCCGGCGACTTCGAAGTACGACGCCGGGTCGCTCTCCCGCGGCTTGAGGTCCAGGTCGTCGGCGCCGTACCCGCCGAAGAGCCGGTCGTGGTCCGGCCCACCCCAGAGCGCGTCGTCGTCCGCACCGCCGAAGACGACGTCGTCACCGGCGCCACCGTTGGCCAGGTCGGCCGCGGCACCGAGTCGTAGCACGTCGTCGTCGTCGCCGCCGTAGGCCGTGTCCGAACCACCGACCTCCGCCAGGCCCTCAGGCACCCGGGTCACCGGGACCAGCGTCCCGGGAACGTACACGGCCTCACCGACCACGCCATGGAAGAGCTCGAGACCCGCCTCGTCGCCCAACTGGTCCGCCGGGGTGAGCTCGACGACGCCGAGGTCACCGATGACGGCATCTGTTCCCGCGCCGCCCTCGAGCCGGTCACCGGATCCCGGTGTGCCCGCGACCGCGTCGTCGAGCTGTCCGTAGACCGTGTCGTCGCCGTCGCCACCGGAGAGGTGATCCGACCCCGACGTGGCGCCCGCCGTCTCGTCGGCCATGGCGACGTCGCGCACCGCCTGGTCGGAGGTCGCGCTGGACAGCGCTGCTCCGGGCCGGGTGATCCGTCCGTTGTCGCCCAGCACGACGTCCTCGCCGGCGCCGCCGTCGATGTTGTCCACGCCGTCGACCAGACCTGCGGCAGTGTCGTCGACCAGGTCGTCGATCTCCTCACCGAGACGCTGTGAGGTCGGGCCGAGGGGTAGCCCGTCGTGGGCCGACGATCCACCGACGGCGTCGTCGTCGCCGGCGCCGCCTCCGATCGTGTCCTGCCCGGTGCCGCCCTCGAGGTAGTCGTCGGCCGCGCCACCCTCGAGCCGGTCGTCGCCGCCCTGGCCGAACAGCCGGTCCGCGTCGTCGCCCACGGAAACAGCCGCGTCGCCGGCCGCGTCGCCGCCACCTCCGAAGATCACGTCGTCACCGAAGGCGGTGTCGTCGGTCGGGTTGCCGTCCGGCTGCACGTCCGCGAGCTGTACGGCGAACCTGGCCGGCGTCTCCGCGACGATCCCGGAGGTCTGGGTGGAGTAGGCGGCCTTCGTGCCCGGGATCCGAATCGGTGTCGCGTTGTCGCCGAGGAGCAGGTCGTCGCCGAGCTCGCCGTCCGGGCCACCGTCGCCGAAGATCCGGTCCGGTCCGTCGGCCACCCCGGCCCCGGACCGACCCACGGTGACCGGCCGGTCGGTGCCCGTGTCCACCGAGCTGCCGCCGACCACGACATCGTTGCCGGCGTCCCCGTAGGCGGTGTCGGTTCCGGTCCCGGCCTCGACGACGTCATCGCCCTGACCGCCGCGGACCAGGTCGTCGCCATCCTGCCCGAACACCCAGTCGCAGCCGAAGCCGCCGAAGAGCTCGTCGTAGGCCAGGGATCCTCCCGGCGAGCTGAGCGGCACCCGGTCCTCGCCGCCACCGGCCCTCAGGGTGAGCCAGCGGACCGGCTCCTCGTCCACGCCACAGGCCAGGGCGCTGTCGGCGAACCGCAGCGCGGAGCCCTCCCCGGCGCGCACGGATGCGGGCACGACGGGCTCCATCCCCCAGGGCGCGCCGGCCACGGCGGTCACGATCGCGGCCGAGACCAGTGCCGCGTTCTCCCCGGCCAGGACATCCTCGCCGCGTCCGCCCAGGAGCACGTCCTGGCCGTCGATGACACCGGACGTGTCGTTGCCGGCGACGAGGTCGTCGTCACCGTCGTTGCCGCGCAGCCGGTCGTCACCCGGGCCGCCGAGGAGGTGGTCGTCGTCCGCGCCGCCGACCAGCACGTCGTGGTGCGCGCCCCCGAGCAGGACGTCCGTGCCGGGGTCGCCCAGCATCAGGTCGTCCCCGTCACCACCGTCGAGCAGGTCGGTGCCCGCACCGGCCCCGAGGTAGTCCGAGCCGGTGCCGCCGCGCAGCTGGTCGTCCCCCGCGTTGCTGAGGATGCAGTCGCCGTCGGCGTTGTCCGCGGTGGCCGCCAGCATCGACGCGAGCGCGATCGTGCCGGTGTCGCCGCCGCCGATGGCGCCGTCGCGGTCGAGGTCGACCCGGCCGTCGATGACCACCGTGTCACCGGTGACCAGCCCCGTGAAGGCGGTGTCCGATCCAAGCGTCATGATCACGCCGGCACGGACCTCGAGGCCGGCGAGGCGTCCGTCGTCGACGGTGACGTCGCTCAGCGAGGTGGGGCCGGCCAGCAGGTCACCGTCGAGGTCGACGTACCCGCCCACCACCCGGGTGGTGAGGTCGCAGGCGACGAGCCGGCCCTCGACACCCGGGCCGTCGGCGCCCTCGACCGGGCGGGTGTCGCGTCCTTCGCCGGAGGTGGTGTCGTCACCGGTGCCACCGATCACGAGGTCTGACCCGCTGCCACCGCTGAGCGTGTCGTCGCCGTCGCCACCGTCCAGGTAGTCCGCGCCGGTGCCCCGGGCGTGCCGGCCCAGCGTGCCGTCCAGGACCCGGACGCCGGCGCGGAACAGGTCGACGTCGTCGCCGAAGGCGAGGTCTTCGCCGGGTCCGGCCTCGACCCGGTCGTTGCCCTGGCCGCCACGGATGACGTCGTTGCTCGGACCCGGGCCGTCCTCGGGTGCTGCGCCGTCCCCGGACAGGTGGTCGTCGCCGGCCCGGGCACAGATCTCGTCCGAGCCGCTGCCGCCGTCCAGGTCGTCGGGTCGGTCGCTGCCGACCACGACGTCGTCCTCGGGCCCGCCGGTGACGAGGTCACCGCCGACGCCGCCCGCCTGCGGTGCTCCGGACGCGCAGAGCGTGTCGAGCTCGGCCGGGCCCGGGACCGTCACGGTCCGGATCGGGACCAGCTGCGGTGCGGGGTTCGTCCCGCCCCGGGCGAGCACGTTCACGGTGCGTTCGCCCGGACCGAACTGTGCCGCGAGCGGGCGGCCGGTGATCTCGGACGCGTCGCCCCCCACGGCGATGTCGGAACCGTCGCCACCGTCGACGGTGTCGTCACCCGGTCCGCCGACCAGGGCGTCGCCGCTGTCGAAGCCGAGCTCGACCTGGGTCGCGACGGAGTCCTCCACCCCGGCCAGGAGCACGGCACGCACGTCACGACCCGGCCCCCCGACCAGGACGTCGTTGCCCTCCGCGCCGACGGCACGGTCCGGACCGGGTCCGCCCTCGAGCCGGTCGGCGCCGGGTCCACCGACGAGGTCGTCCATGCCGGCGCCTCCGTCGACGATGTCGTCGCCGGCAGCACCGTCGACCAGGTCGTCGCCGAGGCCGGCGCTGATGCTGTCCCCGCCCGGACCGCCACCGATGGTGTCGTCGGCCTCACCGGTCACCAGCAGGTCGGAGCCCTCGTTCCCATGGACGGTGACCGGTGTGCTGAACGACGTGGCGACGAGCTCGCCTCCCTCGTAGGTCTCGCCGGGCAGGAACGAGAGCCGGTCGTCCTTGGTGCCGCCGTCGGCGAGGAACCCGAGGCCGGACAGGTCGTCGACGGTCTTCGTCTCGCGTACCGTCGTGGACGCCGCCACGGCGACCTCGTAGACGGTGACCAGGAAGTCGTCGCCGGCGGGTTTCACCTCGACCCGTTGGACGCGGTTGAGGGCGGAGACCTCGAACATCGTCGAGCCACCGGCTGTGCCGGCACCCCCGCCGGTGTCGAACTGCCGGACCTCGTAGTCCTCGGCGATGTCGGTGAACGCGGGCAGCCCACGCTGGTCGCTGCGGGTGCCGGAGGTGAGCGCGAGCTGCTGCTTCCCGGCGTCCCAGACGACCAGGGTGGGGACGAGGTCCGCGCAGCCGTACTCGAACAGCTTGTACGGGCCGAGGCGTAGCAGGTCGATGTCGTAGGTCTGGGTCGTGAAGAGCAGGTTGATCTCGAAGAACAGCTGAATGAACGCCTCGATCGTCGCGCTCGCGTCGAAGATGCACTCCTTGTTGCCGGCGAACACGTCGCGGATCTCGGCGGTGCGGATCCGGCCGTCGTCGTTGGGGTCGTTGAGGTCGAGGTTGATGGTCAGCGTGACCCCGCCCTTCAACCCGGCGGTGACGATCCCGATGCTGACCCCCGCGCCGGCCTCGAGGGTGGTCACCAGCTTCACCTCGGGCACGTCGACACCTTCGGCATCGAGGTCGTCGAGATAGAAGCCCTCGCGGAGGATGTCGCCACCGTCGAACGCGCCGTAGGCCTCGACCAGGCCGGCGACGTCGCCCGGGTGGGACAGCGAGCGTACGGCGAGGGTCTGCGCCATCGAGTCGAACCCGACGGCCATCCGGCCCTCGACCCGGATGGAGCCGCCGACGAACGGCTTGATCGGCACCGGCCCGGCCATGATCGGCCCGAAGCTCTGGGTGTAGGCGACCTCGGCGACGAGGCTGCCGAAGTCGAGGCGGAAGTAGGACGCCTCGCCCTCTCCGGTGAGTACGTCGACCAGCTGGTCGGGGTCTTCGAGGAACGGGATCGAGAAGCCGGGCGCCGAGCCGGTGATGCTGCGGGTGCTCCGGGCCACGCTGGTCCTGGTGCCGCGGACCCCGCGACGCTGTTCGCCGGCGGTCTGGCCGCGGGCGCCTGAGCGCTTCTGGTTGGCGTCATCCGGTGAGGGGCACGCGGCCTTGGTCGTCTTCGGTGTGGCTGAGGTCGTCGTGCGGGTGCTGACGGTCTGGGTGCAGGAGTCGAGGAGCGCGACCTCGGCCGGGTCGATCCTGAGCAGCTCGCCGGACTTCGCCAGCTCGGCGAGCGGGACGTCCTTGTTCGCGTACGGCGCGATGGCTTCGGTGATGCTCGACGCGGTGTCGATGAAGGTGATGATCCGAGACGCGAGCTCCAGCCGTGCGTCGGCGCCCGACATGGAGTCGAGCAGGCTCAGCAGCGAGATGCTGGACCCACCCGCCAGCTCGGACAGGTCCGAGACCACCGGGATCGGGGTACGCAGCACGTCGATCACGTCGCGGGCGGGCCCGAGGTAGGGGTCGGCGACGGCGAACGGTGTGGCGAGTGTCGCGATGACCTCGCCCACATCGAGCTTCACGTCCTTGTAGGTGACCGGGTCGAAGCCGCCCTCGGGGCTCCACGGCACGTTGATCTGGCCGACGAGGTCGAAGCTGCCGAAGTCCGAGGCCACCGTCTCGAAGTCGAGCTCGAGACCGGTCTCGGCCGAGTCGCCGGCGGCGAAGGAGGGGGTCGCCTGCAGCTTCCCGTCGTACAGGTCGAACAGGTCGTAGGAACCGGCTTCTGGCGCGACGTTGACGGTCAGGTCGACACTGCCGCCGGCGTCGTCGGTGGTCAGCATGGCCGGCAGGTAGCCGACGATCGCGGGCAGGCAGCGCGCCTTGGTGCAGGTCTCGTCGGTGACGGCCGGTCCGAGGACCGATGCGTCGACGTCCGCGGCGGCGGGCAGCTCGGCGTCCACCTTCAGGGCGAGGGCGTCTCCCTCGTCGATGGTGACGCGCGGTCCCTGGCCGCGGACGAGTTCGAGGGTGATCGGCAGCGTCCAGCTGGTGGTGGTGCTCACCATCTGGTCGGACCGGACGTTGAGGCCGGCCAGGCCGACCGAGAACGGGGTCTCGCCGTCCTGCTTCTCGACTCCCTGAAGCGTGGCGCTGACGCTGACCGTGTCCCAGGCGGTGGGCCCGTCCGACGCACACGGAGCCTCAGGGGCGTCGCCCGCGTCGCCGGCGTCGCCCGCGTCGTCCTCGCAGGGGGCGCACTCGTCCGTGCACGTGACCGCTGCGCTGACACCGGTCCCGGTGACCGCGTCCTGGCTGTCGAGGGCAGCGTCGGTTGCCGCCTCGAGGGCGGTCTCGAGCTGATCGGCGGTGGCGGCGTCGGCCACGGCGGACTCGCCGAGCCGGTCGCGCAGCGCGCTGGTCAGGTCCTTCAGCACACCGGACACGTCGGCACCGGCGTCGAGGTCGGAGCCGATCAGCGGTGCCGAGACAGGGACGCCGTCGGGCGTGTTCCGCGGTGCCGCACCGTCCAGCGCCGAATCGACCGCCGCGGCCAGACCGTCCAGGCCCTCGGCGAGGAACTTCACCTGCATCGCCTCGGGGCCCGGCTGCACTGCCCCGGTCCCGCCGGAGGAGTCCGTGGCCCGGGCCGAGTAACGCAGGTTGTCGTCGCGGTCGGCGATGGCGAGGTCGGCCGACGCGGCGTTGCCGTTGTCGTCCACCGGGGCGGTCGTCGTCCGTGCCGTCTCGAGCTGCTGCCTGCCACCGACGTACGTGGTGGTCACGGTGACGTCGAGGAGCGCAGAGCTGCCCTGACGCAGGGTGAACTGGCCGACGCCGGCGCGCAGCGTGCCGGTCGGCACGTCCGTGTCCAGGCTGGCCCGCGACGTCGTACCGGTGCTGTCGGCGATGCTGGGACGCGCGGTCGTGACGTCGACGTCGATCGCAAGCGTCGTCTGCGAGTCGACGTCGACGCTCACCGGCTTGTCACTGACGACCTGACCGGTTCCGCCCACAAAGAACCGGAGGGGCGCCTTCAGCGTCCCGGCCGGTGGCGCGGTGGTGAGCGCGACCCCCAGCTCGCCGGCGCCGAGCGTGTAACCGAGCGTGCTGTGCGCATCGACCAGGGACTTCACCGCGGTGCTGAGCTGCTGGGCGCTGGAGACCGGCAGCAGGGAGCCCCTGGTCCCGGACTCGTCCTCGGTCGCGGCGTCGGTGAGCCCGGCCAGCCCGTCGGCGAGCGTGGTCCGCTCCTCCGCCAGCTGCGCCGGCGTGAGGTCGACCAGCGGCAGCGTGGACGTGTACTGGTCGTCGTGGAAGCCGTCACGCGGCCTGTTGTCGCCGGCCAACCGCTCGAAGGCGTTCAGCGAGCCGGTGAGCCCCTCGATGATCCCGTCCCGCAACGCGAACGGGTCACCGAGCACGATCAGGTCGACGGTGTCGCCGTCGGCGAACGCCGCGGTGCCGTCGGGCGCGAGCCCCTCGCAGGTCAGGGTGTGCGCATCCTCGACGGTCACGTTGAGGCACGAGACACCGGGGGCGACCAGCCGCCGGGTCACCTGGACCCCGTCCTCGTGCGGGGCGCCCAGGGCGGTGAACAGATCGCTGCCCGGCACGCTGACCTTGACGGTGTCGGAGTCGACGGACACGGTCCTGGTGGGGTCCGCAAGGTCGGTGACCTGGTCCGAGTCGTGCGTGACCGCTGCCGTGCCGGTCAGGAACGTGGCCGGCACCGGGTCGAACACGCGGAGGTCGTCGTACCCCTCGGAGAAGCCGACCCGAGGCAGCCCGTCGGTCCCCCAGGTGACCTCGGCGGAGCCGGATGCGGCGCCCTGCCCTCCGGACGCGAAGCTGCCTGCCGGGAGGGGCAGCTCGGTGGCCGAGAACGCGACGCCGGCCTCGAGCCGTGATACCAGGCCGAGCGCTCCGCTTGCCAGCGTGCCCTGGTCGGTCAGCAGGTCGCTGAGCTCGATCGGCTCGTTGTCGGGGCGGGTGAGCGCGACCACGGGGGCGTCGCCCCGCCGGCCCAGAGTGACGTCGTCGACGTCCACCGAGACGTCGAGGAACCCGATCCGGCCGGACAGTCCCGTCAGGTCCGACGGGGCGGTCGCGCTGAGGTCGTCCACCTCGATCAGGGTGTTGTCGCGCGGCAGCAGCACCGTGGAGCGGTCCGGGTCGGTACGAGCGTCCGGGATGCCGAACCCGACGTCGAACGTCGCCCCGCTCGCTTCCGCGGTCGCGGTCGAGTCGGCGTTCTCCAGACCGGTCAGGCCGACGAGTGCCCCCAGCGTGGCCGGGTTACCGATGCTCAGCTCGGCGCGGGCGCGCTCGGCCCTCAGGCTCACCGCGACGTCGACCCGGTCCTCGGCCAGGTTGACGGTCGCCGAGGCGCCGCCGGCCCTGGCGTCCGGCTCGGCGAGCTCCTGGACGCGGGTCACCACGTCCTGCACGGTCCGTGGCATCGTCCGTGCGGTCAGCGTCGTTCCGTCCTTCAAGGTGATCTCGACGCTCACGTCCGGCTCGCCGTCGGAGCCGTCGATCCGGACCGTGCCCCTGGGGCCCCTGGGCCCTTTCGAGCTCGAGCCGACCGCGTCGGTCTGCGCAGGGCCGGTGGTCTCGATGGTGCCGCTGCTCGTCGACCAGCGGGCGGAGACGACCTCGGCGAGTCCCTCTGCGGTGACGGCGTCGCAGTAGACGGTGTCGCCGGGAGCGGCCACCCCGGCCGGCGGGTTCGCCGGCGTGAGACCACAGCGGATATCGGCGACCGCCGACGTGGACAGCATGTCCAGCAGCTCGTCACCGGGCGCGAACAGGTCGGCGAGACCACCGGCCAGGTTGGGGAACCCGACGTCCGCGGCGTCCTGCAGGGCGAGCGTCGCCCCGGTGTACTCCGCCAGCGCGGTCATCCCGTCCGCACGCGAGAGGTGGGTCAGCATGTCGAGCGCATCGCCGTAGCTGCGTGCGGCGTCGGCGGCCTGCGGCCAGACGGGGGTCGTCGCCGCAGCCGGGCGCGGGGCGTTCGACAGCGTCAGTGATCCGCGCCGGTCCGCATCGGCGCCGCCGGTAACCGCGACGTCGTCGGGAAGCGCGACGTCGAAGGCGATATCGACCTCGTCGGTCGTCCGCTCGATGCGGAACAGGTCCGGCAGGGTCGAGAACTTCAGGTCCTCCAGGGTCAGCAGCCCCCGCCCGTTGGGGTCCCGGAGCGTGATGTCGGCCCGCCGGTCGATCGTGTAGCTGCCGCCCGTGACCTCGATGTCGGTAAAGCCCTGGCGCGCCGGGAACGGCGCGATGTCGTCGTCGGCCACGGCGATCGAGAGCTCGAGCTCCGGCTCGCTGACCAGCGCGAACTGCAGCAGGACCTCCGGCTGATCCGGGTCGACCTCGACGACGAACCGCTCACCGTTCTGCGGCGTGGCCAGTCTGACGGCGAGGTCCTCGGCACCCTCGTTGGTGCCGAACCGCAGGTCACCGTCGTCGTGGGCGAGCTCGAGCGGCACCGTCACCTGCCGCTCGTAGCCGAAGCTGAACCGGGTCCCGTCCTCGTCGACGACCGGATCGACGATTCCGGGCACCTGCGTCAGTGCGGTCTCGAGGTCATTGCCGGCCAACGCGTCGAGCAGGGACTGGGTCACGACGTCGTCGAGCTGGAGCACGTCGGCCGCGGAGGTGCGAGTGAACGGCATCGGCTCGGCCAGCTCCGGTGTCCGGCCGACGGCGGCGATCGCGTCGGCGAGTGCCAGGACCCCGATCCGCATCGCGGACCTCTGCTGGACGTTCTCGTCGGCCGCCGCGGGACCCACCGCTGTGCTGGCCAACATCCCCAGACAGGCGACCAGGACGACGGAGGCCTGCCGGACACGGCGTCCGGCAGCTCGTGACCTGTGCTGGTTCCGGTCGGAGACGACGCGCATGGCACTCCCTCGGCGAGGCCGCGGGCACCAGGATCGGGTGACGAGAACCGCGGGTCGGCTGCTCACCCCGAGCGAGAGCGTCCCGCGACCATAACGGCCTTTCCGTGGCAAAAGCACCACCGCGAAACGTCCTCAGGCGGACAGACCCCTCAGAACCACCCAAAGGGGCCAGACCGGCATAGTCCGACCACGCGCAAAGTAAAAACGCTCGTCCGGTTGCGCGCCGCCCTCAGCCGCTGGTCACCGCGGTGACGTCCCTCGCGAGCGCGAGCGCACCCATCACCTCGGCACGTTCGCCGAGCGCACCGGCGGTGATCCGGATGGTCGCGGCGATGTCCGGCTGCGCGTAGCGGTCCACCGAGTCGCGAATCCCGTTCAACAGCGCGGTGGACTGGCCCATCGCCCCGCCTACCACGATCGCCGCCGGGTTGATGTGGTTGCTCAGGTCCGCCAGCACCCGACCGATGGAGCGCCCCGCGTCGTCGAGCACCCGGTTGACGCCCGCGTCCCCGCTGCGGTCGAGCTCGAGCATGCGCTCCACGGTCAGCTCCTCGTCGTGCGCCGGCTGCAGGACCTCGACCAGCTTCGGGGCGGAGACCTGTGTCTCCAGGCAGCCCCGGTTGCCACAGCGGCAGACCGGGCCCGCCTCGTTCAGCCGGACGTGGCCGATCTCGCCGGCGATCCCGGTCGCCCCCCGGTGCAGCTGACCGCCCAGGACCAGGCCTGCACCGAGGCCTCCCGCTGCCTTGACGTAGATGACGTCCGCAAGTCCCTGGGCGGCGCCGAACGTGAGCTCGCCGAGGGCACCGATGTTCGCGTCGTTGTCGATCCTCACCGGGACGCCGATCCGGGCGGACAGCTCATCGGCGGGCGCGAGGCCGATCCAGCCGGGCAGGATCGCGGAGGTGATCATCCCGGTCCGTGGGTCGACCGGACCGGGGACACCCATCCCGAAGCCGACGACCCGGTCGATCGGTACGTCGCACTCGGCGAGCGTCGCGCGGATCATCTCGGCGGCCTTGTCGAGCACGACCTTTGCGGCATGGTCCACATCGAGCACGACCGACTGCTCGGCCAGCACGGTGGCGCTCAGCTCGGCGACGACCACCCTTACGTGGCGGTGGCCGATGTCGACACCGACCACGGCGCCCGGAAGTCCCCGCAGCGAGAGCAGTGTGGGCGGCCGGCCGCTGCCACCCTTGTGCGGTTGCCCGCGGTCGGCCGACTCGGCGACGAGCTCCTCGTGCAACAGCTCGCGGACGAGGTTGGACACGGTGGTCCGCGACAGCCCGGTGGCACGGGTGACGTCGGCCCGGCTCAACGGCCCCGAGCGCGCGAGCAGGTCGAGAACGGTGGTGCGGTTGGTCAACCGCAACCGTTCGAGAGATCCCTGGCCGGGCTCCGTCATGGGCTCAGCGTAGGGCAGTTATTCAACGGCACGCACAAAAACATAGCCGAAATGGTCATCTTTATGCATTGACTAGTCGTAATCTCGAACCCTACGTTTGGACGACAGGCGGGCACAGCGCCGAGCGACCCGCCGCAGAAAGGTTGAGGAGCCACCATGAGAGCCACCCCCAGGAAGTTGTTCGCCGCACTGGCGACCGCGAGTCTGCTCACGCTGGCCGCTTGTGGAGGCGGTGATGCCGGCGGCAGCGGCGGCGGCGCCGACACCAAGGAGGTCGAGGTCTTCACGTGGTGGGCCGAAGGCAGTGAGAAGGAGGGCCTCGACGCGCTGGTGAAGGTGTTCGGCGAGCAGCACGCGGACTTCGAGTTCGTCAACGGCGCCGTCGCCGGTGGCGCCGGCAGCGACGCCAAGAACGTGCTCGCGTCCCGCCTGCAGACCAACGACCCGCCTGCCACCTTCCAGGCACACGCGGGCGCCGAGCTGACCGACTACATCAACCAGGGCCAGATCGAGGGCCTCTCGGACATGTACGAGGAGAAGGGCTGGAACGAGCTCTTCCCCGAGGGCCTGCTCGACCGCCTCGAGCAGGACGGTGAGATCTACTCGGTCCCCTCCAACATCCACCGCGCCAACGTCGTGTGGGCGAACCCGGCCGTGCTCGAGAAGGCAGGCGTCGACCCGAAGGCCACCTACGGCTCGCTCGACGAGTGGTTCTCCGCGCTGGACAAGGTGAAGGCGAACGGCAAGATCGCGCTGTCCATCGCCACCGACTGGACGCAGGTCAACCTGCTCGAGACCGTGCTGCTCGCGGATCTCGGCGCCGACGGCTACAACGGGCTCTGGGACGGGACCACCGACTGGTCCGGCCCCGAGGTCAAGGGCGCGCTCGAGGACTACGCGAAGCTGATGTCCTACACCAACAGCGACCGGCAGTCGCTCGACTGGCCCGACGCCACCCAGCTCGTGATCGACGGCGAGGCCGGCTTCAACGTGATGGGCGACTGGGCCGAGGCCGCGTTCGCGTCGCAGGACAAGAAGTTCGACACCGACTACGTGACCTTCCCGGTGCCCGGCACCGACGGCGTGTTCGACTTCCTGGCCGACTCGTTCACGATGCCCGTCGGCGGCCCGAACCCGGCCGGCACCGAGGCGTGGCTCGACACCGTGGCCAGCGCCGAGGGCCAGGAGGCCTTCAACAAGGCCAAGGGCTCGATCCCCGCGAACACCGAGGCGAACACCGACGACTTCGGCCCGTACCAGCAGACCGCCATCGAGTCCTGGACGAACGACGAGATCGTCTCCTCGCTGGCACACGGTGCGGCCGCGTCGGTCAGCTGGCTCACCGACATCACGGCGGCGATCAGCAAGTTCGGGAGCAACCAGGACGTCGCCGAGCTCCAGGACGGGCTCGCCGCCGCGGCGGAGAAGAACGCCGCCAAGTGATCTGACGCCGAACCGCGGATCTGGTCCGGCCTGGTCGTCGCAGCCGAGGGCAGCAACGACCACGGCCGGACCGTTCGCACGCTGAGAGGGCAACCGTGCTCAGAAGACCAAGGACCTGGGGTCCGCCCCTCCTGCTGATCTCCCCCACGATCGTGCTCGTCGGCATCTTCGTGTACGGGCTGATCGGCGCCAACCTCAACACCTCGCTGCAGGACCGGCACACCCGGCTGCCTGCGAAGGGGTACGTCGGGCTCGACAACTACACCGCACTGTTCTCCGACGACACCTTCATGTACTCGCTGCGCAACCTGCTGCTCTACACGGCGGCGTTCCTGGTCGGCACCCTGGTGTTCGGCTTCCTGTGGGCCTGGCTCCTCGAGCGCGGCGCCCGCGGGGAGTCGCTGTTCCGCGCGGTCTACCTCTTCCCGATGGCGGTCTCGTTCATCGCCTCCGGCGTGGTCTGGCGGTGGATGCTCAACAACGCCGAGGGCGACCGGGCCTCCGGGCTGAACCGGCTGTTCGGCGGGCTCGGCCTCGACTTCTTGCAGAACCCGTGGTGGACAGACGAGACGTGGGGCATCGTCGCGATCGCGATGCCGGCGGTGTGGCAGCTGTCCGGCTACATCATGGCGCTGTTCCTGGCCGGCTTCCGGGGCATCCCGGAAGAGCTGCGTGAGGCGGGGCGGATCGACGGGGCCTCGGAGTGGCAGCTCTACCGGTACGTGCTCTTCCCGCAGCTGAGCCCGGTGGCCCTGTCCGCGGTCATCATCGTCGGCCACATGTCGCTGAAGGTCTTCGACCTGATCATGGCGATCGCCGGCCAGACCAACTACACGACCCAGGTGCCGGCCACCCAGATGTGGGTGGAGTTCACCCGAGGCGACTACGCCAAGTCCTCGGCGATCGGCATGGTGCTGCTGTTGATCGTCGCGCTGCTGATCGTGCCCTACCTGGTGTTCACCTACCGACAGGAGCGCCACCGATGACCACCGAGGCCCTGCCTGCCGCCCCGAGGTCGGCCGCCCCGGCGGCGGTGAGCCGGAACAACAAGGCGCTGCTGCGCACGCTGCGCTACGCGCTCCTGCTGCTGTTCCTGTGCATCGTGCTGATGCCGGCGTACGTCCTGCTGGTCACCAGCTTCAAGGGCGCCGGAGACGCCACGCCGTCCCGCGCCTGGAACCTGCCGAGAGAGTGGGAGCTCGCGGGCTGGAAGCATGCCTGGGAGGTGCTCGCCCCGGCGCTCGGGCGCACGTTCGCGATGGTGATCCCCGCCGCGGTGATCTCGGCGATGCTCGGTTCGATGAACGGCTTCGTGCTTTCGCGTTGGCGCTTCCCGGGCGCGGACCTGGTGTTCACCCTCATCCTGTTCGGGATGTTCATCCCCTACCAGTCGGTGATGATCCCGCTGGTGCAGCTGATGCAGGGTCTCGGCGTACCGTCCGGCATCCCCAGCCTGATCGTGCTGCACGTGGTCTACGGGCTGCCGATCACGACGCTGATCTTCCGCAACTACTACGCGGGGGTCCCGGCGGAGCTCATCGAGGCGGCCCGGGTGGACGGTGCCGGGATGCTGCGCACCTACGCCTCGGTCATCTTCCCGATCTCGCTGCCCGCCTTCGTGGTGGTGCTGATGTGGCAGTTCACCTCCGCCTGGAACGACTACCTGTTCGCGCTGTTCTTCTCCAACTCCCGCAACGGGCCGGTGACGATCGCACTCAACTTCCTGGCCAGCGGCCAGCTGCAGAACTACTCCTCGAGCATGGCCGGCGCGCTGATCGCCTCGGCACCGACGCTGCTGGTCTACATCCTGCTCGGCCGGTACTTCGTCGGCGGGCTGATGGCCGGCTCGGTCAAGGGATGACCGACCCCACCGCGGAAGGCCACCGGTTGCTGGACTTCGCCCGCGCGTCGGCGGACACGTCCACCGGGTTCCTGTGGCTCGACGACCGTGGTGTGCCGGACCCGACCCGGCCGGTGCACACCTGGGTCACCACTCGGATGACCCACTGCTTCGCGCTGGCCCACCTGCGCGGTGAACCGGGCGCCGCCGAGCTGGCCAGCCACGGCGTCCGGTCGCTCACCGGCCCGCTGCGCGACACGCCGTACGGCGGCTGGCACGCGGCCGTCGCACCCGACGGGAGACCGGTCGACTCGACGAAGGAGGCCTACGGGCACGCGTTCGTGGTTCTCGCCGCGACCAGCGCCGTGGTCGCCGGCATCGACGAGGCCGACGACCTGCTCGCCGACGCGCTCGCGGTGGTGGAGCGTCACTTCCTCGACGACGCCGGCCGGGTCGTGGACGGGTTCGACCGGCAGCTGCGGTACGCCGAGCCGTACCGTGGCGCGAACTCCAGCATGCACATGGTGGAGGCGTTCCTGGCCGCCGGTGACGTCACCGGCGACGCCGACTGGCACCGGCGCGCCCTGCACATCGCGGAGCACCTGATCCACGGCGTGGCGCGAACCTTCGGCTACTACCTCCCCGAGCACTACGCCGCGGACTGGGTGCCGCTGCCCGACTACAACCGCGACTCCCCCGCCGACCAGTTCCGGCCCTACGGCTGCACCCCGGGCCACCTCCTGGAGTGGTCCCGGCTGCTGCTGGACCTGGAGGCCTCGCTGACTGAACCGCCGGGATGGTTGCTCGAGGACGCCCGCTCCCTGTTCGCGGCCGCGGTCACGAGCGGTTGGCACGTCGACGGGGAGCCGGGCCTGGTCTACACGGTCGACTGGGACCAGCAGCCGGTGGTCCGGTCCCGGCTGCACTGGGTGCATGCGGAGGCCGTCGCGGCAGCCGCCGCCCTGAACCGCCGTACGAAGGAGCAGTGCTACGCCGACTGGCAGCAGAGGTTCTGGGGCTTCATCGAGCGCTTCCTGATCGACCCGGTCGGCGGCAGCTGGCACCACGAGCTGGACGCGCACAACGTGCCGTCGGCGCAGCTGTGGGAGGGGAAGCCGGACATCTACCATGCCTACCAGGCCACGTTGCTGCCCACGCTCGAGCTGGCGCCGTGTGCCTCGATGCAGCTCGCCGGGAGGGTTTGACCCAGCCGTGCGGTGGCACCAGGAACCATGGAACTGCGTGTCTTCACCGAACCCCAGCAAGGCGCCACCTACGACGACCTGGTGAGCGTCGCGCGGGCCGCGGAGGACCTCGGGTTCGGGGCGTTCTTCCGCTCGGACCACTACCTCGGAATGGGCACCGAGGGCCTTCCCGGCCCGACCGACGCGTGGGTGACGCTGGCCGGGCTGGCACGCGACACCAGCCGGATCCGGCTCGGCACCCTGATGACCTCGGCCAGCTTCCGGCTGCCCGGTCCGCTGGCGATCTCGGTGGCCCAGGTCGACCAGATGAGCGACGGCCGGGTCGAGCTCGGGATCGGCGCCGGCTGGTTCGAGGCCGAGCACACGGCGTACGGCATCCCGTTCCCCGGCGTGGCTGAACGCTTCGACCGGCTCGAGGAGTCGTTGGCGATCGTCACCGGCCTCTGGGACACCCCGGCCGGGGAGACGTTCAGCTTCGCCGGGGAGCACTACCGGCTCACGGACTCCCCCGCCCTTCCCAAGCCGGTCCAGGATCCGCACCCGCCGGTGCTCGTCGGCGGCAAGGGCAGACGCCGGACGCCGGCGCTGGCCGCGCGGTATGCCGACGAGTTCAACGTCCCGTTCGAGTCCCTCGAGCAGACCCGCAGGATCTTCGACCGGGTACGGCGGGCGTGCGCCGGCATCGACCGCGACCCTGAGTCCCTGTGCTACTCCAACGCCCTCGTCGTGTGCTGCGGTCGTGACGAGCCGGAGATCCGCAGGAGGGCCGAGGCGATCGGACGCGACGTCGACGAGCTGCGGGCCAACGGGCTCGCCGGGACACCCGCGGAGCTCGTGGACCGGATCGGGCAGTACGGCGACGCGGGAGCACAGCGGGTCTACGTCCAGGCGCTCGACCTGTCCGACCTCGACCACCTCGGCCTGATCGCGGCGAACGTGATGCCGCAGGTGTGAGTCAGCCCGCGCCGGTGGCCCGAGCGGCCCGGTAGGCGTCCAAGATCTGCTGCTTGACGCGGCCCCGGTCCGAGACCGCAATGCCCTGCGTCAGCGCGCAGGCGCGCACCTCGGCCGGATCTCCAGGTCGGGAATGCCCGCGGCCCGGGCCGAGGGAGCGGCGACCGCCGGCCTGGCCTGCTTCGCGGTGCGGGAGGTCTGCCAGAAGATCGCCTGGCGCCCGCCGCGGACGCGGGTGAACACGAGCTGTGACGGTTCTCGCGGGCCCGGTCGAGGACCAGGTCGATGGGGGCCCCCGTCGTACGCAGGAGCGCACCCGGACCCGCTGCGTGCTACGACGAAGTCATCCACCATGCCGCACAGTGTGCCGGGTTCAGCCGCCCGGGACGATGTGTGCGTCGGGTCCCGGGAACGTCAGTCCCTC